>JAGRHI010000074.1:24313-32840 GCA_020445045.1 Candidatus Competibacteraceae bacterium
GCCCCGGCGGCTACCAGCTCGGTGGTTTCCCGGCCGGCACCACCGAATGGAACGATCGTTTCCGCGATACCGTGCGCCGGTTCTGGTGTGGCGATGACGGCATGCTGCCGCGCTTGGCCTCCAACCTGCTGGCATCCAGCGACCTGTTCGATCACGACTGTCGGCGGCCTTCGGCTTCGGTCAATTACATCGCCAGCCACGACGGCTTCACCCTGGCTGACCTGGTCAGCTACAACGAACGCCACAACGAAGCCAACGGCGAAAACAACCGCGATGGTCAC
Organism: Candidatus Competibacteraceae bacterium; assembly: GCA_020445045.1. Taxonomy (GTDB): domain Bacteria; phylum Pseudomonadota; class Gammaproteobacteria; order Competibacterales; family Competibacteraceae; genus Competibacter. The sequence continues at coordinate 24,595 of JAGRHI010000074.1, forward strand.
CCTTCGAATTTCAGCTACAACCAGGGCGTCGAAGGACCAACCGACGATCCGGCCATCCGGCAGCTGCGTCTGCGCCTGCGTCGCAACATGCTGGCCACCGTATTGTTGGCCCAGGGCACGCCCATGCTGCTGGCCGGCGACGAATCCGGGCGCACTCAGAATGGCAACAACAACGCCTACTGCCAGGACAACGAGATCAATTGGCTGGAGTGGCACGATATACCCGCCGAGGATTTGGAATTTCAGGATTTCGTGCGCCGATTGATCCACCTGCGTTTCGAGCATCCGGTACTGCGTCGGCCGCGATTCCTGCACGGGCTGCAGACTTCGAAAACCACGGGCTTGCGCGACATCGAATGGATCAGCCCCGGCGGTGGCATCATGAGTGATCATCACTGGCAGGAGGCCAAGGCCCGCTGTTTCGGTATGTTGCTGGCGGGTGATACCGGCGAGTGCTTTACACCAGACGGTTATCCGGAAACCGACGATACCCTGCTCGCCATCTTCAATGCCGGGAAAGCCGTCGTGCCGTTTCGCATGCCCGACGTTCGCAATGCCCGCGGTTGGCGCTGCCTGCTCGACACCTCGCGACCTCAGCTTGCCACGGGCGAGCTCCTGATCGATACCGGTGACGACTTCCAGATCGAACCTCAGACCGTTACCGTGTTCGCTTTGATGATGGATGAAGCGGCTTGAGCCGAGTTCACCAGAGACGGCATGAACCCCATCGACCAAATCGCTGAAGCCCGCATTCACGAGGCCATCGAGCGCGGCGAACTGAGTGGCCTGCCCGGCGAGGGCAGGCCGTTGCGCCTTGATGACGACTCGGCGATTCCCGAGGAGTTGCGCGCCGCCTATCGACTCCTCAAAAACGCTGGCTTCCTGCCACCGGAACTCCAGTTGCGCAAGGAACTACGCGAGGCCGAACAGTTGCTGCAACAACTGCCGGACAGCGAACGCAGCCGGGCGCGGGCCCGTCTTGAATTATTGCAACTACGGCTGGCCGCCAACCGCCGCCAACCGATCAACCTGCTGCTGGAAGATCACTATCGACAACGCTTATTGGAACGACTCGACCCAGTTGCGCGTGAAAAAAGCGGTTGATATGTAATGATGGAATAAAGGTGATGGTATAAAAACCATCTGGATTGAGACGGACTCGATACTTTCCTGGACCGACGATGGATTGGCCGTCATCCTACGGGATCAGGATCGGGAACACCACCGACCCAACCTTCAATCTCCCCACTCGTCCTCGGCTTCGTCGTCCTCGCTTTCGGGGTATAGCAACAGCACACGCTCTGGCGTAAATTGCGCCAGCTTGTCCGCGGTCTCTCGGAGCACCAACGGAAAATCGAACTCGCCGCGATCGCCTCGGACGATGGCCAAGCGACCCGTGGCCAACGCCTTGCGTTGAGCGGGCGTAACCCGGACGGCGCGGATAAAGCGGCCATCCTGAAAGTTGTAGATCGCCTCCGCCGACGGCTCGTTCAGCCGGTGGGCATCGATCAACTGACGGGCGCGGGCAGCGTGTTCCCGCTGTTGTCTTTCCGCTTCGCGCCGCTGGTTCAACCGTCGATCCTGCTCGCGCTTGCGGGCCAGTTCGGCCTCGGCCCGCTGACGCGCTTCCTCGCGCCGTGCCGCCTCCTCGGCGCCCAGCGCCTTGTTTTTCTTGCGCTGATGCTCCTGCCGGCGCGCGTCCGAGTCCCGCTTCTTAGCCTGCTCGGAAGGAACCAGCCCCGCTTTCAGTAATTCATCTCGCAACGACATCGCCTGTTGACCTCATTGCCGTGCCTGCGTCGACCCTTTCGGCTCAGTATAGAATCCGGCTTCGAATCGTACCGTCCACTTCCTCCAGCCGTTTCTTCAAATGCAGCGTCTCGGCGCGTTCGTGGCTATCCAGATCGATCACCACGTAACCGATCCTGGCGTTGGTTTGCAGGTACTGGCCGGCGATGTTGATACGCTGTTCGGAAAAAATGGCGTTGATCCGCGACAGTACGCCCGGCCGATTGTGGTGGATATGCAGCAACCGATGCTTGCCGGGGTGCTCGGGCAACGAAACCTCGGGGAAGTTGACCGAACTGAGCGTCGAGCCGTTGTTGCTGTACTTGAGCAGCTTGCCCGCCACTTCCAGACCGATGTTCTGCTGGGCTTCCTCGGTGCTGCCGCCGACATGCGGGGTCAGCAGCACGTTATCGAAGCGGCGCAGCGGCGAGATGAATTCCTCGTCGTTGGCTTTCGGCTCCACCGGAAACACGTCGATCGCCGCTCCGGCCAAATGTTTGGACTCCAGCGCCGCCACCAGCGCGTCGATATCCACCACCGTACCCCGAGCGGCATTGACCAAATGGGAACCCGGCTTCATCCGCGCCAGTTGTTCGGCGCCGATCATCCGAAAAGTCCCCGGCGTTTCCGGAACATGCAGGGTCACCACGTCGGCAAGCTCCAGGAGGGCGTCCAACGACGGCAAGGCTTGAACATTGCCCAGCGCCAGCTTGGTCTCGATGTCGTAAAACACCACCCGCATCCCCAGCGCCTCGGCCAGCAATCCGACCTGGGTGCCGATGTGGCCGTAGCCGACGATACCCAGGCATTTACCACGCACTTCGTGGGAACCGGTGGCGGTCTTGATCCAGCCGCCGCGATGGACCACGGCATTGCGCTGGGGAATACCGCGCATCAGCAGCACGATTTCGGCCAACACCAGCTCCGCCACGCTGCGGGTATTGGAAAACGGCGCGTTGAATACGGGAATACCGCGTTCCTGGGCGACGTCCAGATCCACCTGATTGGTGCCGATGCAAAAGCAGCCGACGCCAATCAGCCGGGGAGCGTGCTCGAAGACGCGGGCGCTTAACTGGGTCGCCGAGCGGATGCCGACCAAATAGGCGTCACCGATCGACTCCAGCAACTGCGATTCGGGCAGCGCTTTCGGATGCACTTCAATGGTGGAATAGCCGTCCGCCTGGAACGCCTCGACGGCGCTGGCATGGACACCTTCCAGCAACAGGATCTTGATCTTGCTCTTGTCGAGCGAGGTTTTGCTCATGGCCGCGTGGAGTTCCGCCGGTGATAGAATGCGCTTGAATGAAGTCTTATCCATGAATGGATAAGTAACCTTACCCTCTTTTTTCCCACGGCGACAACTGTTGACGACCATGCCTACCCGCAACGAATCGGCCGCCGCCCTACTCGACGGCATCCGTTCCTTCATCGAACCCGCCCAGGTTCGCGCCGACCCGGACAGTGGCCTGAATTACGGCCGCGACTGGACTCGGCTCTACACACCGAATCCGCTGGCGGTGGTACTGCCGGGCAGTGTCGAGCAAATTCGGCAACTGGTGCGCTACGCCAACGAGCATCGCCTGGCGCTGGTACCGTCGGGTGGCCGCACCGGCCTCAGCGGCGCGGCGGTTGCCCACCAAGGCGAGATCGTGGTCTCCATGGAGCGAATGAACCAGATTCTCGAATTCGACCCGACCGACCGCAGCGTGACCTGCCAGGCCGGCGTGGTCACCGAAGCGCTACAGAATTTCGCCCGCGACCATGATTTGTACTATCCGGTGGATTTCGCCTCGCGCGGTTCCAGCCAGATCGGCGGCAACATCGCCACCAACGCCGGCGGCATCAAAGTGATCCGCTACGGCCTGACCCGCGACTGGGTGACGGGATTGAAGGTGGTGACGGGGCGCGGTGATCTACTCGATCTCAACCGAGGATTGATCAAGAACGCCAGCGGCTACGATCTACGGCACCTGTTCGTCGGCAGCGAAGGCACACTAGGGATCATCGTCGAAGCAACGCTGAAACTGACCCGACCCTTGCGTGAACCCAGTGTCATGGTGCTGGGCGTACCCGACCTGGATGGTGTGATGTCGCTGTACCATGTCTTCCGCAACAAGCTGGAACTGAGCGCCTTCGAATTCTTCTCGGAACTGGCGTTGCGCCATGTACTGAAAAAAGGGATGCAGCGCCCATTCGACACTGAAACGCCCTACTACGTGCTGGTCGAGTTCGAGAACCCGGATGAATCGCATACCGACCAAGCGCTGGCGTTGTTCGAACATTGCGCCGAACAGGGCTGGCTGGCGGACGGCGTCATCAGCCAGAGCGAAACGCAAGCCAAGGAATTGTGGCGGCTGCGCGAGGATATCAGCGAGTCGATTTCGGAGCACCAACCCTACAAGAACGATATCGCGGTACGGATTTCGCGAGTACCGGCGCTGTTGGCGGAAATCGACAAACTGCTGGCACGGGAATACCCGGATTTCGAGGTGCTGTGGTATGGCCACATCGGCGACGGCAACCTGCACGTCAACATCCTCAAGCCGACGGACCTGGATTCGGCCACGTTCGCGCAAAAGTGCGGAGCGGTGAGCGAGCATCTGTTCGAGGTGCTGCGCCGTCATGGCGGCAGCATCTCGGCCGAACACGGCGTCGGCCTGACCAAGAAACCGTACCTGCACTACACCCGCGACGAGACCGAAATCGGCTATCTCCGCGCGATCAAGCAAGTGTTCGACCCGAACGGGATCATGAATCCGGGGAAGATCTTCGATTGATGAAGCGGAGTTCCCGATTTTCATGCTAACGCACGACCAGCTTTCCGCTCTGCTTTCCGATCTCGAACTGGATCGTGTCGAGCGAACGGTTTCGACAAAGGATACCGATAAATTCGGCGAAGCCATCTGCGCTTTTGCCAATGATCTACCCGGCCATCGTCAACCGGGTTATCTGTTGATTGGCGTAAGGGATAATGGTCAACGCTCCGGGCTTAAAGTCACTGACGATCTACTGAAAAATCTTGGCGCCATCCGCTCCGATGGCAACGTGCTGCCGCAACCGGCGATGCACATCACCCATTTCAATTTCGACGATGGCGATGTGGCGGTGGTCGAGGTTTTGCCGTCCGATCTACCGCCCGTGCGCTACAAAGGACGGGTATGGATTCGAGTCGGGCCACGTAAAGGCATCGCCAACGAACAGGAAGAACGTATTCTGACCGAACGGCGCGTTGCGCTAGCGCGATCTTTCGACGCCCGCCCATGCTTGGAAAGCAATATCAGCGATTTGGCTCTAGGGCAATTTGAAGCTTATCGCCATGAAGCGATTGACTCGGAAACTATTGCTGCTAATCAACGATCAATCGAGCAACAACTTGGCTCGCTGCATTTCTTTAATCCAGAGCGAAATTGCCCAACTCATGCCGGCATTCTGCTATTTGGTAAAAATCCCCGTTATTTTCTACCTGGCGCCTACGTCCAATACCTGAAATTGCCAAACACCGACCTGACCGATATCCCCGATGATCAAGCGGAAATATCGGGCGACTTACAATCCGTGCTGCGTGAATTGGAGTTTCGGATCAAGACCTTGATACAAACCCACCTCAGACCGACTGCTGGGTTGCGGGAAAAATTACTCCCCGATTATCCTGAGTGGGCACTGCGCGAATTGTTGATGAATGCGGTCATGCACCGTAATTACGATAGCAATACACCGATCCGCTTTTACGTGTTTGGCGATCATATCGAGATCATGAATCCAGGCGGTCTTTATGGAGAAGCCACTCGCGAAAATTTTCCTACACGCAACAGTTATCGTAATCCCATCATCGCGGAAGCAATGAAGACGCTGGGTTTTGTCAACCGCTTCGGTTACGGCGTGCACCGGGCGCAATCCTTGCTTAAAGCCAACGGCAATCCTCCCGCGCAATTCGAATTCGACGAGCATTCCGTTCTAGTTAAGACCTACCGGAGACCGGAATGAAGACCATCGCTTTCTTCAACAACAAGGGAGGAGTTGGAAAAACCTCACTGGTCTATCATCTCGCTTGGATGTTCGCCGACCATGGTATCCCCACGCTGGCCGTCGACCTTGACCCGCAGGCCAACTTAACCGCAATGTTTTTGGACGAGGAGCGTCTGGAAGAATTGTGGCCCGACGACGATGAACATCCACAAACAGTGTATGGAGCCATACGCCCTATTCTTCGCGGCATCGGTGATATTGCCAAACCTCATGTGGAGAAAATTAATCCTTCCTTGGGGGTAGTACCGGGTGACCTTGGTCTCTCTCGCTTCGAGGATAAGCTATCCGACGCCTGGCCCCGTTGCCATAATCACGACGAGTCGGCTTTTCGGATCATGACGGCGTTTCATCGCATTATTGAATCGGCTACAAAATGGGGAGCGGAAATGGCGCTGATCGACATCGGCCCCAACCTCGGCGCCATCAACCGTTCGGCGCTGATTGCTTCCGATCAGATTTATCTTCCTCTCGCTCCCGATCTGTTTTCCCTGCAAGGACTTAAAAACCTGGGTCCAACCTTGCGCGACTGGCGCGCCATCTGGGCCGAATTACTCGCTAAAGCGCCTTCCGATCTGCCAATGCCCAAGGGAGCCATGCAACCGGCCGGATATATTGTCATGCAACATGGCATCCGCGATTCGAGACCGGTTAAAGCCTATCAACGCTGGATGGAACGAATTCCATCGATCTATCGCACCGCCGTGCTGGATGAAAAGCCGGTTTCAAGAACTCCAAAAGTCGACCAAGACCCCTACTCGCTGGCGCTGCTCAAGCATTATCGCAGCCTGATGCCGTTGGCCATGGAGGTTCGCAAGCCCATGTTTTTTCTCAAACCCGCCGATGGCGCCATCGGCGCCCACGTCGATGCCGTAAAGAAGTGTTATGAAGATTTCCAGCACCTTGCCCGGCGAATTGCGCAAAGTGCTGGCATCGCCATGAATGGCCATCACTTAAACACTCAACTTGAAAATTCGAAATCTTGAGTCCACGCGCTCATTCCTTTACCCCGAACACTCGTGCCCGCTCCAGCACCGCCGCCGCCCAGCGTCGATGCGTGGTCGGTTCGCAGAATGAATCGTGCATCCTGAACACCGCCGCCGCGTCCGGCGCCACCAGCGCCGCCGCCATCTCGTAGTCTTCGCGCGGCACTCGATAGCAATCCTCGATCACCGGAATTTGCGTGGGATGAATCGCGGTCTTGCCGATCAGGCCATGCTGTAAATCGGCTTCCACCTCGCGCACCAACACGTCCGGCGTATCTAGATAATCGAACACCGGCGCGCTGAGTCGATAGCCGGCTGGATGAAAGACGCATGCCAGATCGGCGATCACCCCACGCAGCGGCGTATCGTACACCGTCGCGCCGCGCGCCCGGCGGATGCCGAGGAGATTCAACAGATCGTTGCCGCCGATGCGCAAACACAGGACATGCTCGCGCAACCCGCTCTCCTCCAATCGATCGCGCAGCAGTTCCATCCGGCGACGGTCGAAGGCCGCAGCGGTCTCCAAAATCGGCATCAGATAATGCCCATGTCGGTCGTCCCAAACCTTCAACCAATCACTCAGCGTATGCGGGTCGAATTTGGGTGGCGCGAAACCCCGCACCCGCTCGATGCCCTCCATCCGCAATAGTCGCCGCAACACCACCGGATTGCGTGGGCGAATAAATTTCAGTGGCGGTCCGGGATCCAGCCGCGGCAGCAGCGCCGCCAGTTGGGCCAACGCCCGCTCCAAATCCCGCTCGTGCACCGCATCCTCGGTGCAGAAGATCAACGCCCGCGCACCGGATCGCCGATGATCGCGGGCGATGGCCGTCAAATCCGGCCGGCTGGCGGGCACGTACAGCGCGGCGCCCAACGATGCCGCCGACACCAAGGGCGCGGGTTCGGCGTAAGCGCGTCCTCCAGGATGCAAGGCGCGAGCATCGAGCGAAATAAGGCTCATGACAAATCCTCGATCAGGGCGGTGGCCTGGATGGGCATGGCCGGATCGATAACGACAGGAACCCGTTTTTCCTCGGCCAGCAATCGCAAATGCCCGGTATCGGGATGATCGGCGTCGCGCAACAGCAGCAGACCCGGCAATCGGCGCAGCAACACCCGAGTAGCCTCGGCCACGCCCGGCTTGACGAAATTGCGGTCGCTGACGCGGTAGCGGGCGTGCAACCGGCTTAGAAAACCCGTCATCGCTCGATGCCGCTCCCGCCGTTCTTCGGGATCGCGGCGTAACGGAACCGGTTCGGCGGCGGCGAAATAGCCGGCCACCCGGTCGAGAAACCAACCGGACCGGTCGTGCGGCGTGAACTCCTGGTAGAACACGCAACCGTGAAAATCGTTCGGACCGATGGCGGCATTGAGAATCGAACGGCTGGTCAGCCCCGACACGGTTGCGTTCAAGATCCCGCTGGGGATGGCGTAATCGTCGTAGGTCGC
>JAGRHI010000075.1:0-1626 GCA_020445045.1 Candidatus Competibacteraceae bacterium
GTGGTGAAAAAGCTGGGACTGGCGGCACCGCCGCCGCGCGGGGTGCTGATGACGGGCGCCACTCGGGTCGGACATGCGATAGCCAAGGCACTGCACGAGCGGGATATTCCGGTGATCCTGGCCGATCCGGTCTGGCAGAACCTCCGCCCGACCCGTATGGCTGGGATACCGGTCTACCACGGCAATGTCCTATCCGAACATGCCGATACCTATCTGGATCTGACCGGCATCGGCAAGTTGCTGGCCATGTCGCTGTGGATGGAGCGCAACACGCTCGCCGGCCTGTACTTCCGGCCGCTATTTGGAGCCGAGCATATCTACACCCTGCGCCTGGACGAGGAGCGGGATAGCATCAACCGCAACCGGGTGATCCCATCCTATCGCACCGCTCGGCTGTTCGGAGAGCAAGTCACCTTCGCCCGACTGCAAGACCGCCTGGATCAGGGCCACACCATCCGCGCCACGCCGCTAACCGCCAATTTCGACTTTGCCGCCTTCCGCGACAAATGGGGCGATCAAGCTATTCCTTTGTTCGCGCTCGACCCCAAGGGCAAGCTCCGGGTGTTTTCGACCCGAGAAACGCTGCAACCCTCGGCCGGCTGGACCGTGCTCAGCCTGCTGCCGCCCGCGGAACCGAACCGCGGCAAGGACAAGAACCAAGGCCAGGGCAAGGCCAGCTAACCGCGCGGCCGGCGACCGGCCTGGCCTCGACTCAATCGGCGGCCGGCGACCGCGCGCGCGCAATTTCCTTCTGTAACCGCAACCGCTCCAAGCGCTGCCAAGCCTCCAGCACGCAGGCCACTGACCAAGCTTGGGCTGGCGCGCCGCGTGGATGGTGCGGTGGTGCACCGTCGAAGATTTCGCTGACCGTGCCCAAGCCGGCATCGAATAGGTGATCGCGCACTGGCTCCAGCCAGGCTTGCGCAGCCGCCGCGTCGCCGTGTACCCGGTATTCGGCCAAGGCATAGTGCCCTAGCAACCAACCCCAAACCGGCCCCTGATGGTAGCCGCCATCCCGTTCCAGCGGATCGCCCAGGTAATGGGGCCGGAATTCGGCATGGCGCGGCGTCAGGGAACGCAGGCCGTGGGAAGTCAATAGTTCCCGGCCGCAGACCCGCACCACCCGCTGCCGCACCGCCGGATCGAGTGGGCTGTGGGGCAGGCTCACCGCCAACAACTGATTGGGGCGAATACTGGAATCGTTGCCGTCGGGTCCGTCCAGCACGTCGAACAAGCCCTCGCCGTCGGGCCGGACGAAGCGACGGAATCCCATCCGTACCCGCGCCGCCAGATCGTCGTACAGCGTCGGCGACTGCCGCAAGCGCCGGGCGAAACCCGCCAGACAGAGCAAGGCGTTGTACCAAAGCGCATTGATTTCCACCGGCTTACCGATACGCGGCGTCACCACCCAGTCGCCAACCTTGGCATCCATCCAGGTCAACTGCGTCCCCGGCTCGCCGCAGCGCAACAATCCGTCGGCCTCGTCCTGACCGATGCCGTAACGGGTACCGGTCACATGCCAAGCGATGATCTCCTGCAAGACCGGAAATACCTCGGTCAGGGTTTGGGTGTCCGCGCTCGCCTCCAGATAAGCCCGCCAGGCTTCGATGTACCACAGCGCGGCAT
>JAGRHI010000075.1:1631-9819 GCA_020445045.1 Candidatus Competibacteraceae bacterium
CGGTGTTGTAGGCCAACGGCTCGCCTTCGGCGGAGAACAGATTGGGCAACATGCCGTGATCGGCGAAACGGGCGAAGGTCAGCAGGATGCGGCGGGCGATATCGCAACGGCCGGTCGCCAGCGTCAGCCCCGGCAGCGCGATCATGGTGTCGCGCCCCCAGTCGCCGAACCAGGGATAACCGGCGATCACCGTCTCGCCCTCGGGCAAATCCGGCAGCGGCCGGGCGACCAGAAAACTGTCCGCCGCCAGCACCAGTTGCCGAATCCAGTCCGGGGCCTGTCGCAGTTCGGGCACTTGGGTGGCGGCCTGCTCCAGCAAGCGGGCTTCACGCGCCAGAAATCGTTGCGGCGCCGCGTCCAGATCGAGTTCCGCATCCTCGCGCAGGCTGGCGACAATGCCGGTCCAGACACCCGGCCGCAAGGTCAGCACCGCCTCTCCCAGACAGAAATGATGGTCGCGGTGCGCGAGGCCGCGTTCGTGCTCGATCGGCAGATCGTAGTTTTCGAACCAGTTGCCGTCGTCCACCATGATGCCGCCGCGAACCCACAGCCGCAGGGTGAAATNNGAAATCCGGGGTATGCACCCGCCGCATCGCGGGATCGGGCGCCTCCAGCACCGGCTGGAACTCGTTCATCTGGGTTTTGACGTGATGGTCGCGGCCGTTCACCAGCAGCCGAACCTTCAGTTTCAGGTCGCGGGCGGCGCTCTCCGGCGTCAGGCGGTAGGCGACGTAGCTGGTGTTGGCGCCCGGCTCCAGCCAGATGCGCTGCTCCAGTACGATATCGCCGATCGCGAAACGCCAAACCGGCATGCGCCCTTCCAGATGGAACGATTCGAGATGAACGTGGCCGCATGGGTTGACTACGTCGATACCGGCCCAACGATTGCTGAACAGCGGAATTTCCCGGTCCTGGTCCACCAGGGTGGCGTCGGCCTTGGCGAATACCAGCCAGCGACCGAGCGGCGGCCGTACCGGCGCCACCAGCAGGCCGTGATAGCGTCGGGTCAGGGTGCCGGCCACGGTGCCAGCGGCGTAGCCGCCCAAACCGTTCGCCAGCCACCACTCGCGCCGCTCGGCCTGCGGCAGATCGCCGCACAACGCCCGGCCACAGCGAATGAAACGCGGGATGTCATCGTTCATGGGATCACTCATCGGTCGGTCAAGATCGCGATACTCCAAGCTCATTTCCCGATCAGGCACAGGGCACACAACCCCCGCCCGCGTCGGCTATTCCAAGCGCAAGCGGTCGCCGACCCGGATACCACGCCGGGCTGCTTCGCCGGCGTTGATCTCCAGGATATAGCGCACCTCGCGGGTATCGCTGGGATACAACGGACAGGTCGGCGTCATGCAGGGCGGCACGTCGGCCTCGATCTGCGATAGCCAGCCGTTGGCGTCGAAATACAGCAAGTCCAAGGAAATATAGGTGTTCTTCATCCAAAATACCGCCGGACCCGGCGACTGTACGAATAACATGCCTCGGTCGCGCGGCAGCTCCCGACGGTACATCAGGCCGCGCTCGCGCTCTTGCGGCGTTTGCGCGATCTCGACTTGAAACGTTGCCGGGCCGACCGTGACCCGCCGCAAGTCGAACGCGAAGGCGGGCGCGGTCGCCAGCGCGATTAACCAGCATGACAGGAGAATGACACTGCGGTAAGGCTTCATCGCGACACACCTCATGCGGTTCGAACAAGAGAAAAAATCGGGCTTCGCGGCGCTTGAACGACCATCCCGACCGAGCCATCGGTAAACCCGGATTCTGGAGATTCCGGTAAACCGACGCAACATGCCTTGCCAGTCCAGCCACTTGCCGCCAAGATAAGCGCCCCTCCACCGCACGGTTCGCTCTATATCCATGCACTTTCAGCGACTGCAAACCGATGGCGCCGCCCGCCGCGGCCGGCTGACTTTCGACCGGGGCACGGTGGAAACCCCGGCCTTCATGCCGGTCGGCACCTACGGCACGGTCAAGGCCATGACCCCGGAGGAACTGCGCGCCGCCGGCGCCGAAATCATCCTCGGCAACACTTTCCATCTCATGCTGCGCCCCGGCACCGCGATCGTCGAACAGCACGGCGACCTGCACGGCTTCATGCACTGGGATGGGCCGATTCTGACCGATTCCGGCGGCTTTCAGGTGTTCAGCCTGGCGGCGATCCGCAAGATCACCGAAGCCGGCGTGAAATTCCGGTCACCGGTGGACGGCGGGTTGGTGTTTCTGGGGCCGGAGGAGTCGATGGCGGTGCAGCGGGCACTGGGCGCGGACATCGTCATGATCTTCGACGAATGCACGCCCTACCCAGCCACCGAAACCGAAGCGCGAACCTCCATGGAACTGTCGCTGCGCTGGGCGCGGCGCAGCAAGATCGCCCATGGGGACAATCCCGCCGCCTTGTTCGGTATCGTCCAGGGCGGCATGTACCCGTCCCTGCGCCGCATCTCGGCCGATGGGCTGCGCGACATCGGCTTCGACGGCTATGCCATCGGCGGGCTGGCGGTTGGCGAGCCGCTGGCGGAGCGCTTGGCGATGCTGGACTGCACCGTGCCGCTGCTGCCGGAGACCGCGCCGCGCTACCTGATGGGGGTCGGCAAGCCGGAAGACATCGTCGAGGCCGTGCGCCGCGGGGTGGATCTGTTCGATTGCGTGATGCCGACCCGCAACGCCCGCAATGGCCATCTATTCACGCATCACGGCGACATCCGTATCCGCAATGGCCGGTATCGAACCGACACCCGGCCGCTGGACGAAACCTGCGGCTGCTACACCTGCCGGCACTACAGCCGCGCCTATCTGCGCCACCTGGACCGGTGCAACGAGATTCTCGGCGCCCGGCTCAACACGATTCATAATCTGTACTACTACCTGGATCTGATGCGCGAGCTGCGAGCGGCCATCGCCGAACGACGACTGGCGCGGTTCGTGGAAGTTTTCCACGAGAAACGGGGTCCGGGTCGCGCTCACACAACATGAAGAAGACGGCTGACAGCATCCAGGCAACCGCCGCCCAGGACTTGGCCGCCAAGGTCGCCGGAACCTATGCCACCGTCCTGGCCGACCCGCCCTGGCGTTTCCAGAATCGCACCGGCAAGATGGCGCCGGAGCATCAACGGTTGCTGCGCTACCCGACGATGACTCTGGAGGACGTGTGCGCGCTCCCGGTAAAACCCCTTCTTGCCCCCAACGCGCATCTGTATCTGTGGGTTCCCAACGCCCTGCTGGCCGAAGGGCTGGAAGTCATGCGCTGCTGGGGCTTCACCTATAAATCCAACCTGGTTTGGTACAAGGTGCGCAAGGATGGCGGCCCGGATGGCCGGGGGGTCGGCTTCTACTTCCGTAACGTCACCGAACTCATCCTGTTCGGCGTGCGCGGCCACTTGCGCACGCTGCAACCCGGCCGAACCCAAACCAATGTGCTGATCTCGCAAAAACGTGAGCACTCCCGCAAGCCCGATCAGATCTACCACCTCATTGAATCCTGCTCGCCCGGCCCTTACCTGGAATTGTTCGCCCGCTTCCGCCGGCCCGGTTGGGATCAGTGGGGCAACGAGGATGTCGAAGCCAATTCGCTGAACGGCATCGCGCTCCGAAAAGGGCATGTGGACCCGCAAGCAGACCCGCAAATCCGTCTGCTTGAAGTCCCGCGCCAATATCGCGGGCCATCCTGAAGCGACGGCCAGAAAAAAGGGGATTGCGTCCCCGCAACCCCCGCAAGACCTCCAAGCGATAGTCGAGGTCAATCAGACGACAGACGCCCTCACAGATAGTCGCCTTTGTAACTTTCCAGCGTCTTGATGTAGTTGGCGCGCTCGAATGCGGTCGGATCGGCGACCTTGCGCTGGCTCATCGACCCTTTCATCTGCCGCACCGATGTGTAGCGGTGCAACTCCATCCAGGTCCGCAAGCCGCTTTGCAGGGTACCGATATAATCGATGCCGTTCTTGAGCAGGGCCGAAGTGGTCATCACCACGTCGGCGCCCGCCATCAGATACTTGACCACCTCGATTGCGCTGTGCACGCCGCGGGTGGCGCCTAGCGAGGCGCGCAACCGTCCGTGCAGAATGGCGATCCACAGCAACGGCAGGCGAATCTCGTCCGGCGTGCTCAGTTGCAGGTTCGGCGCCACTTCCAGCTTATCCAGATCGAAATCGGGCTGGTAGAAGCGGTTGAACAACACCAGGGCATCGGCGCCGGCATCGTCCAACGCCTTGGCCATCGCGCCGATGGCGCTGAAAAACGGGTTCAACTTGACCGCCACCGGCACGGTCACCGCCGCCTTCACCGCCTTGACGATCTCGACATAACGTTCCTCGACCTCGCGGCCGCTGGTGGTCAGATCGGCGGGGATATAGTAGATGTTCAGTTCGATCCCCTTCGCCCCCGCCTCCTGCATCAACTGCGCATATTCGATCCAACCGGTGTTGGTGATGCCGTTGAGACTGCCGATGATCGGGATGTCCACCGCCGCCGCCGCCTGCCGCAGCAGCTCCAGGTAGTTGTCCGGACCAACGGTGTAATCGTCCACTTCCGGGAAGTAGTTCAACGACTCGGCGAAACTCTCGGTGCCGGCGGTCATCAGGTACTCCAGCGCCGCGCTCTCGTGTTTCAACTGCTCCTCGAACAGCGAGAACATGACCACGGCCGCCGCGCCGGCGTCTTCGAGGCGCTTGATGTTGGCCACGCTCCCCGACAGCGGCGCGGCCGAGGCCACGATGGGATGCTTCAGTTCCATCCCCATGTAACTGGTTGTTAAATCCATGATGATTCCTTCTGCGTACGGAATGCCGATGGCTGGCGGTTCCGGCTCGCCCGAAACCGCCATGCGCCCTTAGGGTTTGTATTGCGGTTGGAAGGTGTCGCCGCTGCGAGCCGCCATATCCTCGTACACCGACCAGCGCCGGTTGATCCCCTGCTGGGCCGTCTCCATGAGATGCGCGGCCTCCTTGGGGTTGGTATGGGCCAGCACCTTGTAGCGCACTTCGTTGTAGGCGTAGGTCTTGAGCGGGATCTTCGGCCGCCCGGAATCGAGGACGAAGGGATTCTCGTTGGATTCGTGCACCATCGGGTTGTAACGGAACAGCGGCCAGTGTCCGCTCTCCACCGCCAGATGCTGCTGGTCCAGCCCGCGTTGCATGTTGATGCCGTGGGCGATGCAGTGGCTGTAGGCCAGAATCAGCGACGGTCCCCGGTACGCCTCGGCTTCGCGGAAAGCCAGCAGTGTCTGCTGCGGATTGGCGCCCAGGGCGATACGCGCGACATAGACGTTGCCATAGGAAATGGCCTGTAACGCGATGTCCTTCTTGCCGATCTGTTTGCCCGCCGCCGCAAACTTGGCGACGGCCCCCATCGGCGTGGATTTCGACATCTGACCACCGGTGTTGGAATACACCTCGGTGTCCATCACCAGGACGTTGACGTCGCGACCGCTGGCCAGCACATGATCGACGCCGGAGGAACCGATGTCGTAGGCCCAGCCGTCACCGCCGACGATCCACACGCTGCGTCGGACCAGTTGGTCGACGATCGCCAGCAACTGCTGGGCGCGTGGGTCGGCGATCTCCCGCAAGCGCTGCTTCAGTTCGGCCACCCGGCCCCGCTGGCGGCGAATATCGATCTCGGTGGTTTGCTCGGCATCGATCAGCTCGTCCACCAAATCCTCACCGATCGACCCAGCCAGCGCCTTGAGCAATTCGCTGGCGTATTCCAGATGCTTGTCGGCGGTCAGGCGGAAGCCCAAGCCGAATTCGGCGTTGTCCTCGAACAACGAGTTGGACCAGGCCGGACCACGCCCTTCGCTGTTGACCGACCACGGCGTGGTCGGCAGGTTGCCGCCATAGATCGAGGAACAACCAGTGGCGTTGGCCACCAACAACCGATCGCCGAACAATTGCGAGAGCAACTTGACGTAGGGCGTTTCGCCGCATCCGGCGCAAGCACCGGAGAACTCGAACAACGGCGGCAGGAACTGCACCCCGCGCACCGTGGAGAAATCCACTCGGCCGCGATCCATTTCCGGCAGGGTCTCGAAGAAACGCACATTGGCCTTCTCGTCCTCCAGCACCGGCTCCTTGAGCGCCATGTTGATGGCCTTGCGTCCGGTCTGTTCCTTGCTCTTGGCCGGGCAGACCTCGACGCACAACCCACAACCGGTGCAGTCTTCCAGATAAACCTGCAGGGTATAACGAATGTCCGGGAAACCCCGGGCATCGATGGGCGCGGTCCTGAAGGCCTTCGGGGCACTGTTCAGGCTGGACTCGTTGTAGAACTTGGAACGGATGACGCCGTGCGGGCAGACCATGCTGCAATTGCCGCACTGAATGCAGACATCCGGCTCCCAGACTGGCACGAAGTTGGAAATATTGCGCTTTTCCCACTGGGTGGTGGCGCTGGGATAGGTACCGTCCACCGGCAGGGCGCTGACCGGCAGTTCGTCGCCACGCCCGGCCATCATCATCGCCGTCACGTTCCGCACGAACTCCGGCGCGTTGGCCGATACGGTCGGTGGTAATTCGATGGTACTGGTCGCCTGCGCCGGCACCGGGATTTCGCGCAGGTTGACCAGCGTGTTGTCCACCGCTTCGAAGTTCTTGCGCACGACCTCCTCGCCCTTGCGCATATACGTCTTCTTGATCGAGTACTTGATCTTCTCGATCGCCTTATCGCGCGGCAATACCCCGGAAATCGCGAAGAAACAGGTCTGCATGATGGTATTGATCCGCGTCCCCATGCCGTTGTCGCGGGCCACCTTCTCGGCATTGATACCGTAGACCTTCAGTTTCTTGGCGATGATCTCTTCCTGCACCGGCCGGGGAATTCGCTCCCAGATCTCCTCTGGCTCGTGTGGACTGGTATTCAGCAGGAACACGGCGCCTGGCGCGGCGTTCTTGAGCACATCGCCACGGTTAAGGAAATTGAACTGATGGCAACCGATGAAATTGGCCGACTGCACCAGATAGGGCGAGCGGATCGGTTCCGGCCCAAAACGCAAATGGGAAACGGTCTGCGAGCCGGATTTCTTGGAGTCGTAGACGAAATAGCCCTGGGCGTAAAAGTCGGGATCGTCGCCGATGATCTTGATCGAGTTCTTGTTGGCGCCGACCGTGCCGTCCGCGCCCAACCCATAGAACATCGCGCGCACCACCTGGTCGGACTCGATCACGAAGTTCGCATCGACATCCAGACTGGTGTGGGTCACGTCGTCGACGATGCCGACGGTGAAATGGTTCTTGGGCTTGTCCTTGCGCAATTCGTCGAACACCGCCTTGCACATCGCCGGCGTGAATTCCTTGGAGGACAAGCCATAGCGACCGCCGATGACCCGAGGCATGACCGATGTGGGCAAAGTCCCCTCGATCTGCGCTTCGACCAGGGTGTTGACCACTTCCAGATACATCGGCTCGCCGGTCGCGCCCGGCTCCTTGGTGCGTTCCAGGACAGCGATGGACTTGGCGCTGGCCGGCAATGCCGCCAGGAAATGGCTGGCCGACAGCGGCTGGTAGAGACGCACCTGGAGCACCCCCACCTTTTCGCCGCGCGCATTGAGATAAGCGGCGGTTTCACAGGCGGTCTCCTGGCCGGAACCCATCAGGATCACCACCCGCTCGGCGTTCGGATCGCCAACGTAGTCGAACAAGTTGTAGCGGCGACCGGTAATACCCGCGAATTTGTCCATGGCCGCCTGCACGATGCCGGGCACCTTGGCATAGAACGGGTTGACCGTTTCGCGGCCCTGGAAATAGACATCGGGATTCTGGGCGGTGCCGCGAATGAACGGCCGGTCGGGGTTCAACGCCCGGGCACGATGCGCCAAGATCAGATCGTCGCGGATCATCGCCCGGATTTCGTCATCCGACAGCAGAGTGAGCTTGTTCACCTCGTGCGAGGTGCGGAAACCGTCGAAGAAGTGGATGAAGGGCACCCGCGCTTCCAGGGTGGCCGCCTGGGCGATCAGCGCCATGTCGTGGGCTTCCTGCACCGAACCGGAGGCCAGCAGGCAGAACCCGGTCGGGCGCACCGCCATCACGTCCTGATGGTCACCGAAGATCGACAGACCCTGCGTCGCCAGCGAGCGGGCGGCGACGTGGAATACCGCCGAGGTCAGCTCGCCGGCGATCTTGTACATGTTGGGGATCATCAGCATGAGCCCCTGCGACGCGGTGAAGGTGGTGGTCAGCGACCCCGTCTGCAA
>JAGRHI010000008.1:0-12643 GCA_020445045.1 Candidatus Competibacteraceae bacterium
TGGAGATGATCGGCTCGGGCGTGGATCTGCTATTCGCCAATGAGGACGAGGCCAAGGGTGTGGTGGGTGCCGCGGATCTGGATAGCGCTATCGATTACCTGAAGACCCTCAGCCAGGAATTTGTGATCACCCGGGGTTCCAGGGGCGCGCTGGTTTGGGATGGCCGAACGCTGATCGGCATCGACCCGGTCAAAGTCGAAGCCGTGGACACGGTTGGCGCCGGGGACATGTTCGCCGGCGCTTTCCTCTATGGCCGAGGGCGGGGTTGGGACCACCGGCGCGCCGGTGCCTTGGCCTCGGCGGCATCGGCCAAACTGGTGACCAGCCTGGGGCCGCGCATGTCGGCGGCGGAAACCCAGGCGGTGCTGCACGGCTTTCCATAGAGCCGCCGTCGCGCCACGGGCGTTGGGTGAATGCTCGAAATCGCATCATTCCGGCCGCGGCTCCCGCTTGGCCCGGTACAGCTCCCGCGTCTTCAGCGCCCGTCCCCGCAACTGCGCGGCCAAGGCGGCGCGGGTCAGGCGCTTGACCTCCCGCAACACGGCGGGGTCGGCCAGTATCCCGTCGCGCAACGCCAGCAGTCCCCGACCGGAAATCGACACGCCGGGCGCCCCCGGATCGTCGGCCAGCGGACCTCGATCCAACACGTAGCAGTAACGCCGCTCGGCAATGATCGGCATCCCGCTGGCCGCTTCGCGCTCCAGGCTCAACCCGTAGCCCAGTTCTTCCAGCAGGCATTTTTCGAACCGCCGCAACGACGGTTCCGCATCGGCCGCCGTCGTCAGCTCCGCCAGCAGCACTCGATAAGCGGCGAACAGTCCGGGCAGCGAGTCCCACCTCGGCAACAAGCGCACCAACAATTCGTTGACATAGAGTCCGGCCAACACTTGGCCGGGCGGCAACGGCGCGGGTCGCCCCGTTTCCTCGGCCGCCGTCAAGGCCGCCAGATCGCCGGTCCCGCTCCAGGACAGCAGCAATGGCACGAACGGTTGCAGCACGCTTTTCAGCCGCGAGCGAGCGGATGCGGCGCCGCGCGCCACCAAACCCAAACGACCGTGATCGTGACTGAATGCGTCCAGCAACAAGCTGGTATCGCGATAAGGACGGCGGTGCAAAATGAAGGCGGGTTGCAGTAGCACGCGCATGACGCGAAGGAACCCGGCGATTGACGTGGGGGTTCAAGGATTCCGCGAGTCGGCGTATCCCAAACCGCGCAGCGCCCGCTCGTCGTCGGACCAACCCTCGCGCACCTTGACCCAGGTTTGCAGGAACACTTTACGGTCAAACAGGCGTTCCATGTCTTCGCGAGCCTGGCGGCCGACCTCGCGCAGCGTCGCTCCCTTCCCACCGATGACGATCCCCTTTTGCGTCTCGCGCTCCACCCAGATCACCGCGTGGATGCGTGCCAGCCGGCCTTCGTCGGCAAAATGTTCGATTTCGACGGTCAGGGCGTAGGGTAATTCCTCGCGCAACAACCGAGTCAGTTTTTCACGAATCAACTCGGCCGCCAGGAAGCGTTCGCTGGCGGTGGTGATCTGCTCCGTGGGAAACAACAACTCACCGACGGGCAACAAGCGCGCGATCACCTGCTCCAAAGCCGCCACGTTGTCGCCGTCGATCGCCGCTAGCGGCACCACTTCGCTGAACGGCCGTTTCGCGGCCAACTCCCGCAAAAACGGCAGCAACCGGCTCTTGTCGGCGATCCGGTCCACCTTATTGACCGCCAGCACCACCGGCCCCGCGAAATCCGTCAGCCGTTGCAGGACATCTTCATCCTCTTCGGTCCAGCGCAACGCCTCGACCAGCCATACCACCACATCCACATAGCCCAACACGCTGGCCGCCGCCCGGTTCAGGTGACGGTTCAAGGCCCGCTGACCCCGACGGTGCAGACCTGGGGTATCCACATAGACGATTTGGGCGTCCGGCAGGGTCTGGATGCCGAGAATGACGTGCCGGGTGGTCTGCGGCTTGGGCGCGGTGATGCTGAGCTTCTGGCCAATCAGCCGATTCAACAGGGTGGATTTACCGACGTTGGGCCGACCCAGTAAAGCGGCGTAACCGGCGCGGATCGCGGTCATCGCAGCTGTTCCAACAAGCGGCGGGCGGCTTCCTGCTCGGCCTTGCGGCGACTGCTTCCCACCGCGACCGCGCGCAACTCGGCGACCGCGCACTCCACCGTAAAGCGTTGCGCGTGCGGTTCGCCGCCGATCTCCAGCACGTTATAGACCGGCAGCGGCTGTTGCCGGGCTTGCAGGCATTCCTGCAGACGGGTTTTCGGATCTTTCAAATCGCTGGCGTCGGCCAACCGCGCCAGGCAGTCCCGGTAGAGGCGCAACACCAAATCGCGGCAGGCGGCCAGATCACTGTCCAGATAAACCGCGCCGAAAATCGCTTCCAACGTATCCGACAGAATCGATTCGCGGCGGAAGCCTCCGCTTTTGAGTTCGCCCAAACCCAAGCGCAACCAGTCTCCCACTTGCAGGCCGCGCGCCAGTTCCGCCAAGGTTTCACCCTTGACCAAGCTGGATCGCAACCGACTCAATTCACCCTCGCTGGCCTTGGGGTAATGTTGGAATACGTACTCGGCCACGATCAGGTTCAGCAGCGCATCGCCCAGAAACTCCAGTCGCTCGTTGTTGTGCGGCGAGGCGCTGCGGTGGGTCAGCGCCTCTTCCAACAACTCGGGCTGACGGAAGGTATAACCCAGAACGGCGCTCAGGCGGGATAGCGGCGGGTTCACGGCTTCGGCGTCAGCGGAATGGTTTCGTTGACTTTCAACACCACGGAGAGTCCATAAAACAAATCCCGCTCGTCCTGGTAGACCAGGTCGAGTACCCGGCTGCCGCGCTCGTTGCGGATCTTCAGATCTTTGGCCGTAATATTTTCGACATAACCGATATCGAAGCGCTTCTGGATGGCGTTTTGGATGTCGGTCGTGCTCATCTGCGCCAACTGCGGTTCCTTGCGGATACTCTCGATCGTCGACTTGACCGTGAACATCTGGATGTACATGGGCACCACCTTCATGCCGATCAACGCGACAAATGCGATCACAATGATCAGCAATAACATACCGATGACGGTCATGCCACGCTGTTTCCCAACTCGTCCGCTTTTCGCCAACTGTTTCGCGCGCATCGTTCGTATCTCCCAGGTTCGCCTACTGGATCCTACTGCCGATTCGGCCGCACCGACCATTAAAGGTTACACAATCCCAATTCATCCAGATGAAGAAGGCCTTACCGATCAGATTTTCTTCCGGCAATGGCCCCCAAACCCGGCTGTCGCTACTGTTGTCCCGATTGTCGCCCATGACGAAATAATGCCCGGCCGGCACCTGGTATTTCCAACTGACCGCGCCATCCGGTCCGCGGCGGACCTGAATCTCGGGCCAGAATCCGACCAACCCCCAGCGGTTGTCGTCCAGCACCTGAATGCGATGAGTCATCGCGCCCAGTCGCTCTTCGAATTGCCGATAACCCGGTTCGCTGGGATTGGCCGGCATCAACGTCAGCGGGACCGGCTGGCCGTTAATCCGCAATTGCTTGGCGTGATATTCCACCACATCGCCGGGCAGGCCGACCACCCGCTTGATGTACGCCACCGTTGGCTCGCGCGGATAACGGAACACGGCCACATCTCCCCGCTCCGGTTGGCCATTGCCGATGATCTTGGTGTTGAGCACCGGCAACCGCAAGCCATACGCAAACTTGCTGACCAGGATGAAATCACCCTTCAGCAAGGTAGGCAGCATGGATTCCGAAGGAATGCGGAACGGCTCGACGACAAACGAGCGCAGCATCAGCACCGCCAGGATGACCGGAAAGAACGACTTCGACAGATCCACGTACCATGGCAGCTTCCCCGCCACCAGCCGCGCCTGACCGACCGTGTCCACCATCGGGGCACGGGTTCGGCGCGGCGCCAATACCAGCGTATCCAGCAGCCAGATGCCACCGGTCAATACGGTCAGTGCCACCAGCACGGCGGCGAAATCAATATTCATGAGCATAAAAATCCATACGGCGAGACCACGTGTCTCATGAGTTTTTGTCCACCTGCAACACGGCCAGGAACGCTTCCTGGGGAATTTCCACTTTGCCGACCTGTTTCATCCGTTTCTTGCCGGCTTTCTGCTTCTCCAGCAACTTGCGCTTGCGGCTCACGTCGCCCCCGTAACACTTGGCCAGCACGTTCTTGCGCAGCGCCTTGACGGTGGTGCGGGCGATGACCTGATTACCGATGGCGGCCTGGATCACGACCTCGAACATCTGGCGAGGAATCAGTTCCTTCAACTTGACCGCCAGCTCGCGACCCCGGTACTGGGCCTGATCGCGGTGGACGATGACCGACAGCGAGTCCACCCGTTCGCCGTTGATCAGCACATCCAGCTTCACCAGTGGCGCGGCCTGGAAACGGTCGAAACTGTACTCGAACGAGGCGAAACCGCGGCTGACCGATTTTAGCCGATCGAAAAAATCCAGCACCACCTCGCTCAGCGGCAATTCGAAGCTCAGTTGCACCTGGCCGCCGGCATAATGCAAATCCCGTTGCACGCCACGCTTTTCGATGCACAGCGTGATGATTGCGCCGAGATAATCCTGCGGGGTCAGTATATGGGCGACGATGATCGGTTCGCGAATTTCGACGGTTTCGTTGACCGGCGGCAGCTTGGCGGGGTTATCGATTTTCAGGATTTCGCCCCCGGTGGTCAGCACCTCGTAAATGACGGTCGGCGCGGTGGTGACCAAATCGAGATTGTATTCCCGCTCCAAGCGCTCCTGGACGATTTCCATGTGCAGCAGGCCCAGGAACCCGCAGCGAAAGCCAAAACCCATCGCCTGCGAGGTTTCCGGCTCGAAATGCAGCGAGGCATCGTTCAAGCGCAGTTTTTGCAGCGCCTCGCGCAGGTTGCCGAAGTCGTCCGAATCGACCGGAAACAGCCCGGCAAACACCCGCGGTTGCACGCGCTGGAACCCCGGCAGCGCCGCCGCCGCCGGCCGGTCCGCCCCGGTCAAGGTATCGCCCACCGGCGCGCCATCGATATCCTTGATGCCGGCGATGATATAGCCGACCTCGCCCGCGTTCAGGATCGGCCGCTCGCCGCGCTTGGGGGTGAAAATACCGACCGATTCGACCTGGAAGGTCCGGCCGGTGGACATCACCTGGATTTTCTGCTTGGGCACGATCCGGCCGTCCATGACCCGCACCAGCGAAATGACACCGACGAAGTTATCGAACCAGGAATCGATAATCAGCGCCTTGAGCGGCCCGTCCGGATCACCCTTCGGCGGCGGGATATGCGCGACGATCGCTTCCAGCAGATCGGCCACCGCCAGTCCGGTCTTGGCGCTGACCCGCAGCGCCTGGCTGGCGTCCAGCCCGATGATGTCGCCGATCTCGCGCGTCACCCGCTCCGGATCGGCGGCTGGCAGGTCGATCTTGTTCAACACCGGCAGGACCTCAAGCCCCTGCTCGATGGCGGTGTAGCAGTTGGCGACACTCTGCGCCTCGACACCCTGCGCGACGTCCACCACCAGCAGCGCGCCCTCGCAGGCGGCCAACGAACGCGAGACCTCATAGGAGAAATCCACATGCCCCGGCGTGTCGATGATGTTGAGCTGATAGGTCTGGCCATCGCGGGCCGCATAGCGCAACGATACGCTTTGCGCCTTGATGGTGATGCCGCGCTCCCGCTCCAGATCCATCGAGTCGAGCACCTGCTCGGCCATTTCCCGCGCGCTCAGCCCGCCGCAAATCTGGATGAAGCGATCGGCCAGCGTGGATTTACCGTGGTCGATGTGCGCGATGATTGAAAAATTACGAATATGATCCATGAAATTTCACTACACCCCGATGGCCAGCACGCCATCCCGGCCGGTGAACGTTTGGGGTAGATGCGTAAAAGCCCCCGCTGCCGCTCGGGCGCGGAGGCTTGCGAGTAGGATGATCGAACAGGAAGGCGATTATAGCGATATCACGGCCGGGAAAGTACACCCGCCGCCAGCGCCTCGGCGCTCCGGCGCAACACTCGGGGTTGGAAACGGCTATCGTCCTGAAAGCGTTTCGACAAAACCCGCACCGCCAGAAACCCCAATCCCAAGCCCAGCACGCCCGACAGCACCACGGGTTCCTCGCCCGCGCCGGCGAACGCCACCTGCCCCAACAGCGCTCCCGCCAGGAGCAGGAGCAGCGGTAGCGAGTAGGCCAGCAACGCGCCCCGCAGCAGTACGCCATCGGCTAGGCCAACACACACTTCGTCGCCCACCCGCAACGGCTCTTCCGCGATCACCCGCACTCGGAGCCGGCGACCGCTCCAGAGCTTTCCCAGCACCGCCGTGCCGCACCCTCCGCTGACGGCGCAGGTGCCACAAGCCGAGCGTCGCTGGATTTCGACCCAAGCGTGGCCATCGCCAGCTTCCACCACCACCGCGCGCTCTTCAATCATGGTTTGGCAGCCTCGGAACTATCGGGAACATGTTGAATCGTGTCGGCGATATGCCGCACGGTCGCCGCCGGTACTTCGCCGACCACCAGAATCTGATAGTCGTCCAGCAGCTTACCAAAAGCGTTCATCGACCCCAGTTGCGAGCTGCCCCGCAGCAGCGCCGGCGACCCGTCCATTCGCTCCAGAAACACCGAAATGGTCGCCAGCCCGTCGGCGAACACCATATGCTCGGTGACATGGCGACTCGGGTTTTTGACGAAGCGGTTGTGCAATACCTTGACAAAACCATCCGGTAACTGGTTCACATGCCACGCCGACTGCGTCACCGGTTCGACGGCGGGAGACGGTTGTTCTTCGCCGGCGCCCTGACTGGTTGCGGGCGGGTTCGCATCTGGAGACAGCGTTGACGACTTGAAAGCCTCTTCATCGATCCGCGGCTTGATCTGGAAATCGGTGAACATGAGCTGCTCGACCGGGTAGCCCTGCCCATCCAACAGGACCGAACGTAACAACATACCGTTACGTCGATCCAGCCACAACCGATAACCGAACCGCCAAGCATCCCGCGGTTTGATGGCGATCATCCGCGCTTCCAGACCTGCGATCCGGTCCTCGCCCAGCGTTTCAAACTCATAATGACTTTCCAACCGCCCGAGTTCGCGGGATATGGACAGTGGAAAGCGGGAACTACCGTAACCACCGCCGCCGAACGTCTCGTGTTGTTTGGGCAACAGACAGGTCACGCTGTTGTTGGCCACCAGAATTTCCCGTAGTGGGCCATTCAGGGAAAACAACCGTTGCCGCTCGCCTTCGGGACCGCCGCCGTGAATGACTCGCATGGCCTCCACATGGGGCCCTTGCACATAGACGAAGGTCCCCTCGTAATTCAAGGTTTGGGTCGCCTGAATCATTCGCTCCAGCCAGTGCTTCGCCTCTTCGGACGCCGGTCGGGACCAACCGACGGACGACAGCGACCCGGCCGCGAACACCAGGGTGACGCAGTGCAATAACTTACGCTTCATTCGAAGAAAGTCTTAGCGGCTGGGCTGCTGGTAGCCGACCATGCGCACGTAAGGCAGCATGCCGTGCATGCTATTCAGGGAAGCATAACCGTTGTGGTTGACCAGATAGCTGCCCAGCCGGGCTTCAACCAGCTCGTTGGAAGCGTCCGTCCGCCGGACGGCGGCGGTCTGAACCGCGAAGGGCGCGAGGGTGGAAGCAGCGGACGAGTTGTTGACGGCCAGTTGGGCGGTGGAAGCGAGTGGGGCATCGGTTTGGGTCAGTTTCAGCCCGAATAGGGCAACGAGCACGACCGATGCGGCCAGCCCGAACCCCGTGACCGGTTTATACCAGGCCGGCAGCGACTTACCGACCGGCAATGGCAAAGGTTCGGCCGCGACCGCTTGGCGAATGCGCGTGGTGAAATCGGGGGCAAGCGCATCGGGCAAGTGGCTTTGCATCACATCGCTGATCAGGTGATAGCGGGACCAGCAGGACTGCAAATCGCCATCCCGACACAGTCGGCGCAACACGAGATCGATTTCCATGCCATCGAGTTCGTCGTCGACCATCGCCGAGAGTTGGCTTGCCGCGACGTTCACATCATCCGCGGCTTGCGCCGATAGTTGTTCAGCCGTCTTATCAGCCATGACTCTATCTCGAAACTAGCTTAGTAGTGGACGCAACTTGGTGTCGATCGATTCCCGGGCCCGGAAGATCCGGGAACGCACCGTACCGATCGGACACCCCATGGTTTGGGCAATCTCCTCATAACTCATTCCTTCGAGTTCCCGCAGGGTGATCGCCGTGCGCAGATCCTCCGGTAAATCCTCGATTGCCCTGAACACGGTCGCTTCGATTTCATCCTTGAGCAACAACCGCTCGGGGGTCTCGTATTCCTTCAGCAGGGATTGGCCCTCGTACTGCTCGGCTTCCTGAGCATCGATGTCGGAACCGGGCGGGCGCCGGCCTTGGGCAACCAGGTAATTTTTGGCCGTGTTGATCGCGATTCGATAAAGCCACGTGTAAAACGCGCTGTCGCCGCGGAAGCCGGGCAGTGCCCGGTAGGCTTTGAGGAATGCCTCCTGGGAAACATCCAGGGCTTCGCTGGGATCGTGCACATAACGGGAAATCAGCTTGATGATCTTGTATTGGTACTTACGCACCAGCAGATCGAATGCATTTTTATCGCCTTTCTGCACTCTTTGGACCAGATCGCGATCCAGATGACCCTCGCCCATCCGGGCAGACCCCTTTCGAATCAATGGCAATCTCCATGCGAGCATGACGGTAGACAAACGCTCGTTCCGTTAGTTCGCAGACCTGCCGGGATATGGTTATAGTGTGAATGTAGTAGTGGGATGAAATCACGGGGCTGCCATTCACCCTATTGACGGCACCCTTTTCGCACAACGATACCCCATTCATGGAGCCGCTCACAAGCCATGGCCGCTTCACCCATTTTTACCGATGTCCTCATTATCGGCGGCGGCGCCGCCGGCCTCAGTCTGGCGCTGCGACTGGCCGACGCCGCTCGCGTCGTCACGCTCGCCAAGGGCGAGTTGCACGAGGGCAGCACGTATTATGCGCAGGGCGGCATATCGGCGGTGCTGGATGCCGGCGATACCATCGACTCGCATGTGCAAGACACCCTGATCGCCGGCGCGAACCTGTGCCACGTCGACACAGTCCGCTTTATCGTGGAACAGGCTCGGGCGGCGATCGAATGGCTGAGCGCGCAAGGGACTCCCTTCACCCGGGAATCCAGCGCTGAAGGCGGCTCGGAGTATCACCTGCATCGCGAGGGCGGCCACAGCCACCGGCGGATCGTTCATGCCGCCGACGCCACCGGCCGCGCCATCCAGACCACGCTGGAGCAGCGCGCCCGTCAACACCCCAACATCACCCTCAACGAACAATGCAGCGCCATCGACCTGATTACCGGCCGCAAGCTGGGCCTAGGTGGCAACCGCTGCTTGGGCGCTTATGTGTTGAACCGGCATACCGGCCAGGTCGAGGTATGCGCCGCCCGGTTCGTGGTGCTGGCAACCGGCGGCGCCAGCCGGGTTTACCTTTACTCCAGCAACCCGGACGGTTCCACCGGCGACGGCATCGCCATGGCTTGGCGCGCCGGTTGCCGGGTGGCCAACATGGAGTTCATCCAATTTCACCCCACCTGTCTGTACCATCCGCAAGCCAAGAATTTCCTGATTTCCGAAGCGGTGCGCGGCGAGGGGGGTACGCTGCTGCTGCCCGATGGCACTCGCTTCATGCACCACTTCGACCCCAGGCTGGAACTGGCCCCGCGCGACATCGTGGCCCGGGCCATCGACCATGAAATGAAGCGGCTGGGCGCGGAATGCGTGTATCTGGACATCAGCCACAAGCCAGCCGATTTCATCCGCTCGCACTTTCCCAACATTTACGCCAAATGTCTGGAATACGGCTTCGACATGACCCAGCAACCGATCCCGGTGGTACCGGCGGCGCACTACACCTGCGGTGGAGTCATGACCGATCGCGCTGCCCGTACCGATCTGGAAGGGCTGTACGCCGTTGGCGAGGTCGCCTTCACCGGCTTGCACGGCGCCAACCGCATGGCCAGCAATTCATTGCTGGAGTGCCTGGTGTTCGCGGCGGCGGCGGCGGACGATATCCGCTCGCGCCTGGAACACGCCCCGGAACCGCCCTCGCTGCCGGACTGGGATGAAAGCCGGGTCACCGATTCCGACGAGGAGGTGGTGGTCAGCCACAACTGGGCCGAATTGCGCCAGTTCATGTGGGACTATGTGGGCATCGTCCGCACCAACAAGCGCCTGCAACGCGCCCAGCATCGCGTGGATCTATTGTTGCGGGAGATCGATGAGTATTACGGCAATTTCCGCATCGGCGGCAATCTGATCGAACTGCGCAATCTAGCGCAGGTCGCGGACCTGATCATTCGCTGCGCCCTGGCGCGGCGGGAAAGCCGGGGACTGCACCATACCCTTGATTACCCCAAAGCCAACGAATCCACGCCGGGACGAGATACGGTGCTTGTACCGGGAAATTTCGCCGGAGCCGAAGCACCGCCGTTTTGGGGAACGTGATATCAGGGGCATTCCGACCCGTCCTCGTCCCACCGGGTCCGCAACCACACTCGCAACCGCCGCAACGTCTCGGCATCGACAGCATCGGGCAACAGCGCCACTGACCGCCGCCAGCCGTTCTCCAGGCGGAAATTCAGCACGACGATGCTGGGCTGGGCGTAGCCACCGGTCAGCTTGGCTGGGTGTTGAATTCCATCGCCGGTTTCCAGACGCCAGCGCCCATCCAGCAGTTCGACGCGGGCAATGAAACCGCCGCCGCGACGCCAGCCGTGGCGATAACCGGTCCAAGCCAGCGACAGGCCGATGCTGGCGAGCAACCCCGCCTTGACCCACAACGGCACACTCGCCACGATCGCGGCGACGCCGGCCAAGCCATGAGCGACACCGCTGCCGATAAGCAGAATCCGCGAGGGACGCGGCTCGATGTTCAGGGTGGCGAGGTGGTGCACTCTTCCAACAGAAGCGCGTTCATATCATGAAGGATGCGGATCGCTCAGTAGAGTCCGCATGACGCCCACCACCCGCGCCGTCGTCGCATCCGCCGGGGTTTCCCGCCCGACCATGTAGCTCATCAGCAGTGGGTCCTGAAGCTCCAGCAACGTTGCAAATGCTTGTTGTTCTTCCGCCGGCGCCGCCGGGTAGTACCGCTCCAGATAGCCCAGCGTCAGCAAGTCCAGCTCCTTCATGCCGCGCCGGCAGCGCCAACGCAATTTGCCGATTTGTTCGTCCACGATCCGCGTCTCCGGTAAAGAAAACCCCTCGCCCGCAAGCGGGCGAGGGGTTGGGGTAAGGGAATCAGCTCCGAAACGAGAGGCGTATTACCGCCGTTCCACCATCAACTTCTTGATTTCCGCGATCGCCTTGGCGGGATTCAAACCCTTCGGGCAAGTCTTGGTGCAGTTCATGATGGTATGACAGCGATAGAGCCGGAACGGATCTTCCAAGCCGTCCAAGCGCTCGCCGGTAAACTCGTCGCGGCTGTCCACGATCCAACGGTAGGCTTGCAGCAGGATCGATGGGCCGAGGTATCGGTCGCCATTCCACCAGTAGCTGGGGCAACTGGTCGAACAACAGGCGCACAGAATGCACTCGTACAGACCATCCAGCTTGGCGCGGTCTTCCTTGGATTGCAAACGCTCCCGCTCCGGCGGTGGGGTGATCGATTGCAGCCAGGGCTTGATCGAGGCGTACTGGGCGTAAAAATGGGTCAGATCCGGCACCAGATCCTTGATCACGGGCATGTGCGGCAGGGGATAGACCTTCACGTCACCGGAAACGTCCCCGATGGCCTTGGTGCATGCCAAGGTGTTGGTGCCGTCGATATTCATCGCACAGGACCCACACACCCCTTCGCGACAGGAACGGCGCAACGTCAGGGTCGGGTCCATCTCGTTCTTGATCTTGAGCAACGCGTCCAGCACCATCGGACCGCAGGTCGCCATGTCGACCTCGTAGGTATCCATGCGCGGGTTTTCGCCACTGTCCGGGTCCCAACGATAGATCTGGAAGCGCCTGACGTTCTTGGCACCGGCACCGGCATAGTAGGTCTTGCCCTTGCCGATGATGGAGTTGGCCGGAAGTTGGAATTGAGCCATGACATCGTCCCCTTAATAAGTACGCTTCTTGGGCGGAATGTATTCCACCTCGTCGGTCAGGGTATAAGTGTGTACCGGCCGATAGTCGATGGTGACTTGACCCTTGGGGTCCAGCCAAGACAAGGTGTGCTTCATCCAGTGCTCGTCGTCGCGATCCGGATAGTCCTCGCGGGCATGAGCGCCGCGGCTCTCCGGACGGTTGATCGCCGATTTGATGGACACCATGGCGCAACCCAACAAATTGTCCAGTTCGAGCGTCTCGACCAGATCGGAGTTCCACACCAAACCGCGATCGCTCACGCCGATATGCTCGAAGCCGGCGTACACTTCTTCCAGCAGCTCGATGCCCTCGGCCATGGACTCGCCGGTACGGAACACTGCGGCATGATTCTGCATGGTCCGTTGCATCCGCATCCGCAAGCTGGCGGTCGGGTTTTCGCCCTTGGCATGGCGCAGGCCGTCGAAGCGGGCCACGATCCGATCGACGGCGTCTTGCGGCGTCCCCTTGT
>JAGRHI010000008.1:12719-13603 GCA_020445045.1 Candidatus Competibacteraceae bacterium
TTGGAACCCAGGCGATTGGCGCCATGCACCGACACGCAGGCGGCCTCGCCGATGGCCATCAGACCGGGGATGACGTGATCGGGGTTGCCATCCTTGAGGATGACTACTTCACCACGATAATTGGTCGGAATGCCGCCCATGTTGTAATGCACGGTCGGTAATACCGGCGCCGGCTCCTTGGTCACATCGACCCCGGCGAAAATGTGAGCGGTCTCGGCGATGCCCGGCAACCGCTCGTTGATGACGTCGGCGCCCAAGTGTTCCAGATGCAGATGGATGTGGTCCTTGTACTCGCCGACGCCACGGCCTTCGCGGATCTCGATTGTCATCGAGCGGCTGACCACGTCGCGGGAAGCCAGATCCTTGGCGTTCGGCGCGTAGCGCTCCATGAAACGCTCGCCCAGCGAGTTGGTCAGATAGCCGCCCTCGCCACGACAGCCTTCGGTCATCAAACAGCCGGACCCGTAGATGCCGGTCGGATGGAACTGGGTGAACTCCATGTCCTGCAACGGTAGCCCGGCGCGCAGCACCATGCCGTTGCCGTCGCCGGTGCAGGTATGGGCGGAGGTCGCCGAGAAGTAGGCGCGGCCATAGCCGCCGGTGGCCAGCACGGTCTGATGGGCCCGGAACACGTGCAACGAGCCGTCGGACAGATCCCAGGCCACCACGCCGTGACAGGCGCCTTCGTCATCCATGATCAGGTCGAGCGCGAAGTACTCGATGAAGAACTCGGCGTCGTGCCTGAGCGCTTGCTGGTACAGGGTATGCAAAATGGCGTGGCCG
The DNA here is from genome assembly GCA_020445045.1 of Candidatus Competibacteraceae bacterium. Taxonomy (GTDB): domain Bacteria; phylum Pseudomonadota; class Gammaproteobacteria; order Competibacterales; family Competibacteraceae; genus Competibacter. The sequence goes on from JAGRHI010000008.1 coordinate 13,503, forward strand.
GTACGGTCGGCGGCGGCGCAGGTGCGCTGGGCGGTGCCTTCGCCGTAGTTGGTGGTCATGCCCCCGAACGGGCGCTGGTAGATCTTGCCTTCCTCGGTGCG
>JAGRHI010000419.1 GCA_020445045.1 Candidatus Competibacteraceae bacterium
GGTTTTGGTTGCCGTTTTCTGGAACCCGTTAAGGTGTTTTTCCACATCCTCGGCGACTCGTTCCACAAACTCGATAGGGCTGCTGACGCCACCGATATCTCGAACCCGAATCATCGTTCCATCCGGTGGCTGCGCCTCCATCTTTTTGATAATGCAAGTCTTGCCCATACGCTGTTCAGCCACCAACACCAGGCTTTGGTGCTTCAGGGTGGCCCAAAGGCGTTCGATGAGGCGGTCTCGCCCCATGATGTTTTCAGGAGAAACCGCCCCACCAGGATTTGCTTTCATGGCATACGTCCATAAGAAATTACGTCAAAATAGACGTACGTCATTATTGACGTAATTAAATTTATGTCAACACAAATTCTTGATGGTGTTTCTTGATTGCAGTGATGCGCGTTTCCGCCTTGATGGGCGGAAGTCATCTCTTACGTGAGCAGGAGCAGCAGCCAGACCACGGCAGCGTTCAGCAGCGCCACGAATACCGCCGCCGAGCCGATGTCCTTGGCCCGACCCGACAGTTCGTGGTGTTCCGGGCCGATGCGGTCCACCGCCGCCTCGATGCCGGTGTTCAGCAGTTCGACGATCACGATCAGCAGCAAGCTACCGATCAACAATACCCGCTCCACCGCGCTGTCGCCCAGCCACAACGCCAGCGGCGCGAGCACCACGCACAGCAACCCCTCTTGCCGGAACGCTTCCTCGTTACGCCAAGCCGCTTTCAGACCGGCCCAGGAATAGCCGGTGGCGTTGATCAGCCGGCGCCAACCTGTGTGATTTTGGAAGGCCATCGGGATCAGGACTCGACCGGCCGCCAGGCCAGGTCCATGTCGCGGGCGGCGCGCACCTCGTCCAATCGCCGCACCGGCCGGTGGTGGGGCGCGCCCTTGACCTGTTCGGGGCTGTTCTCGGCTTCCTGCTGGATTTGGCGCATGGCGGCGACGAAGCCGTCCAGTTCTTCCTTGCATTCGGTTTCGGTCGGCTCGATCAACAGGCACTCCGGCACCAGCAGCGGGAAATAGGTGGTTGGCGCATGAAACCCGAGATCGAGCAACCGCTTGGCGAAATCCATCGCCGTTATGCCGAGTGTCTTGGCTTGCCGCTTGAGAGTGACGATGAATTCATGGCTGGCCCGCCGTTGGGGAAACGCGGCGTCGAAACCGGCCTTCATCAGTTCCGCCAGCAGATAATTGGCGTTCAGAGTGGAATAGTCGGCGACCCGGCCCATGCCGGCGCGGCCCAGCAATCGAGCGTAGACGTAGGCGCGCAGAATCACTCCGGCGTTGCCCATGAACGCCGACAAGCGGCCGATGCTGTGCGGTCGGTCGGCTTCGCTCAGCCAGTGATAGCGCTCGCTCTCCTTGCCGACGATGGGAATCGGCAGGAACGGCGCCAAGCGGGTGTTGGCCGCGACCGGACCGGCGCCGGGGCCGCCGCCGCCGTGCGGCGTGGCGAAGGTCTTGTGCAGATTCATGTGCATCACGTCGAAGCCCATGTCGCCGGGTCGGGCCTTGCCAAGAATGGCGTTGAGATTGGCACCGTCGTAGTACAGCAGACCGCCGGCCTGGTGGACGATGGCGGCGATTTCGGCGATGTTCCGCTCGAATACGCCCAGGGTCGATGGGTTGGTCAGCATCAGCCCAGCGGTTTGCGGGCCGACCGCCTGGCGCAGGGCGGCGAGATCCACATCGCCAGCGGCGTCGGTGGGAATTTCCCGAACCGTGAAGCCGCACATGATGGCGGTGGCGGGATTGGTGCCGTGAGCGGCGTCCGGCACCAGCACCTCGCGACGAGCGTGATCCCCGCGAGAGACGTGGTAGGCGCGGA
>JAGRHI010000076.1 GCA_020445045.1 Candidatus Competibacteraceae bacterium
AAGGAACTGGAAGAAGCCGCGATCATGGACGGCGCGACACCTTGGCAGATCATCGTCAAGGTATTCCTGCCGCTGATGTGGCCGGCGCTGGTCGCCACCGGCCTACTGGCCTTCATCGCCGCCTGGAACGAGTTCCTGTTCGTGCTCACCTTCACCCTCAGCAACGAACAACGCACGGTGCCGGTCACCATCGCCCTGATCAGCGGCGCCAGCCAATACGAACTGCCCTGGGGCAACATCATGGCGGCTTCGGTGATTGTCACCCTACCGGTAGTGGGATTGGTGCTGATCTTTCAGCGGCGCATCGTATCCGGCTTGACGGCGGGCGCGGTGAAAGGCTAGGCGCGGAGCATTCCAACATGGCTGATCTTCACCTGCGCGGAGTCTGCAAGGCTTTCGGCACAGTCCGGGTCATCGAGCGCGTCGATTTCGACATCACCGACGGTGAGTTCGTGGTGTTCGTCGGTTCTTCGGGCTGCGGCAAATCGACCTTGCTGCGATTGATCGCCGGTTTGGAAGATATCACTTCCGGCGAGCTGTTCATCGCTGGCCGCCGAGTCAACGACGTGCCGCCTGCCCAGCGCGGGGTGGCGATGGTGTTTCAGTCCTACGCCCTGTACCCGCACATGACGGTGTTCGACAACATGGCGTTCGGCTTGAAACTGGCCAAGCGGGATCGGCGCGAGATCGAGCGTCGGGTGCACCGGGCGGCGACCCTCTTGCAAATCGAACACCTGCTGGAACGGTTGCCGAAAGAGCTGTCCGGCGGCCAGCGCCAGCGGGTCGCCATCGGCCGAGCCATCGTCCGACAACCGGGTGTTTTCCTGTTCGACGAACCGCTGTCCAATCTGGACGCGGCACTACGAGTGCAGACCCGGATCGAGATCGCCAAGCTGCACCGCGAGCTGGGCGCCAGCATGATCTATGTCACTCACGATCAGGTGGAAGCCATGACCCTGGCCGACCGGATCGTGCTGTTGAATGCCGGCGAGGCGGTGCTGCAAGACGGTAGCATCGCTCAAGTCGGTCCGCCGTTGGCGCTGTACCATCATCCGGTCAATCTGTTCGTCGCCGGCTTCATCGGTTCGCCCAAAATGAATTTCCTACCTGGCCGGCTGACTCGAATCGAGCCAACTAGCGTCACGATCACGCTACCGGATGGTTCTACGGCACGCGCTCTAGTCGATGCCAGCGCCGCGCAACCCGGCGACGTGGTGACCTTGGGTATTCGCCCTGAACATGTCATGCTCGACGCTAGCGCCGACAACACGGTTCGAGCCGAGGTCGTCCATGTCGAGCATCTGGGCGAGTCATCCTTGCTCCATGCCCAGATGCGGGGCATCGAAAACCATGTGGTCGTCCGCCAGGAAGGGGACACGGCGGCCACGATGGGCGACCGTCTGACGCTCGGTCTGGCGGCACGGCATTGCCACCTGTTCGACCAAAATGGACACGCTTTCAAACGACAGACCGCGCCCGTCGCCGAAACTGGGCCAGTCCCTCCAAAAGAATGATGCCGGCAATAGCCGATCGCCCTCGCGCCGGCGTGCCACCGCCCCGCAAACCGCTCGCCTTCGACTCCGACGAAAACGCTTGGAGCAGTTCATCCTGACCGTGCTCCCCACTCAATTTGAACTGACCGATCTGGCCTGCTTTCGAAAACGCTTGGAGCAGTTCATCCTGACCGTGCTCCCCACTCAATTTGAACTGACCGATCTGGCCTGCTTTCAGCCGGCAACCAATGATTGTTCATTGATACCAAGCGATTTCCCACGATTCAGTCGCTGTTCCATCGAACTGGTACCTGATTTGCGTTGCCCACTTACGGGCGACGTCCCGGCGATAGCCGCGCAATCCGTCGGATGTCATGCACGACCGCCCTCGTCAATCATTCAAGAGTCGCTGTGTTCCGCAAGCTACTGCTACGCAATCAATACATGAGGACGAAATCGATGCGCTTGAAAAGCTTTCATCTACTGCTCGTAAGCCTGGGATTATGGTTGGGCTCGCTGGCCGAATGGGCCTGGGCGGACGAATTACCCTTGCGTATCCTGTTGGCCAACGATCCGACCGCCGACTACGCCGCCGATCAGCCCGCCGTTATCTTGTTTCAAAATTTCGTTGCCGGAGACAACGGCGAGGCCGCGATCAAGAACTGGGTGACGACGACCTTCGGCGGTGAATTTTCCTACGTTCGTGACGCCAAATCCTTCATCTCCAGCGGCGTGATCAGCCGTTTCAGCATCGTCAAACACGGCGTTTGGAGTAGCTTGGAAACCAAGGAAGGCGATGGCCGTTCGCTGTACGCCCAGATCGATCTACCGGGCAAACACGATCTGTGGGTCATCAACACCCATCTTTCCCTCGACCCCAAACAACGCCTGGCACAAACCAACGCGCTGCTGGAACGTATCCTGACCGAGATCCCCGAAACCGACTATCTGCTGGTGGGCGGTCAACTGAACATCACCGATGTCGACGATCCCGCCCTGGACGCTCTACGGAAGCTGCTCGGCGTGGAAAGTCCGTTGCTCGTCAAGCAGGAAGACGGTGAGGTATACGACTGGCTGCTGGTTGACGCCGACTTGGCGCAATATCAGGATGCCGAGCCCTTGAATAACAAGGTCGTCGCGAAAAATCTGGATCTGGCGGATTTACGACGCAACCTGTACCGGCTGATCAAGAATTATCGAATTGATCTATCTGGCTTTTTCCAACCGCCGCCGCCGATCACCCTGGAGAATGCCGTCACGGTCGACGGGTCCGTCTCGCCCGTTCTGATGCGCAACATCGACGAGTACCGCTTTACGCCGACGTTTCCCGCGCTGGAGAGCTTACATATCGAAATGGAAAGCGCCGGTCCTGGCGACGCCGATTTGCAACTGGCCTATTGGTCGTACGCGTCCAACGGCTGGGTGTTCCATGCCAATCGCGCCACACCTGGCACCAGCGACGAAAGCATTACCATCACCGATCACAATCTGCTGAATCGCGAGTGGCGGATCATCGTGCAATACAGCGCCGGTTCGGTGGTTCCCTATCGCTTGCGAGCCTTTGCGGTCTACGATCTGTGGAACTTGCACAACCTGCTCCATCCTTCCCATACGGGTGTTACGCCCCCGCCAGGAGCCGTCACTAACGCGCCCTGGCAAAACGCCCAGCCCGATGGCTGGCAGTTCTACGCCCTCGACGTACCGGCGAATGCCGCCGCTTTGCAGATCGAGGTCGAACGCACCCACGGTGGTCCAGCGCATCTCTACGTCCAGAAAAACGCGCCACCTTGGTTCAACAATGCGCTGTTCCAAATCCAAAACAATGACATCATCCATACGCTATCCATTGACGCGACCAGTAATCCACCGCTGACCGCCGGTCGATGGTATGTGGGCATCCAGGCGCCGGGGCCGCAAGATGTCGATTTCAATCTGACCGCTACCCTGTCCTGCTGCGCCGGTGCGCCACCCGTTACCGGTGACATTCCGCTCGCCAACGGCGTGCCGACGACCGGTTCGGTCTGGTTTGGAGCTTGGCAGTATTACATCTTCGATGTGCCGTTGAATGCTACCCGCATGGAATATACGCTCGTCGGCAATGGACCCGGCGATGGCGACCTCTATATCGATGGGGCTCAGCGACCTACCCTGCTGAGTCCCATCAATAGCCGGCAACGGGGAAGCACTCAGGAGCAAATTATACGCAGCGGTGGTTCGTGGAGCCCTCTTTCCAATCCCTCGCCTCGTCAAACGTACATCGGTGTATATGGATACAGGGCCGCAGCCTATGAGGTGACCGCCACGTGGTCCGATCTGGTTACGACGCAAACCCTACCGAGCGGTGATCGGATATTTTCCATGCAGAACATCTATGTGTATGACACCAGCCCCTTGCTCTTCGCCATACAGGTACCGGCTGGCGCCAGTTATAACGACCTGCGGATCGCCGCCCAGACGCCGGACGATATCGTGCTTTACCTGCGGCGGGACGTGCCACCGGACAAGCTCAATTTCGACTTTAGCGCGGTCACGGGGCCTAACGATCCCGAAATCGTGGTCACCGGCGCCACCAACCCCTCGTTGACCGCCGGCACCTGGTGGTTTGCCGTGTACAGCAACGAGCGGCGTAGCGACATTACGGACATACGGGCCGAATTGCATCGGTAATCGTCGCATCGATGCACCCGCGAGGTCCGAGCACTCGGACCTCGCGCGGACCGATTACCATCGCTGGCTACAGCACCGGCCCCAGCATCGCGATGGCGTTGTTCCAAAGGCGACGCCTCACGGGCCAGGCAGTCACTTCGTTCAGCGCGACCGGGCGTGAGTGGGCGATGTATTCCTGCTGGCGTCGCCGCATGTCGGCGGTCAGAACCGGATCGTAAATCAGGATGTTGTTTTCGTAGTTCAATTCGAAGCTGCGCCGGTCCATGTTGGCGGAACCGATCAGCGTCACCTCTCCGTCCAGGGTCAGGGACTTGGTGTGCAGCAAGC
>JAGRHI010000077.1:0-3797 GCA_020445045.1 Candidatus Competibacteraceae bacterium
AGCCCAGCAATCGGCCGGAGATCTCCTCGACATCCTGGAGGCTGCGCGCCAACTTGACGCCGCCAGCCTTGCCGCGACCACCGGCGTGGACCTGGGCCTTGACCACCCAGAGCGGGCCACCCAACGCCTTGGCGGCCTCCACCGCTTCCTGCTGGGAGGTAACCTTGGTGCCACGTGGGACCGCCACGCCGAATTGTTGGAGTAGTTCTTTTGCTTGATACTCGTGCAGGTTCATGCGGATTACATCCCCCTTTTACAGTGAGGTTGCCATTGTATCTCGAAATACCCCAATCTTCACACTTTCGCCGTGAGATTGGCGATGGCCAGTCCATCGAGGCACCGGTGTGATTAAATTATACGTGGAATCGCCCATCCCAGAGGAATTGCCGCCCCGCGCCGTCCTATCATGACCGTTGCCAAACCGATCACCGCCCTGCTGCCCGACCGCTTCATGGACCGCCGCCACCTGTGGCGGTTGTTCCGCGCCTCCAGCTTCTTCCGGTTGATCCTGGCGGCGTTGCTGCTGGCGGCGGCGACGTTGGACGAACAGAATCGACTGTTCGGCAAACAGAATCCGCAACTGTTTTCGTGGGTGGCGTTGGGCTACCTGGCGTTGGCGCTGCTCGCCATCGCCGGCAGCTACTGGCGACGACCGCGATTGACGGTGCAAGCGCACCTGCAGACGGTGGTCGATCTGGTAACCCTGACCGTAATGATCAGCGCCTCGGGCGGCATCACCAGCAGCCTGAACAGCCTGTTGATCACCGCCGTCGCCGCCAGTAGCATCCTGCTGCCGCTCAGTTCGACGCTGTTGGCGGCCGCCCTGGGCTTCATACTGCTGACGGTATCCTGGTTACTGGACCAATGGCACACTGTCCAGGTACTGGCGCGAGCAAAACGCGGCCCGGCGGACTGGCCCGGCCTGTGGAGTCGTCTGGGCGACGCCAACGAAGATCTGGTGCGGCTGGGCGTGTTGGGCGCCGTGCTGTTCATCGCCGCCGGACTTACCTACGCGCTGGCCGAGCGCGCCCGACGCGGCGAGGCGTTGGCGCGCCAGCGCACCCTGGAACTGTTCGAGGCGGCCGAACTGAGCCAAGGCATCATCCGCCATCTGCAAAACGGCGTGGTGGTGGTCGATCCGACCGGTCAGGTGCAACTACTGAACGAAACCGCCCAGGAATGGCTGGACTGCCCGCAAACCGTGCCCGGCCTGCCGCTGGAAACCCTGTCACCACCGCTGGCGCGGCGACTGCGAGACTGGCTGGACGACAGTCTGGAACATCCGGCCTTCCGGCCGGCCGAGTATCGCCCGGAATTGATTCCCCGCTTCACCCGACTCAGCGGCCGCCAGGCGGCGAGCGTACTGATACTGCTGGAAGACTCCCAGCAAGTCGGTGAGCGGCTGCAACAGCTCAAGCTGGCGGCGCTGGGGCGGCTGACCGCCGGCATCGCTCACGAGATCCGCAACCCGCTAGCGGCGATCGGTCACGCCGCCCAACTCTTGCAGGAATCGACCGGCCCCAGCCCCAGCGAGCGGCGGCTGGCGCAGATCGTTCACGACAATGTCAAGCGGGCCAACCGCATCATCGGCGACGTGCTCGATCTGGCTCGGCGCGACCAACTCAAACCGGAGCGGCTGGTGCTGGAACCGTGGCTGGAGAATTTCAGGCAGGAATTCCTGCGAGGGCGGGACTGGCCGACGCCCGAGTGGCGCCAGAGCGTGGAGCCGGCCGAACTGGCCGTGATGTTCGACCCGCACCAATTGTGGCAGGTACTGTGGAACCTTTGCGCCAACGCCTGTCAGCATGGGAGCCGAGCCGGCGAAACGCCGCGAATCGAGCTACGCGCCGGCCTGGACGACAGCCGCGCCCGGCCGTTTCTGGACGTGCGCGACACCGGCGCTGGCGTCGCGACCGACAATGTCGCCAAACTGTTCGAACCGTTCTTTACCACCCGGACCAAGGGTACCGGTCTGGGCCTGTATCTGGCTCGGGAGTTGTGCGAGGCTAACCGGGCCCAGTTGCAATACCGCCCTCCACCCGAGGGCGGCAGTTGTTTTCGCATCACCTTTACCGCCGCGAACCTCGTATCGGAGACGAATTGATGGATGCCTGCAACGCCTTGATCGTGGATGACGAAGCCGATATCCGCGAACTGATCGAGATGACCCTGCTGCCGCTGGGCGTAACCTGCCATCCAGCGGAAGATCTCGGCGAGGCATACGCTTTGCTAAAAAATCACCCGTTCGGCTTTTGTATCACTGACTTACGGCTGCCGGACGGCAATGGGCTGGACCTGGTGGCGCATATTCAGAAGCATTACCCCAATCTGCCGGTGGCGGTGATCACCGCGCACGGCAACGTGGAAAGCGCGGTGGAAGCACTCAAGCTGGGGGCATTCGACTTTGTCTCCAAACCGTTCGAGCTGGCGGTACTGCGCAACATGGTGGCGACCGCGCTGCGATTGAGCCGCGGCGAGGACCAGGCCGACGCCAACCGCCCTATCCTGCTCGGCCATGCGGCGGCAATGGAAAACGTGCGGCAGATGATCGCCAAACTGGCGCGCAGCCAAGCCCCCATTTTGATCAGCGGCGAATCGGGCACCGGCAAGGAAATGGCGGCACGGCTGATCCACTGCTCCGGACCGCGAGCCGACAAACCGTTCGTGCCGGTCAACTGTGGGGCGATTCCCGAACACCTGATGGAGAGTGAGTTCTTCGGCTACAAGAAAGGCAGCTTCACCGGCGCCACCCAAGACAAGGCCGGCCTGTTCCAAGCGGCGCAGGGCGGCACGCTGTTTCTGGACGAGGTGGCGGATCTACCGATCTCGATGCAGGTCAAACTGCTGCGGGCGATCCAGGAGCGGGCGGTGCGACCGGTGGGCGCCCAAACCGAAGTGGCCACCGACGTGCGCATCCTCAGCGCCACCCACAAGAGCCTGGCGGAACTGGTAAAGCAAGGCAACTTTCGCCAGGATCTGTTTTACCGGCTGAACGTGATCGACCTGCGAATGCCGAGCCTGCGCGAGCACCCGCAGGATATTCCGGAGCTGGTCGAGGCGATCCTCGCACGGTTGAGCCGGCAGTCCGGCCTGCCGGCGCCGAAGCTGGCGCCGACCGCGCTCGCGGCGCTGGCCGCTTACGCATTTCCGGGCAACATCCGCGAGTTGGAGAATATCCTGGAGCGGGCCTTCACCTTGTGTGAGGACGGCGTGATCCAAGCCGGAGGACTATTGCTGCCGGGGGAACCGACCTCGATCCGACCCAACCCGACATCGCCGCCCCCGATGACGCCGGAATCGGCGGCTCCCGAGCGGCACGAACCGCCACGCGGCGAATTCGAGCCCAGAACCGTACCGATCCTGCAGCCGCCGTCGGGCAATCTGGAAGGCTATCTGGAGGAAATCGAGCGGACAGCGATCCTGCGGGCGCTGGAATCGACCCGTTACAACAAGACCGCCGCCGCCGAAAAACTGGGCATCAGCTTCCGGGCGCTACGCTACCGGCTGAAGAAATTGGGACTGGAATAGCGGGCTGGCGGCCGTTCGGATCGACCGTCCCGCCCGTCGCCAACAAAAGCCCGGCCTTGCCGCCGGGCTTCGCTAGACCGACTGCTCAAGTCGTCATCAAGCCTGAACCTTGGCGAACGCCTCGATCACCTCCGACGGCGCCTGAATCAGCTCGATCAGCACGCCTTCGCCACTCAGCGGCGTGGCATCGTTGCCCTTGGGGTGCAGGAAGCAAACCTCATAACCGGCCGCGCCCTTGCGGATGCCACCAGGCGTGAAGCGCATCCCCT
>JAGRHI010000077.1:3906-6869 GCA_020445045.1 Candidatus Competibacteraceae bacterium
GGTCCACTTCCACCTTGAACGGACCGGAACCGATGGCGGCAATATCCTCGTCCACGTTCTCCCGCTCGCTGCGGAAGTTGCCGGTCAGGGTCAGGCCCAGGGTATCCACCCACAGCCGGCTCAACTTGCTCTTATCCAGCCCGCCGATGGCGATTTGCTGAATACCCAGAACTTTAAACGGTCTATCGGACACAAGGACCTCCTAAGCGATTGGGGTTCGAGTTGGGTAAGGAGTTTAAGGTAACAGACTTTTTCAGTATGTCATTCCGCCTTGCGATTGCAACCGTGGCCCATCGATTTCCCAACCGGCCCCACGCCGGGAATCGGCGGAATCTTCGGTTATACTTCTTCGGTATCGCCCACCCAACGCGTTCCAATCCCATTGGAGGATGTGCATGTCAAACTCACAAACTGCGGATCTGCCCGCTCCCACTTTCGACGAGTTCGCCCCCACGCCTTACGAGGAATGGCGAAAGGTCGTCGACAAGTTTCTCAAGGGCGCGCCGTTCGAGAAGCGGCTAGTCACCAAAACCTACGAAAACATCGATCTGCAACCCATGTACCGGCAGGAGGATATTGCCGGATTGCCACAGATCGACGGCTTGCCTGGTTTTGCCCCCTACGTGCGCGGCGCGGCCCCACTGGGCTATGTCGCCAGCGGTTGGGATGTCGCTCAGGAAATCGCCTGCGGAACGCCAGCCGCTTTCAACGCGGCCTTGCGCGCCGACTTGGCGCGCGGCCAGAACGCCGTCAACCTGATGCTCGACCGCCCGACGCTGGCCGGCATCGACGCCGACCAAGCCGAAGCCGACGACGTGGGCAAAGGTGGCCTGTCCATCTCCAGTGTCGAAGATCTCGCCCAAGCCTTGGATGGGGTCGATCTCGAAAACACGCCTCTTTTCATTCAGGCCAGCACCAGCGCCCTGACCTTCACCGCGCTGCTGGCGGCGCTGGTGAAAAAACAGGGCAAGTCGCTCGCCAAGGTGCGCGGCGCCATCGGCATGGACCCCTTGGGCCAGTTGGCCCGCGATGGCCGCCTGCCCCGCGATCTGGATGGCATCCACGACGTGATGGCGCAACTCACCGCCTGGGCCAAGGCCAATGCGCCCCAGGTGCAAACGATCACCGTCCAGGGCAGTCCCTATCATAACGGCGGCGCCAGCGCCACGCAGGAACTGGCCTTCGTGCTGGCCACCGCCGTCGAATATCTGCGCGCCATGCAGGCCCGCGGGCTGAGCGTGGACGACGCCGCGCCGCGCTTCCGCTTCGCGCTGTCGATCGGTTCCAACTTCTTCATGGAAATCGCCCGACTGCGCGCCGCAAGGCTGCTATGGGCCAAGATCGTCCAGGCATTCGGTGGCAACGCCGAGTCACAGAAGATGCACGTTCATGCCCGCACCTCGGCCTGGAACCAGACCGTGTACGACCCGCACGTCAACCTGTTGCGCGGCACCACCGAAGCGTTCTCGGCGGTGGTCGGCGGCTGCGACAGCCTGCACATTTCGCCTTTCGACGAATTGGCGCGTGTCCCGGACGACTTCTCCCGGCGCGTCGCCCGCAACACCCATACCGTGCTGCGCGAAGAAACCCATATCACCCACACCGTCGATCCGGCGGGTGGCTCCTGGTACGTGGAAACCCTGACCGACGCGGTGGCTCGCCAGACCTGGGCGATCTTCCAGGATATCGAAAAACAGGGCGGCATGGCGAAAGCGCTGGAAGCCGGCTGGCCGCAATCTCAAATCGCCGACACCGCCGCCAAGCGCGCCGCCAACCTCGCCAAGCGCAAGGATATTTTCGTCGGTACCAACATGTATCCGAACCTGAAGGAAACCCGGATCGAACCGGCGCCGGTGGATGCCTGGGCGATTCAGACGGAACGAACCGCGGCGATCAACCAGTTTCGGGCAACGGCCAACGCGGATCAAAAGCAGGCGGCCCTGGACGCGCTCGCCAAGGCGGGGACCAACAGCGTCGATGCCGCGATTCAGGCCGCGCTGGCTGGAGCGAGCCTGGGTGAAATCGCCCAAGCCGCACGCACCGGCGCCAAGGCCGGCCCCACCACCAACCCCGTCCATGCTCATCGTGGCGCGCAAGCCTTCGAGGCACTACGGCAGGCGGCGGAAACCTATGTCGCCCGTATCGGCCAGCGACCGCTGGTCTTTCTCGCCACCATGGGACCGCTGACCCAGCACAAGGGCCGCGCCGATTTCTCGACCGCATTCTTGGGAGTGGGCGGTTTTGAAACGATTTACCCATCCGGTTTCAGCACCCCCGAAGAAGCGGCGGACGCGGCGCTGGCTTCGGGCGCCAAGGCCGTGGTGATCTGCTCCACCGACCCGACCTATCCCGACATCGTTCCGCCGCTGGCGCAAAAACTCAAGCAGGCCAGTCCCGATCTGATCGTATTGCTGGCCGGCTATCCAGCGGATCACGTCGAAGCCTTCAAAGCCGCCGGCATCGATGATTTCATTCACCTGAACGCCAATTGCCTGGCGCTATTGAGCATGCTGCAAAAGAAAATGGGGGTCGCCCAATGAGCCAATCACCTGATTTCACCACCATGGCCTATGGCCTGGACTTCCCCAAACCCAGCTTCGCCGAATGGAAGGCGATGGTGGAAAAAACCACCGGCAAGACCCTGGAGCAATGGGTCTGGACGACCATGGAGCAGATCGACGTCAATCCGCTCTATACACGGGACGACATTCAGGATCTGAAGCATCTGGGCTATGTCGCCGGCGTGCCGCCGTTCCTGCGCGGCCCCTATCCGGCGATGTACGTGACCCAGCCGTGGACGGTGCGTCAGTACGCCGGCTTCTCCACCGCCGAGGAGTCCAACGCCTTCTATCGCCGCAATCTGGCCGCCGGGCAAAAGGGTCTGTCCATCGCCTTCGATCTGGCCACCCATCGCGGCTACGATTCCGACCATTCCCGCGTGGTGGGCGACGTCGGCAAGGCCG
>JAGRHI010000078.1 GCA_020445045.1 Candidatus Competibacteraceae bacterium
CCAGGTCCGTGTCGGTCCCCGAGGCGATTCGGTGCGCGGCGATCAGTTCCGTGAGTCCTTCCCTGGAGAGGATCACCACATCGACCGGTACACCACGGGCGAGTTGGGCCGCGATAGTTTGCGGTCCCTTTCCCTGCGACGAACCCGAGCCGGTGGTGACCTTGATGCCCGTCGTGCGCTCGAACTCCGGCAACAGCTTCTCGTACGGGCCGCAGAATCCGCCCGATATGAGCACCTTCAACTGCGTGATGCGGTGAGCGGACATAATCAGCAGCTCCGCGACGACGATAGTCGCATTGACCGCATCACAAGAGCTATCAAGAAACGCATCGACAGTTTCTCATTAATGGCTAACGCCTAGGTAAACGGCGCTCAGCACTCCGCGCCTGTTCGCGCAATAATGGCAAGCCATGCGCGAACAGGCGCGGAGNNNNGGAGTGCTGAGCGTCCGAGTGAGCCGCAGGCGAACGGCTTGACCGACTTGTTAGGCGCTTCTGTAATCAGGTACATGCGCCTTCACCAACTCTTCTGCGACACCGACCATGGATTGCTCCGTAGCCGTTTCATCTGGCAACCAATTGAATAGGTGCGGCCCCTGGAACAGAAGCAGCCCATCGCGAAAACGCCACGCTTTCGTGTAGGTGCTCCATTGAACCTCCAGATTAGTGGTTTTGCCGATAGCCCGGAACCCTTCATTCGAGAGCGTAATGCTCACTTCATCATCGTGGTACGGTGATTTTCGAAATCGCCTTCGAATTATCCACGCATCAATAGGCCAGCCAAGAACCGTGGCGCCGATCACGCCGCCAAATGCTCCCGAGCCGATTACGCTCCCAAAGTAGATGCAGCAAGCGAGTCCGATCGCGGCCAGTGCAGCCAAACTCCATCGGTGCTTCGTGAATGGACGGCGCCACCAGATCTGCTCACGATATTTGCACATGGCAGCCAGAAGGTGATCCTCTGAAAAGCGAAACTTGTAAGTGGCTTCCATGTTGTTTTCGCCTAACGTACCAATAACCGGACGCCGCGTCTTTTGCGGCGGTCCGAGTTTATTGGAATGTTATGTGGTTTTACCATGATTTCCGAGCTGATTTAACAGAGCCACTGTTGGGATCAGCTTTTTCTGAATCAGATTTTATTATAGCCAACTGTTTTGAAGTTATTTTGGTTGTACTTTGTAAGAAATGATCATAAAAATATTCTACAAGCGCGTTTACATATTTTGGCACAGACTTAATTTCATCTAAATTTAACACGTCACTTTCATCAACATGTGTTCCAATCCAAGAATCTTTGTTGTTCGGAATAACTTCAAAGATAACAATGCTGAATGGAATCTGGATGAAAATAATTAACCTTTCATGGTTATCCCAAATCCTTGGCTCTGCGGTAATGCTTCTCTCATAAAAATGAAACTTGACTTTTGGAAGGTATAAATTTTCAATGACTTTTTTGGTGCACGGTATAAAATGTACTTTAAATTGAGTAAAATCATTTGAATCGATAGACTTTTTTATTTTTGACATAAAGCAAGGAATTTCATTAAACTCCTCTTTAGTAAAATTTGTTTCAGATGAAAAATAGTACGTGTTGGCTAATACGCGCCAAGCCATTATGTGTATGCACGCTAAAATAGAAGGTTTTATAATCAATTTATCGGGACACGGAACTCGATAATTAGCTACTTTATTGAAATAGTGCTTGATGAACAGATCTTCGGTTTTTGAAAATTTTTGTTCACAATTTGCACATAACAATGGTGACTTAAGTCCATCCTGTCTTCTGATATTAGGCTGTATGGAATCTCTAAAATACCCAGTGGCAGAGGTTTTTTTTAACCAGCCCCAAACAGCCAAAGGGATTTCATGTGAGTTTTTAATCGCTTCATTTTTGCAACAAAATTTACATGAACTCAAATGTATATTCCCCTATTGTACATAACGTTGGAGTTCAGCCGCGGCGCAGGAGGAGCGAAGCGACGAGTGCGACGTCGGCTGGAACGACTTGTTAGGCCTGCCCCAGTACACGGTTAAGCCCCTTTTCGAGTTGTTCTAGGCCATCTTTGCTTCTTAGATCGACCCAATGCACATCGGCTAACTCTTGTGGTACCTCAGCGTCATCGAGGCGTACTGGAATAACGGGGCTGAATGATTCATCTTTTGACCGCATGATGGACATAGCTGTTTTGAGCTCTTCAGAAACGAACTTGTTGCTACTTTTCATATTTTCTGACACAAGATATAGAGCCACAGCACTCTCGCCTATGCCCTTCATAACCGACTGTTCCCACTTTTGTCCGGGCGCAATCTCGTCAACGTCAAACCATGGGTTATACCCATTGACCCGAAGATAATGCACGACCTCTGCCGCGGGCTTCCTGTCTTTGCTGCTATAGATTATAAAAACCCTTCGCTGACGCAATCTTCGTTCACGCATTCTTGATACATAGACTGAGAAGACGGCTGCATACGCAGATGCGGCTAGGGCAATAAGAATGGGAGTACTACTATCACCAATGCCTTTGAACTCCAAGAAAGAGAAAGATGTGGCCACCACGGCTGCAACGACCGCGGCCATGCTGATGTAGTCTTTTAATTGCTCTGGTTTCATTTCAAACACCCTTCACCAGCATGACGAACGAGAAGAACAGCGCGATTCCGACGCCATTGCTAATTAAGCCTAACCAAACAATTTGACCTCGCCTATTTTGCGTTCGCCCCTCCCAGTCTTGATGAGTCGATAAGACCCACAGCAATAAGAAGAATGCAATGGCCAAGAAAGATGCGGTAGCGCCAATTTTGTCAGAGACAGGTACAGGCGGAGTGGCAGGTGTGGATCCAAGTTTCTGAAGGTCATAGAAGTAGACCATTGCGGAGCCTAACGCCGCTAGCGCAAGTTCTACACCCAAGAAGAAATCGGAATACTTCCAGCCGCCGCCGCGAACCAACTTCTTTGCAAGTGCCCCGCAAAGAAGCAGTATCAACGGGATGCCAAGAGCAATTAGATAAGAATTTGTCAGCATGGTAGTAGACGCGTCATTGCAGGCCTAACTAATGATTATATAGTTTCTGTGTATCTACACTATCCGTCATCACAAGCAATGATCATGCTGATTAGATTAGCTTTTTCCAACAGTATAACTCCATCATAAACTCTCTGGTCCAAAAAATTACGACACACGCACCGTTCCCGTTACCTGCCCACCTTGGAGCGGAGTGAGATTCTCATTTTGTGCAAGCACAATATTCCCATCTCCGAAATCCGACCCTTGCCTACACCACGCACCCTGCCGCATCCCATCGGGCTTGCGGCGGACTGCGGCGTCAAATTGCCTCCCGAATTCTTCAACTCCCTACCCGCCGAACTACTGACCGCCTTCAGCGGCGAAACCGTATCCAGTTCAGATGTATATTAGGCTTCGGATTCTGATGATCGCGTTAAGCGATAAAGCACTTCATCCCCTTCACTCCCGCGCCTCCAATTCCTCCCAACGTCCGTAGGCCGCTTCCAATTCTGTCTCCAGCGCTCGCAACTCCTCCAGCCGCCGAGCAACAACCGTTGATTCCTGTTTGTAAAAGACCGGGTCGGCTGTCGCGGCGTGCAATTCCTGCTGGCGTTGCTCCAGTTCCTCGATGCGTGCCGGCAGCCGCTCCAATTCTCGCCGCTCGTTGTAACTCAACTTGCCCGACGCAGCGGATTTTGGTGGTTTCGGCGCAGGCGGGGCGGCAGGTTTGGGCTTGACAACAGGAATCGGCTCCAGCGCGGGTCGCTGTCGCAACCAATCGCTGTAACCGCCGACGTATTCGCGGATGCCACCGTCGCTCTCGAACACCAGGCAACTGGTCACCACGTTGTCCAGAAACGCCCGGTCGTGACTGACCAGCAGCAAGGTTCCGGTGTAGTCCAACAACAATTCTTCCAGCAGTTCCAGCGTCTCCAGGTCAAGATCGTTGGTCGGCTCGTCCATGACCAGCAGGTTGGCCGGCTTGGTGAACAGCCGTGCCAGCAACAATCGATTGCGTTCGCCGCCGGACAGGGATTTGACCGGGGAGCGTGCTCGCTGGGCGGTGAACAGGAAATCGCCCAGATAGCCGATGACATGGCGGCGCTGGCCGTTGATTTCGATGGTTTCCCGTCCACCCGCGACACTGTCCAATACGGTCTGTTCGGGGTCGAGTTGTTCGCGCAATTGATCGAAATAGGCGATTTCCAGCTTGGTTCCGTGCCGCACCTGACCCGCGTCGGGTTGCAGGCGACCCAACAACAGATTCAATAAACTGGTTTTGCCGGAGCCATTGGGACCGATCAGGCCGATGCGGTCGCCGCGCAGGATGCGCACCGAAAAATCCCGAATCAGTGGCTCGCTCCGCCAGGCGTAGCGCAGATGTTGCGCCTCGATCACCAACTTGCCGGACATCTCCGCCTGCTCCAGCGTAAAACTGGCCTTGCCGAGTTGCTCGCGGCGCTGGCGGCGTTCCTCGCGCAAGGTCAGCAAGGCCCGCACCCGGCCCTCGTTGCGGGTGCGCCGCGCCTTGATGCCTTGGCGAATCCAGGCTTCTTCCTGAGCCAGATTCTTGTCGAACTTGGCGTTGTGCTGGGCTTCGACTTCCAGCAGCGCCGCTTTTTTTTCCAGGAAATTGGCGTAGTCACCCGGCCAGGAAGTCAACACGCCGCGATCCAGTTCCAGTAGGCGGGTGGCCAACCGTTGCAACAGGGCACGGTCGTGAGTGACGAATAGCAGGCCGCCGCGAAATTCCAGCAGTTCATCTTCCAACCACTGGATGGTTTCCAGGTCGAGATGGTTGGTCGGCTCGTCCAGCAACAACACGTCGGGATCGCGGACCAGCGCCCGGCCCAGCAATACCCGCCGCCGCCAGCCGCCGGACAGTTCGGCGAGTGGCGTGTCAGCCGGCAATTGCAAGCGGCTGATCACGGTTTCGACCCGCTGTTGCCAGCGCCAGCCATCGCGCGCTTCCAGTTCATGTTGCAATCGATCCATGCGCCGCAGATTTTCAGGCGTGGAAGCATCGGCGAGTTGGTGAGCGGCCTCGTGATACTCAGCCAGCAACTCGCCCAATCCCTCCAACCCACCAGCGACGATCTCGAATACGGTGGCCATCGCGTCGGAGGGCAACTCCTGCGCCAGCGTGGCGACGCGCAAGCCGGGCTGGCGCCAGATGTCGCCGCTATCGGACTGGATTTCACCCGCCAACAGGCGCAGCAAGGTGGTTTTGCCCGTGCCGTTGCGACCGATCAAGCAAACGCGCTCACCAGGATCGATCTGGAAGCTGGCGCCATCCAGCAGTTTTTCGGCGCCAAAGGCGATGGAGAGGTGGTCAATGCTCAATAAGGGCATCAGGGGAATTTCCGTTATTCTGTCTTCAAAAAATCACGCGGGCGGGAAAAATCGGCGTCATCACCGCCATCGGGCATATCGACCAAGAGTGACTTCAATCCGTTTCAAGCACGGCATATGCTTTGGCCTATGCAAGGAACGGGAGATGCCGCCATGTCCGCACCTGATCAAGTTGTCGAACGCCGCGCCCGCCTATTCCGCAATGGCCGCAACCAAGCCGTGCGCATCCCGCGCGAATTCGAGTTGCCGGGCAATGAAGTCATCCTCTACCAAGACGGCGAGCGCTTGATCGTGGAACCGGTCAAGAAACCGACTCATCTTCTGGAACTGCTGGCGACGCTAGACCCCATCGAAGCTGCTTTTCCCGACGTGGATGCGGGACTGCCCGCACTGGACGACGTTCGGCTATGAACGGTCCATGGCGCGGGTCACCGACAACGTGCGCGAGTTTTCCCGCGTACCGGGACTCTCGATCGAAAACTGGTTGACGAACACCGCCTGAAACGTGGTGATCGAGGATGCGGAATCCATCGGATCGTTCAGGATAGACGCCGTCGGCGATGCCGCAGCAACACCAGCGAGCGGCCCTGCACCGGATAGGGTTCCTCGGCCGGGTGCTCGTCGCCACCGACCGGGCGACCCTGCGGTAAGGCGGTATCGACCAGTACCTCGAACGGCGACCCGTCCCGCAGGATCGGCAGCATGAACAGGATTTCTTCGTGATAGGAATTGACCAACAACAGAAAATCGTCGTCTTGCAGGGCGTGGCCGCGCTCGTCCCAGTCGCCTAGCCCATCGCCGGGCAGGTACAGCCCCAGACAACGGGCATAGTCGTGGGTCCATTCGTCGTCGTCGATCTCGCGGCCGTCGGGGTTGAACCAAAGAATGTCGCGGACGCCGTCGCCATGGATACCGCGAAAAAAATGCCGGCGGCGAAACGTGGGATGCCGGCGGCGAATCTGGATCAGGCGCTGGGTGAACTCCAACAACTCGCGATTCTCCCGCAACCAGGCCAAATCCCAATCCAACCAACTGAGTTCGTTGTCCTGGCAATAGGCGTTGTTGTTGCCGCGTTGGGTGCGGCCGACCTCGTCGCCGGCCAGCAACATCGGCACGCCCTGCGACAACAGCAGGGTCGCCAGCAGATTACGCCGCTGGTGCAAGCGTAGCGCCAGCACGGCCGAATCGTCGGTGTCACCCTCCGCCCCGCAGTTCCAACTGCGGTTGTGCGAATCGCCGTCCTGGTTATTCTCGCCGTTGGCCTCGTTGTGACGCTCGTTGTGGCTGACCAGATCGTACAGGGTGAACCCATCGTGGGCAGTGATGAAATTGATGCTGGCGTGCGGGCGGCGGCCGTTGTGTTGGTACAGATCGGCGGAACCGGTCAAGCGGTAGGCCAGCTCACCGATCAATCCGCCCTCGCCGCGCCAATAGTCGCGCACCACGTCGCGATACTTGCCGTTCCACTCGCTCCAGCCGACCGGAAACTGGCCAACTTGATAGCCATTCTCGCCCACGTCCCACGGCTCGGCGATCAACTTGACCCGCGATAGCACCGGGTCCTGCTGGATCACGTCCATGAACGTGCCGTTCTGATCGATCGTGCCGTCCGCTTCCCGCGCCAGCACGGCGGCCAGGTCGAAACGGAAGCCGTCCACATGCATCTCTTGCACCCAGTAGCGCAGGCTGTCCATCACCATCTGCAACACCCGGGGATGAGCGGTGTTCAGGGTGTTGCCGCAGCCGGTGTAATCCATGGTGTAGCGCGGATGTTCGGGCGACAAGCGATAATAACTGGCATTGTCGATGCCGCGAAAACTCAGGGTCGGGCCGAGTTGATTGCCTTCGGCGGTGTGGTTGTACACCACGTCGAGGATCACTTCGATACCGGCCGAGTGCAGCGACTTGACCATGCTCTTGAATTCGGCGACCGGATTGTCGGTGGCGGCGTAGCGCGGGTCCGGAGCGAAATAGCCCAGTGGGCTGTAGCCCCAATAATTGCGCA
>JAGRHI010000420.1 GCA_020445045.1 Candidatus Competibacteraceae bacterium
CAGCGTAATTCGACGCTCAAGTTGCTGTTCGGCAAATCCTTGATCGGCGTGCTTGCGTGGGAAACGATGGCCTCTGGGGCCGTGGTCTTGCCATCCTTCAGGCGCACAACCTGAAATTGGGGCGGGTCACTGGCTTCGACGTGGCGAATAATGAGGGCGGGCATTTTTGCGGTTCCTAGCTTCGTACAACGGTCCTTAAGGAGTGATTCACATGATACGCATGAAATTATAGTTTCGACGGGATGCCTGACTCCAACACACCGGCGATACATTCCGCTAATCTGCTCTTCAACTCCGTTTCAAGGCGCAACCCATGCCCCCGAAAACCCTGACCGTCGGTCTGGTGCAACAAGCCTGTGGCGACGACCGCGCCGCCAATCTAGCCGCCAGCATCGCTGGTATCCGCGACCTCGCCAGCCACGACGCACAACTGATTTTGCTGCAAGAGTTGCACACCGGCCCGTATTTCTGCCAAACCGAGAACCCCGAGTTGTTCGATCTGGCCGAATCGATCCCCGGCCCCACCACCGAGGAACTAAGCGCGGTCGCTCGGGAACTGGGTGTGGTGCTGGTCGCCTCGGTGTTCGAGCGCCGCGCGCCGGGGCTGTACCACAACACCGCCGTGGTGCTGGAACGCGACGGCGGCATCGCCGGCATCTATCGCAAGATGCACATCCCCGATGATCCCGGCCACCACGAGAAATACTATTTTACCCCCGGCGATCTCGGCTTCACGCCCATCGACACCTCGGTCGGGCGGCTGGGCGTGCTGGTGTGCTGGGATCAGTGGTATCCCGAAGCGGCGCGATTGATGGCGTTGGCCGGCGCGGAACTGCTGCTGTATCCGACCGCCATCGGCTGGAATCCGGCCGACGACGACGAGGAACGCCAGCGTCAATGGGACGCCTGGGCGACGGTGCAGCGGACGCACGCCATCGCCAACGGCTTGCCGGTCGTGGTCTGCAACCGGATCGGCTTCGAATCCGATCCCGCCGGCCAGGGCGCCGGCATCCAGTTCTGGGGCACCAGCTTCGTCGTCGGCCCACAGGGCGAATGGCTCGCCTCCGCCCCCACCGATGAACCGGCCACCCTGGCGGTGGAACTGGACCTGGGTCGTTCCGAGCAGGTGCGGCGGCTCTGGCCCTACCTGCGTGACCGGCGGATCGATGCCTATGGCGAACTGCCGCAACGCTACCTGGACCGCTGAGGTTCCCCCGCGAACACCCATCCCCGCAACAGCAGCGCCGCCGCCAGCGCGCATCCAGCCCCGAAGCCGAAAGCCACCGGCGCGCCGGCCTGCTGCCACAGCCCACCGAATAGGACCGACGCCGGCAACAGCATGATCCCGGCGATCATGTTGAACCAGCCGTAAGCAGTGCCGAGCAGCGCGCGCGGCGCCAGATCGGCGACCAGCGCTTTCTCCGCGCCCTCGGTGGCGGCCATGAACAGGCCATACAGTCCGAACAGCGGCCACAGCAGCACTGGGTGGCCATTGAAACCGAGCAGCAGGTAAAACCCAGCGTAGATCAGCCAACCCCCGACGATCAGGCGGGGGCGCCCCAGCCGGTCGGACAGCGCCGACAGCGGCGTCGAAAACACCGCCGCGGTCAGCGCCATCAGTGCCCACAACAGCGGCACCTGATACTCGGGAAAACCCAGTTCGCGGGCGCGCAGCAGCAAGAACATGTTCGAGGAATTGCCGAGCGTGAACAGCCCGAGCACCACCAGATAGCGCCGGAACGGCCCCGGCAAACCGCGCAAGGTCCAACTGAAGCGAACCACCACCGGCGCCGTCTCCCGCGCCGGCTCGCGCACGGCCAGCGCCAGCGCCACCGCCGCCGCGCCGCCCAGCGCGGCCCACAGAAACACCTCGCGCAATGGCACTTGCGCGGCCAGCAGGCCCGCCGCCAGCAACGGCCCGACCACGGCGCCGAAATTGTCCATCGCCCGGTGCAGGCCGAACGCCAATCCGCGTCGCCGTTCGTCGATGCTCAACGCCAGCAGCGCGTCGCGCGGCGAGGTCCGCAAGCCCTTGCCGATTCGGTCGGCGAAGCGCAGCGCCAGCACCAACGGCCAGGCGCTGGCGAAAGCAAGCAGCGGCCGGGCCAACGCCGCCAGACCGTAACCGCCCACCACCCACGGCTTGGTGGAACGGGTCCGGTCGGCGAGAACGCCGGCAAACAGCTTAAGCAGACTACCGGTCGCCTCGGCGATGCCTTCGATCAGGCCCAGCGCCCGTGGTCCCGCCAGCAGCACCGAGGCGAGATAGAGCGGCACCAGCGGATACACCAGTTCGCTGGCCGCGTCGTTGCAGAAGCTGACCAACCCCAACAGCCAGACGGCGCGGGGCAAATCGAACAACGACTTCAAGTGGATGCCTGTCCTGGCGCGGCTTCCGGTTCATCCACGTCATCCGAATCGGGCAGGGTCACACCGCAGCGGGCCGGAATATGGGCGTAGAACGCGCGGATCTTCTCTTCCCGCAACAAATCGAGCAGGCGTCGCGCCTCGGCGTCGGTGACGATGAACTCGACTTCCACCGTGAGCGTCCCGGCCAGCTCAAAGAAATGATCTTCATGCAAGTGATGGTGATGGCCGAAACCGGCCATCGCCCGGAAGGCCGAACCGCCACGGAAACCCATC
>JAGRHI010000421.1 GCA_020445045.1 Candidatus Competibacteraceae bacterium
TGGTTTACTTAAATTTCAATTAAATGACGTTTATTAAAAATATTCTTAAAAATCTATGTCACAAAAATAAGAGACCGGGAATCGCTGCCAGACTGCCGGGCTGTCGGTCAGCCTTCGAAGTACTCGTCGAGTTTTTCCCGAGCCCGATCACCGAACAGAATCTCGCAGATCTCCATCAGGTCGATCGTGTTCCTGATATCCTCTCGACTCATGATCAGCGCGATCTTGGAACGCCGACGCAGAAAGTCCTCCAACCTGATGATCATTTCCCGACGCTTGGCGAGTTGGATTTCACAGCGGAGATAGTCGGTGCCCTCGATCGGCGCCCCCGCTCGGCGCGGGTCCTTGCGGATTTCGGCGAGCAGTTCCAACGCCTGCTGGTCATGGCGCCGCCACAACCGGCTGGTAAGTGGTTCGCCGGAGGCCAGCGAGGCATGGCGGTCGAGATTCATCAGCCGGGCTTGGCGTAGATACTCCTCACGCACCGATACATGCGGTTCGCCATACCAGCGACAATCGCGATGCGGCAGGGCAATCCCCAGTCGGGCAACGATCCCGGACACCTCATCGCCGACATTGATGCAGTCGGTCAGTTTGCCGCCAAAAATGCTGAGATGCGCCTTGACTTGATCCACCTCGATTTCGTGCTTGCGGGACAATCGCAGCCAATCGTGGCCATGATCGCCGGCCTGCGCTTTCACCACCAATGGCCGAACCCCGCAACGTTCGGCAACGATGTCGGCCTGGGTCAACGGCCGGTCCAGATTCAGGCGCTTGTTGATGTTGTCGAGCACGAACCGCCGGTCCTCGTCCGTCACCTCGGCAAACGGCGTCGCCACAGGGGTATCGGTGGTACCGATGCAGGCGCGCGCGCCCATCGGGATGACGAAGAACAAGCGTCCATCGTCGGCGAAGAAGGTCAAAATGCGTGGATTGAGGGTCATCCGAGGCACGATCAGATGGATGCCCTTGGAAAATACGTGGCGGTGTTCGGTCTGTTCGCCGGTCAGCGTGTTATGACCATCCACGAATGGACCGGTGGCGTTGATCAACACCCGGGCGCGGATTTCCAGCTTCCCGCCGTCGATGACATCCCGCGCCCGGGCAATCCAGAACTCACCCTCGCGGCGGGCGCCGAGCGATTCCACGTAGTTGGCCGCGACACCGCCGCGATCCATGGCCGAGCGTACGAACTGAAATACGAAGCGGGCATCGTTATCGGGCAGGTAGGCGTCGGAATACTCGAAACCACCGACAGTGTTTTGGGTCTTCACCACCGGCTCTTCCCGCCGGATCGTCCGTTTGGACAGCAGGCGCGGGGTTTGGGTGAACCCGTTACCGAACAGCCAATACAACCAAGCACCCGCCCACAAGAACAGAGGATGAAAGTGGAACCCCTTGTCGATGCTCGCGAAAAAACGAATCTCCCGGACCCGAGAAGGATAGTTGCGAATCAAATGGTTGCGGCTTAGGCACAACTTGCGGACCAGCGCGAAATCGTGGTTTTCCAAGTACTTGATGCCGCCCCAGACCAGGTTGGACGACTGCTGGCTGGTAAAGCCGGCGAAGTCGCGCCGGTCGATCAGCGCCACCCGCGCGCCCTTGCCGGACAGGGCCGCCGCGGAAGCCGCGCCGTTGATACCGCCACCGACGATCAGGACATCGTAAACCCCTTGGCCCAGTTTCCGAATATTGCTCTTTCGCAGTTGCATACAGACCCGGCTGGCGACGAGCCCGAATCACGCTCAGGATGGCGGCTTTTCCGCGGTTGCGGTTTTGTCGGACGGCGTTTCCTCCATGCTCTGGGAGAACTCGGCGAATTGCCGCCGGAGAACTCGTACCACCGGCTCCAGTTGTTGGAGGCGCCGTTCGAGTCGCTCAA
>JAGRHI010000079.1 GCA_020445045.1 Candidatus Competibacteraceae bacterium
GTCCCCGACATCGGCGACTTCAAGGGTGTGGACATCATCGAGGTGCTGGTCAAACCGGGCGACTCCATCGCCCCGGAAGATCCGCTGATCGTGCTGGAAAGCGACAAGGCCTCGATGGAAGTGCCCGCGCCCCAGGCCGGCACGGTCAGGGAACTGAAGGTCAAGGTTGGCGACAAGGTCTCCGAAGGCGATGTCATTCTGATGCTGGAAGCGAGCGCCGACTCGGCCACCGCCGCCCCACCGGCCAAACCCGCCGAACCCGCGTCCCCACCGCCATCCGCGCCCGCGCCCGTTGCGGGCGCGTTTGCCGGCAAGGCCGATCTCGACTGCGAAATGTTGGTGCTCGGCGCCGGACCGGGCGGTTACAGCGCCGCGTTCCGCGCCGCCGACCTGGGCATGAAGACCGTGCTGGTGGAACGCTATTCCACGCTGGGCGGGGTTTGCCTCAACGTCGGCTGCATCCCCTCCAAAGCCCTGCTGCACGTGGCGGCGGTCATGGACGAGGTGACCCACTTCGCCGATTTGGGCGTGACGTTTGACAAGCCAACCGTGGATCTGGATAAGCTGCGTGCCCACAAAGGCAAGGTGGTGAACAAACTCACCGGTGGTCTCGCCGGCATGGCCAAGGCCCGCAAGGTCGAGACCGTGCGCGGCTACGGGAGCTTTCTCGATCCCCATCATCTGGAAGTCGAACTCACCGCCGGCGACGGCCAGGACAAGAGCGGCGAGAAGAAAATCGTCCGTTTCGAGAAGTGCATCATCGCCGCCGGCAGTCAGGCGGTGCATCTGCCCTTCATCCCGGACGACCCACGCATCGTCGATTCCACCGGCGCGCTGGAACTGCGCTTCATCCCGAAACGGCTGCTGGTGATCGGCGGCGGCATCATCGGCCTGGAGATGGCCACGGTCTATTCGACGTTGGGCGCGCGCATCGAAATCGTGGAAATGCTCGATGCGATCATGCAGGGTCCTGACCGGGATCTGTTCAAGGTCTGGGAGAAGATGAACGCCAAGCGCTTCGACAAGATCATGCTCAAGACCAAGACGGTCGCGGTCGAAGCCAAGCCAGAAGGTTTGCTCGTGACCTTCGAGGGCGACAACGCCCCGGCCGAACCGCAACTGTACGACATGATCCTGCAATCGGCGGGCCGCTCGCCCAACGGCAAGAAAATCGGCGCGGAGAAAGCAGGCATTGTGGTCAGCGATCGGGGCTTCATCCCGGTGGACAAGCAGATGCGCACCAACGTGCCGCATATCTTCGCCATCGGCGATCTGGTCGGCCAACCAATGCTGGCGCACAAGGCGGTGCATGAAGCCCACGTCGCCGCCGAAGCCGCCGCCGGGCAAAAGAGCTTCTTCGACGCCAAGGTGATTCCCGGCGTGGCCTACACCGATCCGGAAGTCGCCTGGGTGGGTTTGACCGAAACGGAAGCCAAGGCCCAGGGCATCAAGGTCAGCGTGGGCAAGTTCCCCTGGGCCGCGTCCGGCCGCGCCATCGCCAATGGTCGCGACGAAGGCTTCACCAAACTGATCTTCGACGAGGACAACCACCGCATCGTCGGTGGCGGCATCGTCGGCACCCACGCCGGTGACCTGATCAGCGAGGTGGCGCTGGCCATCGAAATGGGCTGCGATCCAGCCGACATCGGTCTGACCATTCATCCACATCCGACGCTGGGCGAATCGGTCGGCATGGCGGCGGAAGTGTTCGAGGGCGTCTGCACCGACCTGCCACCGATGCGGAAGAAGAAGTAAGCATCTCGCGGGTCCGCCCGTCCCAACGGCGGGTGGACCCGCTTCTTGAATTCGCGCCATCGGGAAAAACGTGCATGGCCGCGCTCGAAGCCGTGAAAATCGACCTCAAACGAATGACGGCGATTCCCCAGGAGACCAGCCAGACCCGCTGGTTCGCCATCGGCGCTTGGCAAGCGTGGCGGAAAAGCTGAATGCCGGCGCATCGCCGGGATGATGATGGCCCGACCAAGGACAGAGTAGAAACCCCTATCATGCACGAGCACGACTTCGACGACGAAAACCATGACCTGGAAGCGCCCCGGCCGCCTAGTAAAAGCCAACGCAAGCGGGAGGCCACCGCCCTGCAAGATTTGGGGGAACAACTGGTCAAGCTCACTCCGGCGCAGTTGCGGCGAGTGCCGCTGCCGGAAGACTTATTGGCCGCGGTACGAACGGCGCAGGCCATCCCGCAGCGGGGGGCGCACAAGCGGCAACTGCAACTCATCGGCAAGTTGATGCGCCGGCTCGATGACCCGGAACCGATCCGCGCCGCCCTGGCCACCCTGGTGGCGCCCCGCCATCTGGGTTGATCCCACTCAGGCGGCGTCCCCCAGCCGGTAACCGACTCCGCGCACGGTGCGAATGATTCGCGGATCGAGCTTGCGGCGCAGATTGTGGATGTGAACCTCGACGGCATTGCTTTCCACCTCTTCACCCCAACCGTACAATCGATCCTCCAACTGCTCGCGGGACAACACCGCGCCCGGCGTTTCCAACAGCGCATGTAGCAGCGTGAATTCCCGTGCCGACAACAGTACCGGCCGCCCACGATATTCAACCGCATGCGCGACCGGATCGAGCCGCAGCGTTCCCACCTCGATCAGATCGCGCGCCCGCCCGGTCTGGCGACGTAACAAGGCCCGCATCCGCGCCAATAGTTCAGCCAGATCGAACGGCTTGACCAAATAATCGTCAGCGCCGCTGTCCAGACCCTTGACCCGATCTGGTACCGCATCGCGGGCGGTGAGCACCAACACCGGCACGGCATTCCCGCGCTGGCGCCAGTCGCGCAGTACCGCCAGCCCGTCCTTTCTCGGCAAGCCCAAGTCCAGCAACACCAACGCATATTCGGTGGTCTCCAGCGCCAGTTCCGCGTCGCGCCCATCCCGCGCCCAGTCCACGGTAAATCCTTCGCCGCGCAACCCCTTGCGCAGGCTGTCGCCGATCATCTCATCATCCTCCACCAGCAATACGCGCATCCCGAACGCTCCACTCCACTCGATTGTCAGTAGAACCCAGGCGATGAGCTTACAATTGCCCGACTTCCGCCGCCATCCACCTGGAGCACCGATCCTGACCCATCCGCCCTTATCCTGGTTACTGCTGCTGGGCGCGCTGACCGCTTTCGCGCCGATGTCGATCGACATGTACCTGCCCAGCCTGCCAGCCATTGCCACCACATTCGCCGCCGATCCGGCCGCCGCCCAATACACCCTGGCCAGTTTCTTCACCGGACTGGCGCTGGGTCAGGCCGTCTACGGTCCGCTCGCCGATCGCTATGGCCGCAAGCCGCCGCTGTACGCTGGACTGACACTCTACATCGTGGCCTCGATCGGCTGCGCGCTGGCGCCCGACATCGCCACCTTGACCATGCTGCGGTTCGTGCAGGCGACAGGCGGTTGCGCCGGCGTGGTGATCGCTCGGGCCGTGGTGCGCGACCGCTTCGACGCCCAGACCTCGGCCAAGATCTATTCGTTGTTGATGTTGGTCATGGGATTGGCGCCGATTCTGGCCCCCATCTTGGGTGGCTGGATTCTGGCGCTGGCGAGCTGGCGCGCGATTTTTGGAGTGCTAGCCCTGTTCGGATTCACCACCCTGCTGCTCAGTTGGCGCCACCTGCCGGAAACTCGTCCAGCGAACGCGATCGGTGACGGCGGAGTCGGCGCGGCCCTGCGCGTCTACGGCGACTTGTAGCGCGACCGGAATTTCATCGAATACGCCCTGAGCGGTGGGTTCGCGCTGGGCGGCATGTTTGCCTACATTACCGGCTCGCCGCATGTCTTCATCGAACT
>JAGRHI010000422.1 GCA_020445045.1 Candidatus Competibacteraceae bacterium
GCTTGCGCGCCGGGTCGAGTTCCAGATCCATGACATGGATCGGTTCGCCGAGCAGTTTCAATAGGGCGTCGGGAATGCTGGAAAAGTCATCCTTGACGGCGAGATATAGGTAGGTGTCCTGTTTCTTACGGCTTTTGTAGATCGTGCATTGCATCGGGGGGCTCCGAAAATCAGAGGTGCGGGCAACAAGGTATAATGCCGACAGAATACAAACAATAGAGCCGCATTACCGGGGAGGATGCCGTCATGTATCGGGGTGCCGTCGAGCAACGCCGCCGTTCCGCAAGGGACTGATGCTCATGCACATGCTGAGCCTGATCCTGTGGGTGCCTTTTTTCGGAGCGGTGCTGGTCGCCCTGTTGCCGGCGGCCCAGGGAAAATTCATCCGCGGGCTGGCGCTGTTCCATGCCGGTTTGGCGCTGGTCCTGTCGTGGAGCCTGCTGGCCCAGTTCGATCGGAGCACGGCAGCCATCCAGTTGGTGGAGCAGGTGGTCTGGAGTTCCACCATCGGCGTGTCCTACGCCCTGGGCATCGACGGGCTATCGCTGCCCATGGTGCTGCTGACCACCCTGCTGGTCGCCGTGGCGCTGCTGGCCTCGGACCGGATCAAGACCGGCGTGAAGGGTTATTACTCCTGGATGCTGGTGCTGGAGTTCGCCATGCTCGGCGTGTTTCTGGCTCAGGACTGGACGCTGTTCTTCATGTTCTGGGAACTCACGCTGATCCCGCTGTTTTTTCTGATCGACCTGTGGGGTGGCGAGAAGCGGCATGTCGCCAGCCTCAACTTCGTGCTGTACACCATGGGTGGGGCGATCTTCATTCTGATCGGCATCATCGTGGTCTATCGGCTCACCCCGACTCAGTCGTTCGCGATGGCGGCCATCGCCCAAGCGGCGACGACGCTGCCCCGCGAGAATCAGATGTGGTTGCTGCTGGCGTTTCTGGTCGGGTTTGGGGTGAAGATTCCCATCGTTCCGCTGCACGGCTGGTTGCCGTTGGCCCATGTGGAAGCGCCGAGTCCGGCCAGTATCCTGTTGTCCGGGGTCTTGCTCAAGATGGGCGCCTATGGCCTGTTGCGGGTGGTGCCGATGCTGCCGCAAGGGGCGATGGCATTGCAACCGCTGCTGGCCGGCATCGCCCTGGCCAGCATTCTCTACGGCGGCCTGTTGGCGTGGCGGCAGACCGATCTGAAGGCGATGATCGCCTATTCCTCGGTCAGCCACATGGGCGTGGTGGTGCTCGGCATTTCGGCCCTGAACGAAACCGGCCTGTTGGGGGCGGGCTTGCAGATGGTGGCGCATGGCCTGATCGTCGGTGCGCTGTTTCTGTTGATCGGCCTGCTGTACGAGCGCACCCACACCCGCCGGATCGCCGACTATGGCGCGCTGGTGCGAGTGACCCCCGGCTTCACCCTATTCATTACCCTGGCGCTATTGGCGGGCATGGGCATGCCGGGCCTGATCGGTTTCGTGGCCGAATTGCACGTGCTGATCGGCGGTTTCGAGCGCTGGGGCTGGCTGATGCTGCTGGCCAGTCTCGGCGTACTGGTGAGCGCGGCCTACGCGGTCCGAACTCTTGGCCAGTTGTTCGCCGGCCCGCCGC
>JAGRHI010000080.1 GCA_020445045.1 Candidatus Competibacteraceae bacterium
GCCTCGGGATCGTCGCCGTTCACGTGAAAGATCGGTGCCTGCACCATCTTGGCCACGTCGGTGCAGTACAGCGCCGAGCGGGTATCCAGCGGATTGCTGGTGGTAAACCCGATCTGGTTGTTGACGACGATGTGCACGGTGCCGCCGGTGCGGTAGCCGCGCACCTGCGAGAACTGGAAGGTTTCCATGTTCACGCCCTGGCCAGCGAAGGCGGCGTCGCCGTGGATCAGCACCGGCATCACGGCGTTCAGGGGCGGGAACTCCGCGCCGGGCGGACGGCGGCGCTCCATGCGGGCGCGCACCGAACCCTCGACCACCGGATTGGCGATTTCCAGGTGCGAGGGGTTGAAAGCCAGGGCCAAATGCACCGGGCCACCGGGCGTTTCGACATCCGAGGAAAATCCCATGTGGTACTTGACATCGCCAGTGCTGCTTTCGGCCACGCGCCGCTTGCCCTCGAACTCCTCGAACAGCTCGCTGGGGGCCTTGCCGATGATGTTGACCAGCACGTTGAGGCGACCGCGATGGGCCATGCCGATCACGATCTCCCGCACCCCCTGGGCGCCGGCCAGTTGGATGATCTCGTCCATCATCGGAATCAGGCTGTCGCCGCCTTCCAGCGAGAAGCGCTTCTGGCCAACGTAACGGGTGTGCAGATAGCGTTCCAACCCCTCGGCGGCCACCAGCCAGCGCAACAATTCCCGACGCTGCCCGACATCGAGATCAAGCCGGGCGCGTTGCCCCTCCAGCCGCTTCTGAATCCAGCGTTTCTCGGCGGTGTCGTTGATGTGCATGTATTCGGAACCGATGGTGCCGACGTAGACATCGCGAATCAGGTCGAGAATCTCGCGCAGGGACCACTGCGAGGGTGCCATCAACGAGCCGGTATTGAACAACGAGTCCATATCGGCCTCGCTCAGACCGTGGTAGCCGGGCTCCAGCTCCGGTACCGGTGGCCGGTCGCGCAGGCGCAGCGGGTCGAGATCGGCGGCTTTGTGGCCACGGGTACGATAGGCGTTGATGATGCGCAACACCGAAGCCTGCTTTTCGGCGGCGGCGGGGCTGAAGGCCCGCGCGCGCCCCACGCCGGCTTGCGGCTGCAACGCCAGGTGAGCGAAGGAATCGCGGATCGGGCCGTGCGCGACGTCACGGGCACCCTGGGTCTGTGACTGCAAGTTGCGGAAATACTGCCGCCAGTTCTCGCTGACCGATTCCGGATCGCTCAGGAAACTTTCGTACAGTTCCTCGATAAACGCCGCGTTACCACCGAACAGGGGTGAACTTTGGCGAAACTGCTCGATAAGTGTGCTCATTGATGGTCGTTAACTCCCGGGTATTGTAAGGACCCCGATAACAACCGATTCGGGGCGGTTTTTCCTGGAGCGCAGTGGATGGATGGGCGGGCCGCGCGGCGTGTCTCCGCCGAGCCGTGGCGGCGCTTTGGCCGTACCGGAAACAAGGAAGATGTCGGGCAGGACACCATCGCGTGCAACCGCGCCGGTTGTTCCAATCATTCTGGCCTCAACCATTTTCCTGGTCGGCCCGCCCATGATACAACCATACTCATGGCGGCGAACGACAGGATGCGCCGGGTGGGAAGCATGGTGGATATCCGAAGGTGTGGGTGGTTTTAAGGGCAAGGCGATTATAACGATGGCGCGGACGCGGATAAACCCGCGATGGGTTGTTCCAACTCATTTCCCCACAAGCACCTTCAAACCTCGATACCCCGCGCTCCATCACCGACAACGGCAATTTCCTTCATAACTTTTGCCATGACAACAAGGCTGCTGTACATTTTCAAACGATGGCATCGTGAGTCGCCGGTGCCAGCATCGTGGCGGAGATCGATAACGGCTGTTTCCGCCGCGCCGGTCTGGTTCCATTCAGGAGGGAATCGCGATGGTCGCTACCAATCCGATCGCGCCGGGAGCGCCCGTGCCCTACCAGCCCGCCGAAGGCGAGGCCTATATGGGCGACGCTCAACGAGCTTACTTTCGCCAAGTTCTCCAAGACTGGAAGCAAAGTCTGCTGGAGGAGGTGAGCCGCACGGTCAACCACATGCGGGACGAGTCTTCCGCGTTTCCCGATCCCAACGACCGCGCCACTCAGGAAGAGGAATTCAGCCTGGAATTGCGCACCCGCGACCGGGAGCGCAAGCTGCTCAAGAAAATCAACGAGGCCCTGGCTCAGATCGAAAGCGGCGATTACGGCTATTGTGAGGCCTGCGGCGTGGAGATCGGGCTGCCGCGCATGCAGGCACGTCCGACCGCCACCTTGTGCATCGACTGCAAGATGCTGGAAGAAATCCGCGAAAAACAAGGCTAGCCGCGCCCGGCATCGTGCGGCGGGCCTCGCGCTTCACTCATGCGGCGGTTGCTTGACGCAGGTCCCCGGTCGGTGGGGGAGGGTTCGGTGCGCGGCCGTTTCGCGCCATCCCCGACTGGACCGCTCCATTTTGGCTCCCTGGTCACCGCGCTCGCCAGCTTTCTGGAGGCACGGCGTTACGGCGGGGAGTGGTTGTTGCGCATCGAGGACGTGGATGTACCTCGCGGCACGCCGGGCGCCGCCGACGCCATCTTGCGCGCCCTGGAGCGCCATGGTCTGCACTGGGACGGGCCGGTGTGGTATCAGAGCCAGCGACGGGATGGCCATGAGGCGGCACTGGAGCGCTTGTCGCGAGCCGGGCTGGCCTATCCCTGCACCTGCAGCCGGCGGGAATTGGCCGCCCACTCCACCCACGCCCGCGATGGTAGTCCGATTTACCCCGGCCATTGCCGTGACGGCATCCGCCAACCGGACCGCCCCGCCGCCATCCGCTTGCGCGTTGCCGACACGCCGCTGGCCTTCCAAGACGCCCTACGAGGTCCTTTCAAGCAAGACCTGGAGCGAGAGGTGGGCGATTTCGTGATCCGTCGCGCCGATGGTCTGTTCGCCTACCAACTGGCGGTCGTGGTGGACGACGCGGCTCAGGGGATCACCCAAATCGTGCGCGGCGGCGACTTGCTGGATTCCACCCCGCGACAGATCTACCTGCAAACGCTGCTGGGCCTGCCCACGCCCACCTATGCCCACCTACCGGTCGCCGTCGACCGGCACGGCCACAAGCTCGGCAAGCAAACCGGCGCGGCGCCGCTCGATCTCGATAGACCGGGATTGGCCCTCATGGCCGCGCTGCGTTTTCTCGGCCAAGACCCACCACTCGAACTGAGTGGGGAGCCACCGGCGACGATTCTGGCTTGGGCGCGCGCCCATTGGCGACTGGAACGGGTGCCGGCGATACCGGCACGCCGCTGGCCCCCCAACGCGCGCGTGGACCCGTGCCGGGTGGATTGACTCAGGCAATCGAGCTTCTAGACTTAGGGCGATAAAAGCAAACGGCCCCAGGCGTGGCGCTCGTCGGTCTCCGCCCTCGCCGCTGATATCACAATCCTATCCCACCAAAGGAGCAACACGATAATGTCTGAAGCCAAGGTCTATCCAGTACCCGCCGAAGTCGCCGCGCACGCTTGGATCAACAACGATCAATACCTGGAAATGTACCAGCGCTCGGTCGACGACCCGGAAGGGTTCTGGGCGGAACAAGCCCAACAGTTTCTTTCCTGGTACAAACCCTGGGATAAGGTGCTGGATTGGGATTTCACCAAGGGACATATTCGTTGGTTCGAGGGCGGCAAGCTCAATGTCAGCCATAACTGCCTGGATCGCCACCTGGCGACCCGCGGCGACCAAACCGCCATCATCTGGGAGGGCGACAGCCCCAACGAAGACAAAAAGATCACCTACAAGCAACTGCACGAGGATGTTTGTAAGTTCGCCAATGCCCTGAAGGGCTTGGGCGTCAAGAAAGGTGACCGGGTCTGCATTTACATGCCGATGATCCCCGAGACCGCGGTCGCCATGCTGGCCTGCACCCGCATCGGCGCCATCCATTCCATCGTGTTCGGCGGTTTCTCGCCGGATTCGCTGAAGGACCGCATCGTCGATGCCGAATGCAATGTGGTCGTCACTTCCGACGAAGGTCTGCGCGGCGGGCGCCAAGTGCCGATGAAAGCCAACGCGGACAAGGCATTGCAGGGCACGCCCAGCGTCCAGAAAATGGTGGTGGTCAAACGCACCGGCGGCAATATTTCCTGGGTCGAAGGCCGCGACGTGTGGTACCACGACGTGATGGCCACGGCATCCACCGACTGCCCGCCGGAACACATGGACGCCGAAGACCCGCTGTTCATCCTGTACACCTCCGGCTCCACCGGTAAACCCAAGGGCGTGCTGCACACCACCGGCGGCTACCTGCTGCACGCCGCGACCACCCACAAGTACATCTTCGACTATCACGACGGTGACATCTACTGGTGCACCGCCGACGTGGGCTGGGTCACCGGCCATTCCTACATCGTCTACGGTCCCCTGGCCAACGGCGCCACCACCGTCATGTTCGAAGGCATTCCGACCTTCCCGGACGCCGGCCGATTCTGGCAGGTGGTCGACAAGCACCAGGTCAACACCTTCTACACCGCCCCGACCGCCATCCGCTCGCTGATGCGCGAGGGCGAGGGTCCGGTCAAGGCCACCTCGCGCAAGTCGCTGCGCCTGCTGGGTTCCGTGGGCGAACCGATCAACCCCGAAGCCTGGGAGTGGTACTATCAAAATGTTGGTGACAGCCGCTGCCCGATCGTCGACACTTGGTGGCAGACCGAAACCGGCGGCATCCTGATCACCCCGCTGCCGGGCGCCACCGCGCTGAAGCCCGGCTCCGCCACTCGACCGTTCTTCGGCGTAACCCCGGCCCTGGTGGATGCCGAGGGCCAGTTCCTGGAAGGCGCCACCGACGGCAACCTGGTCATCACCCGGCCATGGCCGGGGATGATGCGCACCGTGTACGGCGATCACCCGCGGTTCATCGAAACCTATTTTTCGATGTACAAGGGTCTGTACTTCACCGGCGACGGGGCGCGCCGCGACGAGGACGGCTACTACTGGATCACCGGCCG
>JAGRHI010000081.1:0-3831 GCA_020445045.1 Candidatus Competibacteraceae bacterium
GAGAATCTTCGGAAATCTCCTAAGTTTGGAATCCGAACGCACCCACGTTCAGACCCGAAGGATGCATCCCGCCCCTTCAATTTTCCAGCAAGTCTAGGACTTCACCTTCTGCGTGCACTCCTTGTGGGCGACGGTGGACCACCAACGCCTTGGTGCATAACGCCGAGCTAGGGGTACGCCGATGTTTCTACCACTAAGGATGCACGACAAGCGGAAGAACAGGCCGGAAGGACAGTCCGACCTTTCGGGTGGATTACTGAAATTAAGCTGCATTTCAGGAGCTTGTCGAAAATCAAGATTTTTCCCAAGTTCCTGCGCCTGAAAAATCAATGGCTTGTTTACGTCATAAATCAGAGACACAATAGGTTCATGAACATGGCTACGCGCGAGTCTCAACTGAAGACCAAAACCCCGTGTGGCTTGCCGCCCTCAGAGGCTTGTAAACACACCCTTCCTTCTCCCACCGCCGTCCTCACCGCCATGACGTCCGATCCGATGTTTCCCGTTTCCGCCTCGGAAACCTTGAGCGATATTTCTTTTCTTAGCCCCAGCCAGCGCCTGACTGCCCTGCCCGAGGAAGCGGTGTGGCTGGCCAACTTCGTCTCGCCCCGGACCCAGCGCACCTACCAAGCGGCCGTGCAAGGCTTCATCGCCTTTCACGGTCTCCGATCGTCGGACGAGTTGCGGACCATCGGCCAAAGCCATTTGATCGCCTGGCGTGAATACCTGATTCAGTCGGGGGCCAGTCCAAGAACGGTGCGGAATCGGCTGGCGGCGGTGTCCTCGCTGTTTCGGCACCTGTGCGAACGACAGGTCGCGGCGCGCAATCCGGTGACCGGGGTCCAGCGCCCTCGGGTCAACGCCAGCCGGGTGGAGGCGGCGGTCCTCACCCCCGAACAGGTCCGACGCCTGCTCCATGCCCCGCCCGAGGATACGCTGCAAGGGATACGCAATCGAGCCATCCTCCATGTGCTGTTCTACACCGGTTGCCGGGTGTCCGAAGTGACCCATCTGAAAGTACAAGATTTCTTCGAGGATGCCGGTTACTGGGTGTTGGACTTCATCGTCAAGGGGGGTCAGCGCCATCGCTTGGCGATTCATCACGAACTGCAATTGGCCTTGCGGACCTATCTGGCCCGGAGTGGCCACGGTGCCGAGCGGGAGTCGCCGCTGTTTCTGGCGGTGCCACGGCGCGAGTTGCGCAAGCCGCTCACCAGCCGGCAGGTGAGCAAGCTGTTTCACCGCCATGCGCGGGAAGCCGGCTTGCCGATGGGTGTCACCCCGCACAGCGCCCGCGCCACCTTCATCACCGAGGCGCTGGATCGCAAATGCCCGATCGAGGCGGTACAGGCGTCCGTCGGGCACCGGCATATCGCCACCACCAAGATGTACGACAAACGCACACTGCACTACCGGGAGAGCGCCAGCTTCGCCGTGCGGTATTAGACGCGCCTTCCTCGGTGATCAGCGGCCGCCTCGCCCGCCAGGCTTCGGGCCGAAGCTATGGAAAAACACCACTCAGCCGAGTTCCAGCACGTCGCCGTTGCCCAGAAAGAGTCCGGTTCGGGAACCGTTCCGGGCGGTGCCGCGCACCACCGGCAGACCGGTTTCGAGCATCTTTTCCACCGCCTTCTGGCCCGTGCAATGATTACAGGCCAGCTTGGCGATTCCGTACTGGTTCAGAGCCGCAACGACCTGATCGCGCGACTCGTCCCAATCTTCCAGGGGTGAAATGTGCAAGCCACCGTAAAGCGCATGAATGCGGTCGCCGCCCTGAAAAGTCCGGCGGGCATAGTCCAGCAGGTTCAGTACGCCGCCGTGGCCGCAGCCAGTGATCATCGCCATGCCCTGGTCTCGGATATGGCCATAGAGCACGTTTTCACCCTCCACCCGCAGCAATGTCGTCATTGGGAAGCTGGCCACTGCCAAGCCGGGAAACAGGATCAGTGGCTGACCGCTGGGGATGGTGATGACTTTTCCACTGTGACCTTGCTGTGCGATGAACGCCAAGCCGTGTGGATGAAAGCCTTCGGGGACATAAATGGTGATGCCGGGGCAATGCCGGAGAGTCGATCCGATGCCCCAGAAATGGTCGAAGTGCTCGTGACTGAGGATCAGGGCTTCGATTTGCCCATCCCGCAATTGCTGGTCGATGCCTTCCTCGGCGAAGCGGCGATCCATCCAGCTCGGGTTCCAGCCAGTATCGAATAGCAAGCGATGCCGGGTGCCGTCGGCGGTTTCGGCGTCCAGCAATGCGGCAAAACCGGCGGCATTCTCGGCATGTAAGGCGCCGAACGGTGGCCAAGGGATGGTGTACTGATCGACTTCGGCGCCACCGGCGGCGCGGATGTCGTTAAATACGGTCGTGGTATCGAACCAACCGGTTTCGGAGATGCACAGAATCCGCAGTCGGTTGAGTGTGCCGATGTCGAGCATGGGTTGATCGGTGGCCATGGTCGTGCCTCTGCATGGAGATGGCATCCCGCCGTGGGTTTAGGAGGGCGGAGCGTCCGGCAACGTCCAGGGTATTCGGCCATTCCGCGGCGATTCTCGACGGCCAAGGCGGATCATGGCTTGGCGGGCGTGTCGCCATGGCGGCGCCTCGCGAAATACTGTTGCTTATCGCTGAAAAACAGTTGACCTCTAACATGCGTGAGGCGCGAGTTGCATTGCGGATTCTCAATTCTGAGTGTTCGCGAAAGCATCGCGCGTGGTGTTATCCACTGAGTTTCTGGGCGGTGTGTTCTATCCTGAAGCCGTGCGCAACAATGCTCGTTACCGTTGTGAGGGGGAGATAGGTAGGTTTGAGGGCTGTTTTGGGGTGGAGATTTGAAGGAAGTGGTTTGTGCTGTGTTTTATGTTTAACATGTGAAGATGATATAAATAACTCATGAAAACCACGAACTGCCCTTCCTGTGGCGCCACGATTACTTTCCGATCGGCGGCATCCATTCTGACGATCTGCGATCACTGCCAGAGTACCTTGATCCGTCACGATCTGAATCTGGAAAACGTCGGAAAAATGGCGGAGCTGCTGCCCGATCCGTCACCGATCCAGCTCGGTACCGAGGGTATCTACCGCAAGAGCCGCTTCAGCGTGGTCGGACGTATCCAGCTACGCTACGGCCAGGGCATCTGGAACGAATGGTATCTACTGTTCGACAATCAGCGCGGCGGCTGGCTGGGCGAAACGCTGGGCAACCACGCGGTCACCTTCCTGATCCAGCCACCCGAACCATTGCCGGCCTTTTCCGAACTGCGCGCCGGTCAAAGCGTGACCCTCAAGGGCCGCGTTTTTCAGGTCACCAACATCGAAACCGCTCGTTGCATCGCTGGCGAAGGCGAGCTGCCGATTCGGGTCGGGCCGGGCTACGACGCCCCGGTGGTGGATTTACAGGCCCCAGGCAAGGTGTTCGCCACTCTCGATTACAGTGAAACACCACCGCTGGTGTTCGTCGGTGAACAGCTACGCTTCGACGACCTGAAATTGACGCGCCTGCGCACGGTCATGCCGGCTGGATGGGAACCGGATGCCGGCATCCAGGCGCAATCCTTTCAGTGTCCCGGCTGCGGCAGTTCCCTGACCATCCGCGCCAAGGGTCACAGCGAAACCCTGGCCTGCGGCACCTGCGGCTCGATCATCGATCTCACGGACGAGAATTTTCGCATCCTGTCCAAATTCAAGGCCAAGATCATCCACGAACCCTCGATCCCACTGGGAACGAGCGGCACGCTGGAAGGCACGTCCTATCAGGCGATCGGCTATTTGCGGCGATGCGTCACGGTGGAAGCAGTCGATTACGAATGGAGCGAGTATCTGCTGTTTCACCG
>JAGRHI010000081.1:3859-6309 GCA_020445045.1 Candidatus Competibacteraceae bacterium
TGGTGGAGTACAACGGCCATTGGAGCCTGGTCCACACGCTGACCGAACCGCCGCTGGTCACCGGTTATGGTGCGAAAGCCAAGGCGGTTTATCAGGATCGGAGTTACCGGCACTTCCAGACCGCCAAGGCCAAGGTCAGTTATGTGCTGGGCGAGTTCTACTGGCGAGTGCGAGTCGGCGAACGCTGCGAGATCAGCGACTATATCGCCCCACCGTTCCAGCTCAGTCAGGAGCGCACCAACAAGGAAGTCGTCTGGTCACAAGCCGAGTATATCGAGCCGGATGCCATCGAGAGCGCTTTTCGGCTGGAAACGCCGCCGCCGTTGCGCATGGGCATCGCACCCAACCAGCTCTCGCCCTACGAAGCGCGGCGGTCCAAATTCCGCTGGCTGCTCGGCGTATTCCTGGCGCTGCTGGTTATCGGCCAAATCGTCACCTTGGCCTTATCCGCCGATCAGCGTGTGCATCAGCAGACGTTCGTGTTCGACGAGACCACCCGTAACCGGACCCTGAGCACCGAGCCGTTCGCCGTGAGCGGGCGGGAGTCGAATCTGGTCATCCGGGCCCAGACCGATCTCAACAACAACTGGCTCTATCTGGATCTGGCGCTGATCGACCAGCAAACCGGCGCCAGCACCGCGATCGGCCGCGAAATCAGCTACTACCACGGCATCGACGGCGGGGAACGCTGGTCGGAAGGCGATGCCGGCGACGACGCGGTGCTGTCGGGCATTCCTGCTGGGATCTACTACTTGACCGTCGAGGGCGAACTGCCCCGCTCTTCGCCGGCGGTGACGTGTACCTTGACGATGTTCCGCGACGTACCGAGTTGGAGCAATTTCTTCCTGGCGCTGCTGGGATTGCTGATCCTGCCGATGCTGTTTCTTTGGCGGACACGGGCCTTCGAGCGGGCGCGCTGGGCGGAAAGTGATTATGGGTGATCTGGCTGGTTTGGTTTTGAATGAGATGATGGTATCAATCCGACCAGCGGCATAAGGAAACGATATGTTCCGAAGCTATCTCATCGGCGGCCTGCTGATTTTGGCGTTGTTCGGCACCGCGCAATACCGGGGCTGGAGTCTGTTCAGCGCCAGCGAGGCGAAAAGTCCGCCGGGCACGGCGCGGGGGATTTACCATAAATAGGATCGTTGTTCTTTACGCCCATCCGCGCGGCCAGCGTTCGAACGCCAACCGACGCCTGATCGAAGCCGCCACCGCCGTTCCCGGCGTCGCGGTGCGCAACCTGTACGAGCGCTATCCCGATTTCGATATCGACGCCCGAGCCGAGCAGCAAGCGATCCAGAGCGCCGAACTCCTCGTGTTCCAGTATCCCACTTACTGGTACAGCCCGCCGCCCTTGCTCAAGCTATGGATCGACACCGTGCTGGAGCCAGGCTGGGCCTATGGACCCGGCGGCACGGCGCTGGCCGGAAAACATTGGTGGTGCGTGACCACCACCGGCGGCGCACAGAGCAGCTACGCCGCCGAGAGCCTGCACGGTTACCCCTACGAGACCTTCCTGCCGCCACTGATTCAGACCGCCCGCCTGTGCGGCATGAACTGGTTGCCGCCCTGGGTGCTGCACGGCGTCCCGCACCTCGACGACGACGCCTTGCGCGATTGGGCCACCCGCTACCGCGACCGGCTGGCGAACTATCCCGCCTGGATCGCCAACTCCGATTGAGGCCGCCCATGCACGAACCCGCTTGGCTGGGCAACATGCTGATCTATCTCGCCGCCGCGCTACTATGCGTGCCGCTGGCGGTGCGGCTGGGATTGGGCGCGATCCTCGGCTATCTGGCGGCCGGAGTCGTCATCGGCCCGGCCGGACTGGGCCTGATCAGCGATGTCGGAACCATTCTGCATTTCGCCGAATTCGGCGTGGTGTTGATGCTGTTCATGATCGGCCTGGAACTCGAACCGCGCCGGCTGTGGGCGATGCGCCGGGACGTGTTCGGCGGTGGCGGCGGCCAATTGCTGGCCTGTGGCGGGCTGCTGGCCGGCGCGGGATTGGCACTGGGTCTGCCGGTGGGCACCGCGCTGCTGCTGGGTCTGACCCTGGCGCTGTCATCGACCGCGATCACGGTGCGGACCCTGAACGAACGCAACCTGCTGCCGACCCCGGTCGGCCAACTGACCTTCGGCATCCTGCTGTTTCAGGACATCGCCGCCATTCCGCTGATCGCCCTGCCCTCCCTGTTCGGCCAGAGTGGCGGGACCGAAGGCAGTCAGGTGTCGATGGGACTGGGGCTGGCGGTCATCGCCGGCATTCTGGCGGCGGGACAATATGTCGCCAGCCCGGCTCTGCGACTGATCGCCCGCACCGGCATCCGCGAATTGTTCACGGCGGTCGCACTGCTGATCGTGGTGGTCATCGCGGTACTGATGCAACGCGCCGGCCTGTCGATGGCCTTGGGCGCCTTCGTCGCCGGGGTGGTGCTGGCCAAGTC
>JAGRHI010000081.1:6333-6927 GCA_020445045.1 Candidatus Competibacteraceae bacterium
AGCCGACCTGGAACCGTTCAAGGGGTTGCTGCTGGGCTTGTTTTTCATCGCCATCGGCATGTCGATCGATCTGACCCTGCTGGCGGCGCGGCCGGTCGCGGTGCTGGCATTGACCGGCGGTCTGTTGTTGCTGAAGCTGTTGGCGCTGCGGACGCTCGCCGGACCACTGGGCGTACCGGCCGCGCAGCGCTGGCTGCTGGCGGCGCTGCTGGCGCCCGGCGGCGAATTCGCCTTCGTCATTCTGGGGCTGACGGCGCAGGCCGGGATGATCCCGCGTGAACAGGCGGCGCTGCTGACCCTGAGCGTGGCGCTGTCGATGGCCACCACGCCGTTCCTGCTGCTGGCCTATGAGCGCGGCTTGGCGCCGCGTTACGCGACCGCGCCTCCCGAACCCGAAACGATCCCACCTCAGAAATCGCCGGTCATCATCGCTGGCTTCGGCCGTTTCGGGCAGATTGTCGGCCGATTGCTATTCGCCAACGGCATCACCGCCACCGTGCTGGATCACGATCCCGACCAGATCGTCCTGCTGCGCCGCTTCGGCTTTCAGGTATTTTACGGCGACGCCACCCGCCTCGACCTGCTGGAAGCGGC
>JAGRHI010000081.1:6964-19753 GCA_020445045.1 Candidatus Competibacteraceae bacterium
GCGCTGGACGACGTGGACGCCAATCTGCGATTGGTGGATGTGGTACGGGAGCATTATCCCCGCCTGACCGTGGTGGCGCGGGCACGTAACGTATCCCACCTGTTCAGTTTGATGAACCGGGGTATCGAACACATCGAGCGGGAGACCTTCGACTCAGCGCTTCGGGCGGGCCGGCGAGTGCTGCGGGAGCTGGGCTTCGGGGCGCACGAGGCGCGGCTGGCGGCCGATACTTTCCGCCGCCACGATCTGACCGCGCTCGACGCCATATATCCGCATTACCAAGATGAAATCCGGCTCATTTCGCTGGCCCAAACCGCGCGGGACGAACTGACCGATCTGTTCGAGCGCGATCGCGAAACCCGCGAGCGCGAGCGTACCGGTGGCTGGGGTTAGTGAGCCGCGAGCGCGTCGTGAACCGCCCTGGTTTTTGAGGAGGCTCCAGACTCTGGGAAGATGGCGCCACGATGCGCAAGAGATCACCCCGAAGTATTCTCCCAAGGCCCGCGACGACGCCCCGGCCAGAACTCAGGCACATCCTCGATAACCCATGGTCGAACGTTCGATCATGGGTATTGACTCATGATTCCAACCGACCTCAGGAGTATTGCCTATGCCTTCCACCCTGCTCACTCCCCACCAAAACCGCCGCCAATTTCTGACCACCCTGCTGGTCGGTTCCAGCGCGCTGGCGTTCGGTGGCCTGCTCGGTTCGCGTCCGGCGCGCGCCGCCGACAGCCCTTTCAAGCTGCCGCCGCTGCCCTACGCCGAGAATGCGCTGGAGCCAGTCATCTCGGCACGCACCATCGGCTTTCACTACGGCAAGCACCATCAAGGCTACGTCAATAAACTCAACAAGTTGGTCACTGGCACCCCGCTGGCGGATCAGCCGCTGGAGGCGGTGGTCAAGGCCACCGCCAATCCCGACCAAACCGCGATCTTCAACAATGCCGCGCAAGTCTGGAACCACACCTTCTACTGGAATAGTCTGAAACCCAAGGGTGGCGGCAAGCCGACCGGCGCGCTGGCCGAGATGATCGACAAGTCGTTTGGCGGTTTCGAGCAGTTCAAGGTGGAATTCGCCAAGGCCGCCACCGGCCAGTTCGGCAGCGGTTGGGCCTGGTTGGTGAAGGACGGCGACAAGCTGGCGGTGGTCAGGACCGGCAACGCCGATAACCCTCTCGTGCATGGCCAAAAGCCACTGTTGACGGTCGACGTTTGGGAGCACGCCTACTATCTGGATTACCAGAATCGGCGCGCCGATTACGTGACCGCCGTGTTGGATGGTTTGATCAACTGGGACTTCGCCGCGCAAAACCTGGCCGCTTGAGGCCAATCGTCCCGGACCGCTCCAGATCGAGCGGTCCGGGATGCCGCCGGGCGCTGGAACCGGATGCCATC
This sequence comes from Candidatus Competibacteraceae bacterium, assembly GCA_020445045.1. GTDB lineage: Bacteria > Pseudomonadota > Gammaproteobacteria > Competibacterales > Competibacteraceae > Competibacter. The sequence goes on from JAGRHI010000081.1 coordinate 8,363, forward strand.
TTGATTGTGTCATGCAGTCTCTGGAAACCATCATGAGCCTTGCGCGATTTCGGGAGCTGTTCAAGTCGCTGACGGGCAATACCCCTTTCCCCTGGCAAACGGAGCTGGGTCGCCGGTTGTTGAACGCGGATATTCCGACCGGTTGCAATTTGCCGACCGGCACGGGCAAGACCTCGGTGATTCCCATCTGGCTGATTTGTCTTGGACTGCAAGCGCAGTCCGGTCAAACCGCCCTGCCGCGCCGGCTCGTCTATGCCGTCAATCGCCGGGTGATCGTGGATCAGGCCACGGAGGAGGTGACCCGGATCATCGCCGCGCTCGACCATCGGGCCACCGATCCAGCACTCGTCGCGTTGCGAGCGGCATTGGAAACGCTATCGGTCACCGCCGCCGGGTTTCCCGTCGCGGTCAGCACGTTGCGCGGCGGACTGGCCGACAGCGGCGAGTGGAAATTCGATCCGACCAAACCCGCCATCGTGATCGGCACGGTCGACATGATCGGCTCCAGGCTGCTGTTTTGCGGTTATGGCGATGGCCGCCGGGATCGGCCCCTGCACGCCGGCTTGCTCGGTCAGGATGCATTCTTGGTCCACGACGAAAGTCATCTGATGCCGGCGTTCGGACAATCGCTGCGGCACGTTCGCGCGCTGGGCCGGCGCGGCATTGTCCTGCGCCCGTTTCATGCTCTCGACCTGAGCGCGACGCGGACCGACGATGGCGATAGCCCGTTCGGACTGGGAACAGATGATTACGACTGCCCGCCCATTCGCCGCCGCTTGGGGCTCGACGAGCGGACGGGGCGCAAGCGGCTCGATGTCCACCAGGCGCCGAAAAATCCGCGGCTTGTGGAGCATGTCGTGCGATTGGCGACCCGGCACGAAGGGACTGGCGCTTCGGTGTTGATCTACGTCCGCACGGTTGCGCTAGCCCGAAAAATCCACGATGCGCTACGCAGGGTCTTGGCGGATAGGGCGGACAAAGGCGAAAACCGGCTGGCGATCTTGACCGGCACGCTGCGCGGGTACGAACGGGATCGGCTGACCGAGCATCCGGTCGTGCAACGCTTTTCGCCGACGCGGGATCGCGCGCCACGCGGCGATACGATCTATCTGGTCAGTACCGCCGCCGGCGAGGTGGGCGCCAATTACGACGCCGATCATTGCGTCTGCGATCTCACCACTTTGGAAAACATGATCCAGCGTTTTGGCCGGGTGAACCGGCTGGGGCTGTTTCCCGAGAGCGCGATCGATGTCGTCCTGGACGAGGAAGCTTTGAAAAAAGCGCGGGAAGGCAAAGCCGACTCGTCCAGACCGCTCGCCAAGACCCTGGAATTGCTGAAATCCTTGGATGGCGACGCTTCGGTAGCCAAGGTCTCGCAAATCGCCGGCCGCCGGGAAGCCTGTCAGCCGCCGCCCGTCCTGCTGGATTTGGATGACTGGACCCTGGACGCCTGGTCCGCGACCGGATTGCGGGGCGCCGATTTTCCCCAGCGTCCCGACGTGGCCTTGTGGCTGCACGGGCTTGCCGAGGCCGAACGGCCGGAAACCCAGGTCGCTTGGCGCTTCGAACTGGATGCGATGCAGGCGTTCGACGGAATGGAAGCGGCGGAATGGTTGCGGGATTATCTCGATCTGTTGCCCCCGCATCGCCAGGAACTGTTGAAAGAACCCGCCCACGAGGTGAAAAAGGCGCTGGAGATCATCGGCAAACAGGAGGCGAATCAAGGGCGCGCGCCGAAAGCGATTCTGATCAAGGCCGACGGCGAAATCGTGCTGGATACGCTACCAGCTTTGATCAAGGCAGCTCGTTCGTTGGAATGGGGAACAGTGGTTTTACCGCTCTCCGTCGGCGGAATCGAGGCCGGACTGCTGGACACGTCCCAAAAAGCGTTGCGAACCGCAGCGCCCGACGTGGCCGACCAGCCGGGACGACGGGAGCGATTTTTGGTGCGCCGGCGCGGAGACGAGTGGTCATGGCAACGCGCGGATGGCGCGACCGGCACGGTCGAAGCGCCTTCGCTACGAGAAGCCGCCCGCCAGTTGGCGGCGGAACGCGATTATCCGGCGCAGGCCGCCTTGGCGTTCCCGATAACCGATTCGGATACCGACGAAGAAGAAATCGAGCAGGCCATGGTGGTGTTGAGCAAGCCGGAAGCGACCTTGCCGGCGGCCGGTGATCTGTCGGCTTACGCCAAGCGGTCACAACCTTTGGCCGTTCATCTGGACCGTGTGGAAGCAGCCGCCCGGCGGATCGTCGCCAAATTGGATTTACCGGCGCCGCTGGCGGAAGCGGTTTGTTTGGCGGCGCGCTGGCACGACAAGGGCAAGGATCGCCGACACTGGCAGAAGGCCATCGGCAACCAAGAGGGCGAACCCTTGGCCAAGAGCGGTCACGCGCGGTTCGACCGGCGGTTCACCAAGGGATACCGGCATGAGTTCGGCTCGCTGCTCGACGCCGAAACCGATCCGGTCATCGGCCAGCATCCCGAACGGGATCTGATCCTGCACCTGATCGCCGCTCATCATGGCTACGCGCGACCCGGTTTCCCGGAGCGGGCCTACGACCGCACGGTGGCGTTTGGCCGCAACGAAGCTGCCGCGCGCGCCGTGCTGACGCGGTTTGCCGAGTTGCAGGCCCGGTTTGGTTGGTGGCAGTTGGCTTGGTTGGAGGCGTTGGTCAAGGCGGCGGACGCGATGGGAGGCCCGAATGATTGAGTTAGCCGTGGAACTTCGCAATCCCGGCGAAGTGCTGGCGGCGTGTGGGCTGTTCAATCTGGCGGCCCGGCGCGGTTGGGCGACGGCGCGATTCGCGTCGGATGGGCGGTTTTGTCTGGACACGCCGATGACACTCGAAGCATTGCTGACGGGACTGAATGTCGAGGAATTGACGATCGCGGACGATTTGTCCTGGGTCGATCTGGCGGGTGTCCGCCTCAACTGGTGGATGCGGGAAGGAGACGATTTCAAGCTGTGGGCGGGTCAAGTCAACCCTGACAATCTGATCAGAGGGTTGCTCGATGCCTGCGACCGGGTGCGTGGTTCAGCGCTCAAGGGCAAGTTGTTGTCGGCCGCGATCCCGATGACCAAGCGGTTCGGGGCCGACCCCCGCTCGTCGTGGATCAGCTTGGACATCGGTTATTCGCCCAACGATCAGGGAACCGGCGCGATCCATACCCGGCCGTTCGCCGAACTGCTGGCAATGATCGGTTTGCAGACGTTTTTGCCGCGCAAGCGGGAATCGCGCGCGTTCGTTTATCGGGTCTGGTATTCCATGCTGCCCTTGTTGCCGGCCCGGCTGGCTTTCGCGGGCGTCGCGATGCCGGTTCCCGACGGCCGTTACCACTTCACGGTTAACAAGAGCGGCAGCTTTTCGGTATTCGATTTCGCGGAATTGGAGGAATGAAATGACCATCGAGACGGTCGAGCAGCTTTACCGGTCCCAAGCCGTGGCCCTGTCACTGAGGGAAATTCTGCGCCCCGCCTCTGGCGAGGTGATTTTTCCGCCCACTTATGCCCCGGCCAGCAAAGGCGAGAAATCCGGCTACAACATTTCCCCGACCAGGACCGGCAACGTCTGCACCATCGATAGCATCGGTTCCCAAGCCAACCGCATGGAGCCGATTTTCGTGGATGAGGATTACCGGCACCTTGTACCCCAGGTGACGGTGCGGGCGGGCGAAAATCTCTGCGCCAACTTGTTGAGGATGGGCCACCGGCTAGCGGATGCCGCCATTCGCTTTTCCGATCTGCAAGACCGCATCAAAAGCGCGTTTCTGGCCTATCGGGACCAGGGCAACGCGACACCGATCGCCAAAATCGGCCCGACTTCGCTGGTGTTCGGGGTCTGGGATTCCCGCGAGACGCATACCAAGGTTCCGCGCCTGCTCAACTCGACGATTCGGGCCTATGACGTGGATGAACTGACCCGTTCGGCGCAGTACGTTCCGACTTTCGAATATCAGGCGGTTGGATTTGGCGAAGGCGATCAGGAGAATGCTTCGGAGGTCGGTTTGGGCCATGTACCCAGCACCAATACCCACGGCGGGGTTATCGCGCGCGGCGCCATCGTGCGCCAAGTCGAACTCAATCTGAATGGGTTACGGGCATTACGGGGTGTCGATGCGGCGGAAACGGCGACGCTGCAACGCTACATCCTGAGTCTGGCGTTGGTGGCGATGCTGGCGCCGAGAGCCCACGATCTGCGCCAGGGTTGCCTGTTGGTCGCCGATCCGGCGCATCCCGCGACATTGCAAGCCGTGATGTTGGACGGCAGTGCCGGGGAGGCGCGGTTCTCGTTCGATGCCGTCAAGGATTTCGCCGATAGCGCGGCTCGAACTTTCGGGGTCGAGGAATCGCGGGAAGGACGGTTCGATCCGGACAAGGCGAAGGCGGCGGTCAAGCCGAAGAAAAAATAGCCGCGCACCCGCGTTCCGATAATGCCCGACTGGCGGTGATCGTCATGATGACGCTATGCATTTCGATCCTCTATCTCGCGGACACCTACCACGGCGCGGAGTGGCCACCCGCGCCGATGCGTCTGTTTCAGGCGTTGATCGCGGGATACCACCAAGGCCGCGCTAGAAGCGAGCCGGACGAGCGGTTCCAAACCGCCCTGCGCTGGTTGGAACGGTTACCGCCGCCGGAAATCCGGGCTTGCGAGGCGGCGCCGGGTAGCCGATGCCGGGTATTCGTGCCGAACAACGACGACGATATCGCCATGCGTTCGTGGGCGAGAGGCAGGCCGGAATCGCCCCTGGATCGGGCGAAGCGCTACACCGAGAAATCCAGGCAACCGTGGCTTCTGGAAGGGAATCGCTCGGTGCATTTTCTCTGGGAGGTGCCGACTGGCGAGGAAACGCCAGCGCGCGTGGTGGCGGAGTGCGCTGCCCGGATCACCGTACTCGGTTGGGGGATCGACATGGTGGCGGCGAAGGGCGAGCTTTTGGCGACGGAAAGCCAGTTGCCGGGAGTGGCTTACAAGTCTTGCCCAGACTCGCGAATCGGGCAGGTATTGCGGGTTCCCGTTCCAGGCAGTTACGAATCCGCCGAGCGGCGCTATCGAGCTTTTCTGCAATCGGGTTGGCGCGAGGGAGGATTGAGCTTTACCAAGCCACCGCTGGATTACCGTCAGGCACGCTATGCCCGCGAAGGGGAACAAGCCGAACAGCACTGCGCGAGCTTTCGCCTGCTGACGCTGGATGGTCGCGCCAACTACCGGCGCGATGCGCGCCAGACGGTTGCCGTCGCGGCGATGGTGCGCCACGCGGTGCACGAAGTGTTGCGGCAAGAGATGGATTCGGATCGGCTCCGGGAGTTGATGGGGCATGGTCGCCAGGGCGGGCAGATCGCGTGCTTGCCGTTGCCAACGGTGGGCCATCTTCATGCGGACGGGTTGATTCGCCGGGTTATGCTGAGGGTACCGGATGCCGAGATTCTGCACCGATTGACTTGGGCGCTGGATGGGTGGGAGCTGAGGGCGGATGAAAGCCCCGTCGCCCTGCTGTCCCTCATCGAGGAGAGGGATACGGTGGTAGCCCAGTTCACGCGGGCCAGCCAGTGGTGGGAGACCGCGACGCCGGTTGTGTTGCCAGGTTACGATCGGCTCGGCGAACGGAAGCACAAAACGGAGAAGTTGATCGGTCGGGCGTTGGCGCAATCGGGCTTCGAGTTGGCCCAGGTGCGGGATGTCTGGTATCAGATGGCGCCGTGGCGTCTACACGGTCATCGGGCGGGCGCGTACCAGGTAGCCGAATATATGCGGTATCCGCAATATCATGTTCGGCTTTGTTTCCAAGATCCTGTCAAGGGACCGGTGGTGTTGGGGGCGGGGCGTTATTTCGGACTGGGATTGATGGCTCATTCCTCCCTCACTGGGAGGTTACGTTGAAGCGTGGTCGATACCCGCGAGCTGTCCCGCAGCATCGAGGCTCATTCCTCCCTCACCGGGAGGTCACGTTGAAGCAGATCCGACAGCGCCTCACGGATCACCGTCCGCTGGCTTATTCCTCCCGCACCGGGAGGTTACGTTGAAGCAACAAACGGTATCCGACGATTGCGATTACCCGGCAGAGGCTCATTCCTCCCGCACCGGGAGGTCACGTTGAAGCTCGACGCGGGTCGCGCCCTTGATCAGCGGAGTCGGGGCTCATTCCTCCCTCACTGGGAGGTCACGTTGAAGCCAGTGGGCCATGGCCCCGACCACTTCACAGTTGGCGGCTCATTCCTCCCTCACCGGGAGGTCACGTTGAAGCGACGAATCCTGCCGGCCTGACCCTCGCACCGTGCGGGCTCATTCCTCCCTCACCGGGAGGTCACGTTGAAGCACGATTAACGATGTGTATCAGTCGGCGATCCATGGCGGCTCATTCCTCCCTCACCGGGAGGTCACGTTGAAGCGTGATCCATGACGCGCCGTTTATCGGCGAGCACAGGACTCATTCCTCCCTCACCGGGAGGTCACGTTGAAGCTGTTGGATCAGCTCCTTGACGTGGGTCACCATCGGCTCATTCCTCCCTTACCGGGAGGTCACGTTGAAGCCAGGAAGACCCGTGGGAAGAGCATGTCGCCATTTGGCTCATTCCTCCCTCACCGGGAGGTCACGTTTGAAGCCTCCCTGGATGCGCAGAGAGGCCGGGGACGGTGGGCTCATTCCTCCCTGATCGGGAGGTTACGTTGAAGTTACGCTGACGAAGCCGGCAATCTACGGCTGGACGTGGCTCATTCCTCCCTCACCGGGAGGTCACGTTGAAGCATGGCGACTGTTATCCGAGGGGCAAGGCTCGCAGACGAATTTGCCCTTCGGTAACGCTCATGATCGTACCCTCGGTCAACTCCGACGAATAGTGCGTAAGGATGTGACTCAGATAATGGTTAACATGGTCGGGATGCATGTTTCGCAAACGGAAGATGATCACACTGGGCAAGCGTCCACCACTGACGGCAACCAGTTCACCAAAACCCAAATCGTGGGTGAGCAAAATGCGCTTTTCTTCCAACGCCTTGGCTAGAATGACGGAATCCGGCAGCCGTTCCAGTCCCTGTTCCCGGAGGTGTGTGGCGTCGTGGCCGAGGGTGCGCAAGACCGCCACGGTTTTGGGCGAGATGCCCATGTCGGCCAAAAAATTCACGCGGCAACCCGCAGGTCGACCGGGTGGACACTTTCTTCCGCGAGCCAAGCGGCGTATTGCAACGCTTGCCGGATGTCTTCCGCTTCAAGATAGGGATAGGCGTCGATGATATCGGCGGTGCTCGCGCCGTTGGCGACCAAATTGAGCACAAGCGCCACGGTAACGCGCATTTCCCGAATGCAGGCGCGTCCACCCATGATCGCGGGATTGAAGGTAATGCGGTCCAGTGGCGGCATGGCGGGAACTCCTCAAAGATTCTGAGACTAGCGACAATAACACTTCGACTGCGGATCGCGCATCTTGTCATCGTGCGAGGTGCCCGGATTGGACCGGCGTAGTTGTATTTGGCTCATTCCTCCCTCACCGGGGGGTTACGTTGAAGCTGTCCGCGTCGGAGCAGCTGATTTGTAATCAGCCGGCTCATTCCTCCCTCACCGGGAAGTTACATCGAAAATCGTAATCATCAAATCCATTCCGACCACTCAACCGGCGGGATCGAACCGGCGTGGGTCGGCGAAACTTTCGACCGAATCCAGATACGGCCGCAAGCCGACGGCGAAAATGGTGTTGTGATCGGCGCGGGGAATCTTCAGTAGATGCTTGTCCGGGGCGGGACTGGCGTCGTACAGAGCCTGACCGTCGGCGAAGGGGATCAGATGATCGTATTCGGCATGGATCACCAACGTAGGCTTGGCGAAGGTCCGTATCTTGTCCAGTTGCCGGAAGCCCTGGTCTTCCTCGAACCCCGGCAGCAGGGCGAGGTTGATGCCGATCCGACGCAACAGCGGTCCGGTATGGGCGAAGGCGCTTTCCAGGATCAACCCGGCGATCCGCTCGGAATGACGGCACACCAGTTCCAGGGCCGAGGCGCTGCCCAGCGAGCGCCCCATGACGAGCAGCGGCCCGACAAACCGCTGTTGCCGCAGCCAGTCCGCGACAACATCGAAAACGACATGGCTGTCGGCCAGCATCGTCGAGGCGGTCGGGCGGCCGGTGGAACGGCCGTAGCCCCGGTAATCGACCGCGACGAAATTGATGCCGCGTTCCACGTACAACGCGCCGATATCGTCGTAATCCCCCACGATTTCGCCGTTACCGTGAAAGAACAGGAGAGTGGTTGCCTCGGAATCGGCCAGATGGCAGCGCGCTCCGACCACCACGCCTTCGGCCACGGGAATCGATAGCTCGCGGGAATTCGCGGGGATGTCCTCGGCGAAATCGGGACGCGGATAAAACAAACCGGCGAGCACTTCCGGCCGGTCGAGTAACCAAGCGTTGGCGGACGATTCGGCGGACATGAGCGGGTCTCCTCGACGAGGTTGTTGGCACGGGGTCGCGCATCTGGATCTGCTGCGCACCCACGGCAAGCTGGGCGCGATTCACACCGCCCTGAACTGGTGTCTGCACTGGCGCGAGCTGCAACGGATTCTTGCCGATGTCATCCCGGTCGTGCTGCTCTACGACGACACTTTTCGGGAAAACGTCGCCCCGTTGGCCAAAGCCGAAACCTCGGTGCGCCACTGGATTCACCTGGACGGTGCCGGCATTTTCGGTAGCCGGAATTTCAACGCGCCGCTGGCCGACTCGTCGCCCGATGCCTGTTTCCGCGACGATCCGAGGGTGCCGCGGCGGGAGCCGCGCCCCTAAGGGCAGGCACGGGGCCGGCCCTTAGGGGTTACCACGAGTATTACGCCAAAATCACTGTGCGTTGACGATCACGAAGTTCTGGTGCGGTTCCGCCCAACGCAGCGTGACGTTCTTGCCGGCCTGCGGGAAGTTGGCGATCGGATACTCGCCGCTGGCTCCTTGCAGGAACTCCACGCCCAAGGTGGTCACGGTGAAGTTTACATTGGCGAATTCCACACCGTCGGCGAAGGCCTGCAAGGTGTGGATACCATCGCCAAACCGGTTCCAGTTGGTGGTGAAACCGAAGCCGTTGTCGGTGTCGCCACAGGCTTCGGCCGTGTCGGGCCGGATGGAGCCGTAGGGGACTTGCTGTCGCTCACCGCCGTCAATTTGGAACTCCACCGTGTTGGCCTGGCAGATCCAACCTCGGATCAGGCCGATCCCACTCTCGAACGAACCTTGTTGTGGGCTTTCAAGATTGGCTAGCAACCCCGCCTTAGGAAGAACAGTCGCGATCGGTTGGATGGCGGCCGCGTTCCGGCTGGCGCCCACAATCACGAAGTTCTGGTGCGGTTCGGCCCAGCGCACAGTGACGTTGCTGCCGGCTTGCGGAAAGTCGGGCAGGGTATATTCGCCGCTGGCGCCTTCCAGGTACTCCACGCCCAGCGTTGTCACGTTAAAGGAGGCGCTAGCAAATAGCGCGCCATCGGCAAAAGCGCGCACGGTGTGATTCCCATTACCCAGCAAGTTCCAATTGACGGTAAATCCAAAGCCATTGTTTTCGTCACCGCAAAATGGAGCTGTGTCGGGCCGGGAGGAACCGTAGCCTACCGATACTGGCGCAAGATTATCGATCCGAATTTGCACCGTGCTGGCTTGACACACGTACCCCCGAATCAGCCCGATCCCACTCTCGAACGAATCCTGTTGTGGGCTTTCCAAATTGGCTTGAGGCGTGGTGGATGGATTATAACCAATATAATTTGATGAACGACTCACAAGAAAGCCACGAGTTGAATCCTCCAGCATGATTCTAATTACGTACCATTGACCTTGAGTAAGCAATCCATCGGGTACGTTGAAGCTGTTGGCAAGCCCCAGAGAAGGGGATTGGTATAATTGGTTATTTCCCGCATAAACACGTACCCTGACCCTATTGTAAGGCACCGCCGTTTCTGGTAGCGACCATGTGACTGTTGGCGTCAGCAGGGCTCCCGAAATGGATAAATTCTCCACGGGAGGTAGTGGCTCCACGCCGACAATATCATTGGTTTGGACTGAGCTCGTATCGTTCCCGTTGACTGCGGTGATAGTCCACGCGCCGGTTAAGGAACTATCGTAAGGAAAATATACCTCAAAAAATGTGGAGTTTATTGGAATGGGTTTCGTAATTGAACCCTGTGATGCAGTCAACGAAGTACCCACTACGGGCTCTACCGAGTTGACACCCACGTCAGCCAAATCCATTCTGCCAAATAGGTAGTCATCACTAAATTGGTTTCTAAAGTAATAAGGGCCAGATAGAGTAATAGGTTCGCTCCAAGCCGAGGTGCAAATCAACAGTGCGCCAAGCATACCCATTGCGGTTTTTCGAAAGTGATTGATTTTCATTGTCTAATCCTCTCCAGTTTTTCCTGTTGGGTTTTTCTTGTTACCCCCGGATAAAATTTATCTTGCCCTTTTGGAACTCCTCTTAAGAAAAAAGCCGGACTGCCTCGTGCGACTAGCATGCTGGTCGCACGAGGCAGTCCGGCTATCTGTGGTTGAACCAAGACCCTTGACTTTCCGTCCCTGCCTCACGACAGGTTTGGCTTTTCTTTCTGACCTCCAGATATCTATAGCAAAGAAACTGTACACTGCAACTTTAATGTACAGAAAAAAATCACTGATAGTTGACGATCACGAAGTTCTGATGCGGTTCCGCCCAGCGCAGCGAGACGCTCTTGCCGGCCTGTGGGAAGTTGGCGATCGGATACTCGCCGCTGGCTCCTTGCAGGAACTCCACGCCCAAGGTGGTTACGGTGAAGTTTACATTGGCGAATTCCACGCCGTCGGCGATGACCCGCAAGTTGTGGTTACCGTTGCCCAACCGGTTCCAGTTGAAGGTGTAGCCAAACCCATTGTTGTCGTCGCCGCAGGTCGCCACCGTATCGGGCCGGGTGGTGCCGTAGGCCACCCGTTGCCGCGCACCGCCGTCGATTTGGATTTCGACCGTGCTGGCCTGACAGATCCAGCCTCGGATCAGGCCAATGCCGCTTTCGAAGGAACCCTGTTGCGGGCTTTCCAGGTTGGCGAGAAGTTGTGCCAGCGGGGCCGCGGCGGTCGGTTGAACGCTGGCCGCATTCCGGTTGGCGCCGACGATGACGAAATTCTGATGGGGTTCAGCCCAGCGCACGGTAACCGTATCGCCGGCTTGCGGAAAACCGGGCAAGGTGTATTCGCCGCTGGCTCCTTCCAGATATTCCACACCCAGGGTAGTTACGTTGAAATTGACATTGGCGAATTCCACGCCGTCGGCGTAAGCCCGTAGATTGTGAGCACCATTGCCTAAGCGATTACAGTTGAAGATGTAACCAAAGCCATTGTTGGTATCGCCGCAAGCCGCCAGGGTATCTTCGCGGGTGGTGCCATAAGCAAC
>JAGRHI010000082.1:0-5132 GCA_020445045.1 Candidatus Competibacteraceae bacterium
GGCCCGGTGCTGACGGCGGATTTGCTGGACGGTCCGGCCGGCGTGCCGCCGGCCGACGCCACGCCGGCCGATGCTTTCCGCGATCCCGGCGGTCGGCTTTACTCGCTTGACGAGCTGGAGGCGATGCAGGTTGCCAACGCCCTGCGGGAAACCAACGGCCACAAGGGCCGCGCCTGCGCCATCCTTGGCATCTCGCGGCCCGCGCTGGAGCGCAAGCTCAGCCGCTACGGCTTGCGTCCGCATACGCATCCCGAGGATTGATCATGCCGCGCTCGTCGCGCCTGTCCCGGCGCGTTTTTCTGTTGATCGCCGCGCTGGTGACGGCATGCAGTGTGCTGGTGCATCTGCCGGGTCTGATCGCTTTTCGCACCGATTATTTGGAACACCGCTTGATTGACGCCTACATGGCGACGATCGCACTTCGCGCGGGTGGAACCTTGACCGCCGCCCAACAGGCGATGCTGCTCGAACAGGCGCATTTAATCGGTATCGAACTGCACTCGAAGGGCGCCGCGCTACGGCTTGGCGCACCCGCCCCGGTCGGGCGCGATATCCTGCTGGATCGAGAACCGCCGGCGCAGCGCCTGCTTCGCACCTTGCAGGCGCTGTTCGACAATAGCCGCGGTTTGTTACGGGTCAGCGGCATACCGCCCGGCGAACAGGATGTGTGGATCGCCGTCACGCTCGATGCCGTGGCGCTGCGGCGGGCGGTGCGCCAAAATGCGATCGAAGCGCTGGCGCTCTCGGTGGCCATCTCGCTGGTCACCGCCGGTCTGGTGCAACTGGGGTTGATCCGGCTGCTGTTGCGCCCGGTCGGGCGTCTGACGGCGCAATTGGCGGCCTTCCACGCGGACCCCTACAACACGCCTCCGCCTCCGCCCACCATCCGCGCCGACGAAATCGGTGAGTTGCAGCGTTCGCTGGCCGCGATGGAAGCGGAAGTCCAAACCGCTTTGAAACGCGAAGCCCGGCTGGCGGCCCTCGGCGGGGCGGTGGCGCGCATCCATCACGATTTGAAGAGCATTCTAGCCACCGTATCGTTCGCCTCCGCCCGGTTGGCTGACGCCGCCGATCCGCGCAGTCGGCAACTGACCGAGCTGTTGGCGCAGTCGGTGCGGCGGGCGGCGAATCTGTGCGCGCGTACCCTTGATCTGGCGCGCGGCGAAACACCGGTCGCGCAGCGCGAGCGCATTGACTTGGCCGTGCTTTGCGCGCAAGCCGCCACGGCCGCCGCGCGACCGCCGGAGTTTCAGGTGACGGTGGATGTCCCAGACGGCGCGACGGTCGGCGGCGATCCCGAGCGGCTGGCCCGCGTGTTGGGCAACCTGCTCGCCAACAGCCACGAGGCCGGCGCCAAACAGTCCAGCCTCACCGCGCGGCCCGCCGCCACGGGCTGGACCATCGAGATGATGGATGATGGTCCCGGTCTGCCCGAGGCGGCCCGCGCTCGCCTGTTTGAGCCCTTCGTGGGTTCGGTAAAGACCGGCGGCAACGGCCTCGGCCTCGCCACCAGTCGCGACATTGCCCGTGCGCACGGCGGCGAACTGGAACTGGTCGAGTCCGGTCCGCATGGCGTTTGTTTTCGGCTGACGTTGCCAGATCACGCGCACGGTAAGCCGGTGGCTTAATCGCTTCTTGGCCATTACTCGCGCATGGCTTCCTCGACCATCTTCTGAAGCAGGTCAACCCGTTTTTCCAGTTGCCGATAGGCTTCCAGCCAACCCGCCTGACAAGCAGAACCCTTGCCATGCCCCATCATGCCCATCATGCCGCCACCCATGCCTTTGCCCATCATGCCGCCCTTCTGACCCATCATGCCCATGCCTTGACCCATCATGCCGCCACCCATGCTTTGGCCACCCATCATGCCGATGCTTTGGTCCGTCATACCTTTTTGCCGCGCCATATCGTGCATCATGACATTGAGCGCCATCATCTTCTGGCGATGCTCCAACATCAGCTGCTGGCGTTGCGCCGGATCGGTTGTTTGACTCATCTGGTCCCAGTGGGACAGCATTGCTTCCATGCGTTGTTGCAGGGTGGCCAGCAAGGGATCAGCCGAATCTTTCACTGCCGTCGGTTCGTCGTTGGCAGCTCCCGTGCTCGTCTGATCGCTTGCGGTGGGTTCATCCGTGGAAACGGCGCCCTCGGGGTGATGAGCCTCATGCTCTTGAGGACGTTGTTCCTGCTGGGCTAAAAGAACGGTGGGACTCAGAGAGAGCGACAAGGCAAAGATCGTGACCAAGATACGCGGTTGCATCGAATTTCTCCTCAAATAATTTTGTATTACAAACAGACTGTTACGAGCCAAGAACGAAAGGTTGCCAATGTTGGCCACCGTCGGTGCTGGCCAGCAATTCACCGGTGCTGGTCGTGGCGTACAGCCGCTTCGCATCGTTCGGATCAACCGCCAAATGTGTGAAGTAGCGCTCGCCAAAATCGCTGGCGCTGGCCAGACGAGTCCAATCATGGCCCTGACGTTTGAGGAAACCAACCTTGATCATGAAGACGTATAAAGCGCCGTCCTTGTCCGCCTCAACCAGGGAAGCCGGGCGGGTGATCAGGTAGGCGGGTTGCCACGAACGGCCTTCGTCCTTGCTTTCCAGTACACCCTCGGTCGTTCCAGCGTACAGGGTCCGCGTATCCGTGGCCGATGCGGCCAGATCGATCACCTGGTCCGGCGCGGGACCGGTTATCGTCCAGGTTTGACCACCGTCCCGGCTGATCTGGATGCCTCCGTGTAATCCGTAAACCACTTTCGAATCGGCCTTGCTGACCGTCATGGCATGAAAATCCACCGGTCCTTTAACGCCTGGCGACAACTGCCGCCAGGTTTTCCCACCGTCGGTGGACGCGATGAAACCCAAATTGCCGCCGCCCGCCGGGTGGCCGCTGCCGAAGAGCCGGTTCGGTTCGGTGGGATGCACGGCGAACCCCATGAAATCGTGGTTCACATCGGACACCCGGACGGTTTTGCCATCGGGTGAGGCCAGATACAATCCCCGATGGGTGGCCAGATACAGTTGCGACGGTTCGCTGGGGTTCACGGCGATGCCGTGGATGTGTCCGGCCTGCTTCATGAATTTGGCAAAGGCGGGGGGCTCGGCGGCGTGGGCGCTCATGGTTCCAAAACTCAGCAGGAAGGCCAAGAGAGCAGTCGATTTTTGCATGATTCACGGTTCCTGAATGAAGTAGGGTGGTTAATGCCCACTGGGCAAGGGGCAGCGGGAAGATGGATTCGCCCCGATCAACGACGCCGACGTTGGGCATGAATCGTTGCCGGATTACTGCAACAGGGCGCCTGGGTACTTGTGGCATTGCCGCGCGCATTTTCATCCAGATAACGCCACCAGCCGTATTTCAGTCGATCCAAAAAGCGCTGTCGCGGAGGGCATCCCGCATTTCTCAACGCCTCGACCACCGTTTCAACATCGATGATCGTGTTATCGTAGTGGATATGAATGCAGTTATGCTGGAGGTCAATCTGGACATCCTGTACACCCGGTTGCTGGGTTAAAGCATGGGTGGTTGTTGGCGTATGGAGGCCATCGTTCAGACCCTCCAGGGAGAACCGCCGACTGACGGAAGAGCGGCTGTTTGCATCAAGGGAACTGTGACTTGGCGCGGACGAAGATTCCTGCATGATTCTGACTCCTCAATAAAATGGTTAATCTTGCCGCGTCCGGTCAAAACCAGAACCGAACACCCGCCATGAAGGCGGTCCGCTCAATAGCCTCACCCTCGGCGCGAGCGAAATCGGCGGTTTGGCCGTATTTCCGCTCCCAACTCACCCCAATGTAGGGGGCGAATTCGCGGACGACCTCGTAGCGCAGGGTCAGGTTGAGCTCCAAATCGTTTAGGCCGGAACCGACGCCGCGCTTTTCATCGCTGCTGGCCGCAAGGTTCATCTCCAACAGCGGCGACAGGATCAGCTTCTGAGTCAGCAGCAGGTCGTACTCGGCTTTGAATCGAGCGGAAACATCACCCTGGTCACTGAGAAACGCGCTGGCGTCGATCTCGAACCAGTACGGGGCCAGCCCCTCCACACCGATCACGGCGAAACCGCGTTCGGGTTCCGGTTTGAAGTCGTAGCGCAGACCTGCTTGCAAATCCCAGAAATCCGCGATCAAACGGCTGTACAGCA
Source organism: Candidatus Competibacteraceae bacterium (assembly GCA_020445045.1). Classification (GTDB taxonomy): domain Bacteria; phylum Pseudomonadota; class Gammaproteobacteria; order Competibacterales; family Competibacteraceae; genus Competibacter. The sequence goes on from JAGRHI010000082.1 coordinate 4,145, forward strand.
ATTGTACTTCGGCATTTTCGAGCCCGTTGCCGTTGACCCGCTCGCCCTCGGTCTTGAACCAAAGTTTGTTGTAATCGCCGCCGATCCAGCCTTCGGCGTCCCAATTGAAGCTGTCTCCATCACCGATGCGGTAGCCGAGTTCCTCAGCGCGAAAGTAGGTGTAGATTTCATCTTCGGCGGCGTGAGTGGTCCTGGCAGTAAGTAAGGCTGACACCAATGCGCCCGCCAGCAACATCGCCGGCCAGCAGCGCGATAGGCTATGGTTCGACATGTCTCTGCTCCATCAGATACTCGCGCCGCTGTCATCGACAATGACCTTGCGCATCATGCCGGCATCCATGTGATAGAGCAGATGGCAATGAAACGGCCATTCGCCCTTGGCGTCCACCGATACATCGGCATAGACCGTCTGTCCGGGCATCACGTTGATCACATGCTTGAGCGGGTTGAAGGCGCCCTTGCCGATGTCCAACTGCATCCACATGCCGTGCAGGTGAATCGGATGGTTCATCATGGTGGTGTTGGTCAGCTTGAGGCGCACCCGCTCGCCGTATTTGAGCCGGATGGGCTCGGCGTCAACGAATTTCTCGTCGTTGAGCGTCCAGATGTAGCGCTCCATGTTGCCGGTCAGGCGGATCTCGATCTCGCGGTCGGGCGCGCGGTAGCCGGGATAGGCGTTCATGGCGCGCAGGTCGTTGTAGATGAGGAACTTGCCGCTATTCGCCGCCTTCGGATACAAGCCGCTTCGCGGGTTGGGCTTGACCCTGTCGGCTGGGGTTTGCTCCGCGTTCGCCGCGCCGCCAGGGTTCATGCTTGAATGATCCATACCCGCCATCGAGGCTTGGTTCATCTTCGAATGATCCATCTTCGAGTGATCGACGGTTTCGGTATCCATGCCGGCCATCGAGTCGTGATCCATCTTCGAGTGATCGACGGTTTCGGTATCCATGCCGGCCATCGAGTCGTGATCCATACCAGCCATCGAGCC
>JAGRHI010000082.1:5329-29952 GCA_020445045.1 Candidatus Competibacteraceae bacterium
CGAACAGGGTATAGGCTTGGTCGTCTTGGGGCTGGACGATGACGTCATAGGTTTCGGCCACGCTGATGCGCAGTTCGTCCACCGGGGTCGGCGTCACGTTATTGCCGTCGGCCTGGACCACGGTCATTTTCAGGCCGGGGATGCGCACATCGAAAATCGACATGGCCGAACCGTTGATCAACCGCAGCCGCACCCGCTCACCAGGTTTGAACAGCCCGCTCCAGTTCTGCTCCGATGTCCGACCATTGACCAGAAAGGTATAGCCAGCCACATCGGCGATGTCGGTCGCCATCATCCGCATCTGGCCCCAGTCGAGACGATTCTGGACGGCGGCGTCCCAACCCTTGGCGCTAACATCGCGGAAGAAGTCCCCCACGGTTGGCTGGCTGTAATTGTAATAGTCGCTTTGCTTTTTCAGCTTGCTCATGACCGTGCGTGGTTCCTGATCAGTCCAGTCCGACAGCATGATCACGTAGTCGCGGTCGTATTTGTACGGTTCGGGCCGGGTGGGCTCGATGACAATCGGTCCATACAATCCCGCTTGTTCCTGCAAGTCGGAGTGGCTGTGATACCAGTAGGTGCCGCTCTGCTGGATCTTGAAGCGATAGCTAAAGGTCTCGCCCGGCTTGATGCCGGCAAAGCCAAAACCTGGCGCGCCGTCCATGGTGTAGGGCAGGATAAAACCGTGCCAGTGTAAGGAACTGTCGGTGTCGAGCGCGTTGGTCACGTTCAGCACGACTTCCTCGCCTTCCTGGAAGCGCAGCAGCGGCGCCGGCAACTGGCCATTGACGGTGATGGCCTGGCGGGGCTGGCCAGTAAAATTGACTGGCGTTTTACCGATGGTCAGGTCATAGGTGGCCGCCTGAGCGGTGGTGGCCAACAGGGTGACGGCGGCGGCGAACCAATAGCGCGACATGCGGCGTTCCTCTACCGGCCGATGGCGATCTGGCCGACCATGCCGGCTTCGCTGTGGCCGGGGATGTTGCAGGCCACTTGCAGCGCGCCGGACTTGGGAAAGGTCCAGACCAGTTCCATGGTTTTGCCGGGTTCGACCAGCACACTGTTGGGGTCGTCGTGCTTCATGGAACCCATGCCCATCTGGCCATGATCCATGTTCATCCGTTCTGGGTTGATTCCAGTCGGCGTCAACATGCCGTGCTCCATCATCATCGCCATTTCCTCGCGATGATGGGCGTGCATATCCGACGTACCGATATTGAATTCGTGCAGCAATTGCCCTTCGTTTTTCACTACGAAACGCACGGTCTCGCCGGCTTTGACGTTGAGAGTTTCAGGCTTGAAGTACATCTCACCAAGGGTGATTTCAACTGTACGCTGAGCAGCGGGTGTCTTGCCGGGCTTGCCGATGTCCGCGTGGCCCGCATCGGTCAGGGCGCTGGTGGAGAAAGATAAAGTGGCGACAACAACAAGAGCCTTGATCGATAAAGACATGCAGGAAATCCTTCGAGAGTTTTAAAGTCGCGCCGAGGCGTGGCGCCGGATAGGCCGTTGATCGCGAATCCTATTTCTTTTGAAAGGACTCCGGCTTGGCGGGCGCGTCGCGCACTTCGGGATGTAAGTGCGTGTGGACTTCCGTTGTCTTTACTGGATCCATGTCTTTATTTTGGAAAGATTCCGGTTTGGCGGGCGCGTCGCGCACTTCGGGATGTAAGTGCGTGTGGACTTCGACGTGTGAGGCATGGTCCCTGCCCTTATCGTCGAAACCGGGCTTGGTTTCGTCATCCGCCAGAGCCGGCATGGACAGGATCAGAAACGTACTAAGCAAAAGAGTGGAATTGACGGGTTTCATTGCTGCTCTCCTTTCATGGGCTGTGTGCATCAACAGCCTATCAAGCACTAAGCGTGCCATTCCATATTTATTATTTAAATCAATTGATTGTATTTATTGCATGCGTGGAAAGGATTGCTGTGTGTTAACGAGGCGTTCAGTGATTGAATGTTTCGTTACAATACTTCGGGCCGTTTTTGAGGGTGGTACGCTGAGGAGGTAACCGGACCGGGTCGGTTTTGGGTAGGGTGAAGTTGATCAAGGCCTTGAAGGTGCAAAAATACAACACTTTGAAATTAAGAGCTTATATCACACACACAAATTATAGCGTGACCAGAAACCGAGAGCAGCGTGACTTGGGTCACTATAAAACCAAGCAGTTACGGCTAGCAGCCTGTTGGACCTGGAGCCTGACCTGACGCGGGGGGTTGAGTAAAATGGCCGGATCAATTTCAAGGGCTGGCGAAGATGAGCAAGTTCCACCTGATCGACCGAGACATCGACTTTCTGCTGCCGCCGTCGGTGCGGGAGTGGCTGCCTGAGGGACACCTGGCACGGTACGTGGTGGAAGTGGTGGAAGGGCTGGACCTGAGCGATCTGGAGCGGGCCTATGCCGGTCGGGGCAGCGCGGCCTACCACCCGGCGTTGTTGCTGTCGCTGTTGATCTACGGGTACGCCACCGGCTGCTACTCCAGCCGCAAGATCGAACGGGCGACCGACGACTCGCTGGCATTTCGTTACATCGCCTGTCATCGACATCCAGACCACGACACCCTGGCCCATTTCCGCCGACGCTTCGCGCGTGAGTTCGAGACGGTGTTTGTGCAGGTGCTCCAAGTCGCCCGCGAGAACCAGATCAGCCGTTTCGGCGCCGTCAGCCTGGACGGGACCAAGATCCACGCCAATGCCCGCCGCCATGGCGCCCTGTCCCATGAGCACGCCGGGATCATCGAGGCGCAGCTGAAGGCGGAGGTCCAGGAACTGCTGGCCTTGGCCGAACAGGCCGATGGCGCCAACACCCCCGACGGGATGCGCGTGCCGGACGAACTCAAGCGCCGCGAGGATCGCCTGGCGGCCATCGCCGAGGCGAAAACCAAGATCGAGGCACGGGCGGCCGAGCGTTTCGCCCGCGAGCAGGCCGACTACGAAGCCAAGCTCAATGCACGCGAGGCCAAGGCGGCGGCCAGTGGCAAGAAGCCGCGCGGCCAGGCACCCAAGCCGCCAGAGCCCGGTGCGCGCCCCAAAGACCAGATCAACCTCACCGACGAAGAGTCGCGCATCATGCCCGTGGCCGGCGGCGGCTTCGAGCAGTGTTACAACGGCCAAGCCCTGGTCGATACCGAAACCCTGTTGGTCATGGTGCCCCAGGTGACGCAGGCCGCCAACGACAAGCAGCAGGTCGTGCCCATGGTCGAGAAGCTTCAGGCGCTACCCGAGGGACTCAATCGACCCGCGCAAATGCTCGCCGACGCCGGTGACTTCAGCGAGGCCAACGTGGACGCCCGCGAGGCGGCCGGCATCGAGCCGCTGATGGCGATCCAGCGCGATGAACACCATCCCCACTTCTCGGAGCGCTTCAGCGAGCCGCCCAAACGGCCCGCCGAGGCGACCCCGGTCCAACGCATGACCCATCGGCTCAAGACCGGCGCCGGCAAGGCCGCCTACGCGCTGCGCAAGTCCACCGTCGAACCGGTCTTTGGAATCATCCAATCCGTGATGGGCTTCCGCCAATTTCTCACCCGCGGATTGGCCAACGTCCAAGGTGAATGGACCCTGGTGTGTCTGGCGTGGAATCTAAAACGGATGGCCGTATTGCGTCCGCAGTAAGGGAAAAACTAGAGAAAACAGCGTCTTTTCGAAATAACTGTATCTTTTTTAATCACAATAGTTCGGACAGTTTCGGTTTTCATCTTGGTCACATCGGGTGATGGAACTCTCTGAAAATCCAGATCTTCGAGCAGCAACCACAGGCCAAGCAAAATCAACAGGTTATTTTATGAAACTCAGGGATTGTCCTGCGTTTGATTTAATCCGCCCTGCTGGAGCTAACCGTTTGATTGTCGGTTTCAAAACTGTCCGAACCATTGTTAATCACAAACAGTCTTCAAATGGCTAACCGATGGCTGGTTCGAAGGTTAAGTCCGACAGGCTGCTAGCGCATGCGGTCAGCGTCGATGCTCAGCATCCAGTTGGACGTTCAGACTAATTTCGGCATTGAGCACTTTGGGGTTTAGGGAGCAGTGGATACTGCTGGCGAATTCGATTCTGGATCCAATCTCCTCTGAAGTGGTGATAGAGGGCGAGTCCGACGTGGGTGTCGTTGATAGACTTGGAGTCATCCCCATCCTTGACCTGCGGAGGATCGCCATGTCGCTCCAGCCCCGAGAGATTCCCCCGGTTCCCGAAGACACCCAACGGGTCGCGCGGGCCGCCTTTCCCAAAGGCAATGTGTACGTTCGCCGGCGCGATGAAATCGGTACGATCTTCGACGATCCCCTGTTTGCACCCTGGTTTCCCGCTCGCGGCCAACCGGCGGAAAGCCCGTGGCGTCTGGCCTTGATCACCGCGATGCCATTCATTGAAGGACTCTCCGACCGCCAGGCCGCCGACGCGGTTCGTGCGCGGATCGACTGGAAATACGCCCTGAGTCTGGAATTGACCGACCCCGGTGGCGATGCTTCCGTGCTGTGTGAGTTCCGCGCGCGTCTGGTTGAAGGCGCTGCCGGGCCTGTCCTGTTGGAAGCGATGCTGTCACGGCTCAAGGATCTCGGCCTATGGAAGGCTCGCGGACAGCAGCGCACCGATTCCACCCACGTTCTGGCCGCGATCCGCACCCTCAACCGGCTCGAGAGCGTGGGTGAGACTTTGCGTGCGGCCCTGAACAGCGTGGCCACCGTGGCGCCGGACTGGCTAGCCGGTGTCGCAGCGCCGGAGTGGTTTGAACGCGACGCGATCCGGGTCGAAGAGTACCGCCTACCCAAAGGCGAAGCGGCGCGCACTGCTCTCGGTGAACAAATCGGAACTGATGGCCATACGTTGCTGGCGGCGATTTACGCGCCGGCGGCGCCCGTCTGGTTACGCGAGCTGCCGGCGGTCCAGACGCTGCGGCAAGCCTGGGTACATCAGTTCTGGGTCGAGGATGACGTGATCCGCTGGCGCAAAGCCGCTGACCTGCCCCCCGTCAGCACTCGTTTCGACTCCCCCGACGACACGGATGCTCATTACAGTAGCCAGCGCAGCACGACCTGGACCGGTTACAAAGTCCACGTCACCGAAACCTGCGATGTCGACAGGCCTCATCTACTCGGGCATGTCGAGACCACCCCTGCGCCGGTCACCGACAGCGATCTGACAGCACCGATCCAGCAAGCGCTGGTGGATAAAGGCTTGGCGCCCGCTACCCACCTCGCCGATGCCGGTGACGTCGATGCCGATCCGCGGGTCACCAGCCAGACCCAACAGGGCATCGAGTTACTCGGCCCGGTGCGCTCAGATGTCAGCTGGCAGGCCAAGGCGGGCCAGGGCTTCGATTTGGCCGCCTTCGTTATCAATTGGGCGTCCAAACAGGTGATCTGCCCGACCGGCCAAACGAGCGTCGACTGGACGTCGGCCCGCGACCCTTGGGGTAACGACACGATCCATGTCGGGTTCCATCGCCCCACCGGTGCCGTTTGTAGCCGCCGTCCCCTCTGCACCCGAGCTAAGACCGACCCTCGCGAAATCACGTTGCGCCCGCGCCCATTGCATGAAGCTTTGCAGAATGCTCGCGGTCAACAAGAAACCGAAGCCTGGCGCGCCCGGTACGGCCCACGGGCTGGAGTCGAGGGCACCTTGTCCCAGGCCGTCCGCGCCTTTGGTCTGCGCCGATGTCGATATATCGGATTGGCCAAGACCCAGCTTCAGCATGTGTTTACCGCCATTGCCATGAACATCGTGCGTGTGGACGCTTGGTTGACCGACCGTCCCCGGGCCAAAACCCGACGATCCGCTTTCGCCTCCCTGGCCCCTATGGCAACAGCAGCATAAGATTCCTCCTAATCGAATTCGCCAGCAGTATCCACTGCTCCCTAAACCCCGTCTCTAACAGGAATCCACCTTAAAAATGCCGCGGGTCTGTCTCACGATGTGGGACCACCTCTCGTCTCCAGCAAAACAAATTGTGTGGAACGGTAGCGGACCTGCCAGTCCGATCCATGTGCCCACCCTACATTCGGGCCTGGAATACCGGGGGCCAGGCCCTCCAATGACTCGGTGGTGACATTCCTGTTAACCACCGAATCGCCAGTCAGTCTCTCCCGTTCGCGTTCATTTTCGCGACCCGCTTCATCTGTTCCTCGGTCATCTCCGGCGGCCCCGGCTTGAAGGTGATCTTGTGGATCGTGCCGGTGAAGCGGAACGGCGGCTTGTAGTCGCGATCGTCGACGCCGGTGCGCGTGTCGTAGCCGACGTCCATCCACTCGTCCATGATCTCGACGGCGGGCACCGTATGGGGAATCGTCTGCTTCGCCACCTCCACGCCATCCACGGTCAGCACGCCGGTGCCACCCTTGGCGAGCCCCGGGCCGTCATACTGGAAGTCGAAGACCACGGTGTGTCGGCCGGGGGGAATCGCCTGTGCGCCCTCCCATCGGAAGCGGTGCAGATCGACCAGGTTGTAGGTGAACACCGGTTTGCCCTTCAACAGGTAAAGCCCCCAGCCATTGAAACGGCCGCCCTCGGTGATCAGCATGCCCTCGGCCCCACCTTGTGGGATGTCGATGTCGGCAGTGACGGTGAAGTCGCGTGCGAGGTAGGGCGGCATCGCCCCGAGCGCGATCGAGATCGGCGCAACATAGCTGAACTCGGTGATGCCGGGCGAGCCGCTCGGCCGCGGCCGCAAAAAGCGCTGGAACCCCTCGTTGTCGAGCGGGAACACGTTGTATTTCTTCGCTTCCTCGACGAAGACCGCCTGCAGCTCCTTGAGCTTCGCGGGATTCTTTTTCGAGACGTCTTCAAACTGTGTCCAGTCCGTCGTGAGGTCGTAGAGTTCCCACTCGTAGTCGAGCACGTCCGGCACCTTGACGCCCGGGTTGTTATCCCATGGTGCGATCACCACCTTGGTGTTGGCGTACCAGCCGTCGTGATAGATCGCGCGCTGGCCGATCATCTCGAAGTACTGCGTCTTGTGCGTTGTCGGCGCGTCGGCGTTCTTCTTGTCGAAGGTGTACACCATGCTCACGCCCTCGATCGGGTGCTGTTTGATGCCATCCACATACTCGGGCGCAGGGATGCCGGTGGCCTCGAGGATCGTCGGCACGACGTCGATCACGTGGTGGAACTGATTGCGGATGCCGCCCTTGTCCTTGATGCGAGCTGGCCAGGAGATCACCGCGCCGCTGCGATTGCCGCCGAGATAGGACGCGACCTGTTTCGTCCACTTGTAAGGCGTATCGAAGGCCCAGGTCCAGGCCACCGCCATGTGCGGTGCGGTTTCTGGGCCGCCCCACTTGTCGTAGAAGAGCGCCAACTGATCCTTCACCGGGACGTCAATGCCATTGTACGCCGCGTAGTCGTTGGGAGTGCCGACCGTGGTGCCCTCGGCGCTGTTGCCGTTGTCGCCCTGCAGCCAGATGATCAGCGTGTTGTCGAGCTTGCCCTGGCGTTCGATCTCGGCGATCACGCGGCCCGCCTCGTAATCGGTGTAGGCGTGGTAGGCGGCGAACACGTCCGCCTGCTTGATGAACATCTTCTTCTCATCGGCCGACAGCTCCTCCCACTCCTTCAGATTGGCCGGCGGGCCCTTGGGCCAGGGCGTCAGCTTGGCGTCGGCCGGAATCACCCCGAGCTTCTTCTGGTTGGCGAAGATCGTCTCCCGCAGTTTGTTCCAACCTCCGTCGAAGAGGTGCAACGCGCTGATCTTGTCGATCCATTCCTTGGTCGGATGGTGCGGTGAATGCGTGCCGCCCGGCGCGTAGTAAAGCAGGAACGGCTTGTCGGGGTGCGTCGCGTCGATCCGGCGCAGGTAGTCGACCGCCTCGTCGGCCATCGCGGTGGTCAGGTTCCAGGTGCCCGGTTCCTTGTCCCGCCACGGAAAGATCGCCGTATGGTCGCGGAAAAGATACGGGGTCCACTGGTCGGTCTCGCCCACCGGGAAGCCGTAGAAATATTCGAACCCGTAACCCGAGGGCCACTGGTCGAAGGGTCCGACCTCGGTCGCGACCCATCCCGGCGTGTTGTGGTTCTTGCCGAACCACGAGGTCGCGAAGCCGTTGTCCTTGAGAATGCGCCCGATCGTCGCGCGGTCCGGCGTGATGGTGGCGTCATAGCCCGGGAACCCGGTGGACGCCTCGGCGATTACACCGAAGCCCATCGTGTGGTGATTGCGACCGCTGATCGTCGCGGCCCGCGTTGGCGAACAGAGCGCGGCGTTGTGCATCGCCGTGTAGCGCAGACCGTTGGCGGCGAGCTTGTCGAGCGTCGGGCTGGGGATCACACCGCCAAAGGTGCTGGAAGTGCCGAAGCCGGAATCGTCGATCTGGATGAGCAGCACGTTGGGCGCGCCCTTCGGTGGCACGACACGCGGCGGCCACCAAGTCTTGGATCCATCGACCGTTTCCTTGATCACGCCGCCGAACTTCGGCGCCGGTGCGGGCAGTTGGTTGCCCGGGATGGTGGTCGTGGCGCTGGGCGAGCCGAGCTTGCCGGTCACTTGCGGCACGGCGCTACCGGCAGCCCCGACCGATCCGCCCGGGATGGTCAACCGCTGACCGGTCTCGATCTCGTCCGAAGCCAGCTTGTTGTGCGTCTTCAGCGCATCCACGGGGATCTGAAAACGCTCGCCGATTGCGATCAGATCGTCGCCCTCGACCACTACATAGGTGGCGGTCACCGTGTCGTACTGACCTTGTGCATGGTGGCGAGGCCCCGTGTCTTCTATTGTGCCGACCCCAAGACTGAAGGCGGTGCCAAGCCCAAGGCCGAGGAACAGGGCCAGCACCGCAAGCGCTAATTGTTTTGTAAGTCGGTGCCTGCTGGATTGATTCATATCTCTCTACCCTCTCAGTTGCTGTCAGTAGCGCCAGAAATTCCAACCTATCCGCCCTGTCGCCGGGACAGGCAAAAGGACCGCCTCGGTCCCTTGATCCGCGCGCGCACCGGTCTGTCGCCGATTAGCGCGCGCTCGTTGGCGGGTGCTCCGCCCCGCTCATCCAATCCTGGTGCCTAGCCTGTCGCTTGTCCAGGAAACACTCCCGCGGCGCCTGCTGCGATCAGAGCCTTCCGTTCCCGGGCCGGCGCAGAGGTCAGCTGCCGCGAATCGACCATCCCAGCATCAGCAGGCCGCTCGCGGCGATCCAGCTGCCGCCCACCCGCACCGCGATGCGTGCCCAGTGCGCCCGCAGCGTAACGACCAGCGCGGCGACGAGGACCACCAGAACGAACACGGCGGCGGCGAGCCCGAGGGCGGCGATGATCGATGGCGCGGAAAGCCCCATCCCCGTTCCGTTGAAGTAGCCGTGAACGAGACCGAGCAATACGGCGAGCGTCGTCATCGCCCGCAGTGAGAGCTTCGCGTCGGCCAGCACCAGCCCACCCAACACCAGAAACCAGATCGCTGGCCCGAGCGTTGTGGTGCTAGTGGTGGTTACAGCGAGTCCGCAAAGGATGCCCAGCAGCCACGCGGCCGGGAGCGTGAACAGCGCACGCCGTCCGTACGCCGCGCCGCGCAGCCCGGCCAGGAGCGCCAACGCGAGCGCGGGCACCAGATCCTCGGGGCTCATCAGAAAGTGCGTCAAGCCGTCGTAGATCGGACCCATGCCGGTCGAATTGAGATGCGCCCGGGCGGGTCCGCAGCTCAGGGCGACAGCGAGCGCGACGAACGCGCGGGTCCCCGCTGACCGTGCGGTCCTCACGCGGCCGCCCTCCAAAGGAAGAAAACGCCCCCTGCGGCGACCATCGCGCCGCTGGCTCGCAACAGCTTCTGGCCCCAGGACCAGCGGTGGACGGCGCCGATCCCGATGCCCAGTGCGTGCAGGCATCCGGTCGCGATCACGAAACCCATGCTGTAGAGCAGCGCGCTCTGGCCCGGCGGGCGCTCGGTGCCATGGGCATGACCGTGGAAGATGGCGAAGAAACCGACCAGCACACCCGCGACAACGATCGGCGGGCGCAGCTCGAACGCCACCGCCGCGCCGAGCATGACGGCCGAGGCCGCGATGCCGTACTCGACGCCGGGGATCGGCACGCCCAGAAGGCCGAGCACGCCGCCCATCGCCATGACCAGGGGAAACGCCACCGGCAGCACCCAGAGGGCGGGCGCACCGAGCTGCGCACCCCAGAGGCCGACGGCGATCATCGCGAGCATGTGATCCGCGCCGGAGATGGGATGCAGAAATCCCGTGAGAAAACCGCTGGCCTCGCCCTTCAACAGATGCGCGCCGGCGGTCTGCGCCCAGAGCGTCGCCATCAAGGCGACTGCCAGTGCCGATCGAAGCGGGAGTCTGGTCTTCATCGCAAGGCTCCGACAAGCAGCGCCACGCGCTGCAAGGTCCAGAATGCGCCGAGCGCCCCGACCGTGTAACCCGGAAGCACCTGCACCCAGCGCGGCCAATGGATCTCGAGCACCTGGAAGGAACGGGCCAAGGCCAAAATCAGCGCCACGAAAGCCAATTGCCCGATCTCGACACCAATGTTGAACGACAGGAGCGCCAGGGGCAGGTCCCCACGCGGCAGGCCGGCATCGGTCAGCGCGGTGGCGAAGCCAAACCCGTGCAGCAGGCCGAAGGCAAAGGCGACCACCCAAGGGTGGCGGATGGTGAAGCTCGTCTCGCCCCGCCAGGAACGCACGATCTCCGGCCCGAGAAAGAGGATGCTCAGCGCGATGGCGGCGTTGAGCGGCAGCGCCGGCGCACTGGCATAGCCGAACGTGGCGATGGCCAGGGTGATGCTGTGGGCGATCGTGAACGCCGTGATCGTCTTTACCAGCATCCAGCCGTCCTTCACGAGCAGCAGAAGGCCCAGCACGAACAGCAGGTGATCGGCGCCGAACAGGATATGGCGGACCCCCTCGACGGTGTAGGTACCCATCACCTGCCACCACGGCTGCGAGGCGGCGATCTCGACCCAGGGTTGGGACGGACGTGCGATCATCTGCATCGTCCTGCCGTCGAGCAGCTCGACGCGGACGAGCGCATCGGTGATCGTAAACTGGAGTCCTGGGAATTCGATACGCTTGCCGGCCAGCCCCTGTGGACCTGCATCGATCCAGCGGCGTTCCAGTATCGAGTCGCTCAGCGACTGAACAACCGGTTCCCGCAGACCGCGAATTCCGTCCGGCACCCGCAGCACGACCGGCAAGCGCCTGCCGGCCATCATCGGCGTGCGCCATAACAGGGTGTATTGACCTGGCGCCGTCTCCTGTATTTCCAAATAGGCCGGACGCGATTCGTGGGCCATGGCGGCCGGAATGGCCACAAGCAAGACCGCCAGGACGGTGAGTAGCCAGCAGGCAGAGCAACGGAAGCGGTTCAACGGGGCGCGCCCCGGTCTTGCACAAGCTTGTCCGTCTCGGAAGGCACAGCTGCGGTTGACGAACCTGTCGCGTGATCGCTCGGCACTGGCAGCAGCAAGGTGTACTTGGCTCGCATGTCCCGGTAGGACTTCTGCCAGGCGGCTTCCTTCCGCGCACCGAGCCAGGCGGTCTTCACGTCCTGCGCAACCTCCTCGAAGGCCGGGACCCGACCTGGAATGAGGGAGTCGACATAGACAAGATGCCAGCCATAGCCGGACTCGATAGGCCCCTGCCAGGAGTCGGGCGTGAGCTTGGAGACAGCCACCGCGAACTGCGGCCCGAAGTCCTTGGCTAGCGATACCGACGTCTTGTCAGCGTAATAATCCTGGTACATGAAACGATCGCCGAGTGATTCGGTGAGCTTCGAGTCTTCAGGCTGACCGGCTAGCTTCGGGAGTGCGCGTAACGCGTCGTCGTACGCCTGTGCTCCGCGGTGATCCGGAGAAAAGTACAGGTGGCGGAAGCTGACCCGGCTCGGCAGCGCGAATTTGTCGCTGTTCTTTGCGTACCAGGCGCTCAGTTCCTCGGTCGTTGGCTCGTGGGCGGCGGCCATGTCCTCGGCGAGAAACTGCATCTTCTGCGCCATGCGGCGTTTCACGATCTCGTCGTTCTTGTCGAGGCCCATCGCCAGCGCCTCGCGGTAGAGGACCTCCTGCCGGACCTTGGTCTCTACCATGGCGGAGAACTCGTCGGGGGTCGGCGGACGATGCCACTGCGACTCGAACAGCATTTCCAGCTGGCCGAGCTCGTCGAGCGTCAGGGCGATCTGGCGGGGCGACTCGGCCTCGACACCGGGCTTCAGAAACGAGTAGCCGATGAACAGCGCGGCGCCCAGCAGTATGAAATGAACGAGTGGTTCACGCAGCAAGCGATTGATCGAAAGGGGATTCACAAACTCAGTCTCCACCCACAAGAACGGAGAGCCCTTGCGGGCCCTCCGGGTCACTTTGCTCAATCGCGAGGTCTACCCAATGTAGAACCTTCGTACCCCTCGACGGCGCAAAGATCGGTTACATCTCATGTGCCTCGTCCCTGGGCGGACCCTAACCGGGCTACCTTAGCTCGCTGTCGTAGTGGAGGAAATCGGCCTGGTTGTCCTTGCCGACCTTATCGGTCACGGCCTTGGGCAGGGGGGCGATCATCTCGGGTGCCTTGGGCAGCATCTGGTAGTTGGCGTAGCCGAACTCGTTGCTGCGTGCGCCGTAGACCGTATCGCCGAGCTTGTAGAAGCTGACCTCGAAGGGATGATCCTGCAAGAAGGTCACCACCTTGCCATCCTTGATCGAATAGGCCGAGCTCGCTCCCTCGTAGCCGTTGCGGGCGACGTCACCGACCTCGCTCGGCTGGTGAACATTCTTGCCGACGTGGTAGACGGTATGCTGCCCTTCCTTTCTGTAGCTGACCTTGAATTGCTCGCCCGTCACGGTGTTGCGGTACCAGCGGGCCTTGCCGACAATCAGCGCTTCGACTTCCTGCTGGTTCAATTGCGTGGCGCCCTTGCCCTGGAGCTCGGCGACCGTGAGCCCCGGCTTCGCCGTCTTGCGGGCCTCGTCCGTGGGCGTGTACCAGATGGGCGAGCTCCAGGCGCGCTCCTGCACGGTGGGCGGCACTACGTCCGGCGGCGGGATGTCGAGCTGCTTGGCCTGGATGGTCGTCCAGCGCGGCGTCTCGATCTCCAGCACGCGCGCGTAGTAGAACGCGTGCTGGCTCGGGTCGAACTCGGGGTCGGTCCAGACCGTCTTCAGCTCGACCGAGCCGACGCTGTTGGTGTAGGTCGCCTCGTCGATGTCCACCGTGCTCTTGATTGGCGGAACTTTATGTGTCCAGCGGTCAGGCTTGCGGTCCCCCGACCAGGCCACGTCGAAGACGTGCTCGAAGCTCTGGCCGTCCTTGGTCCAGCCCTTCACGATCTGGACGCGATCGAGATTGGCGGCGGTTGGGTCTTTCAGCGCCCACACGACGAAGGTCGGCGCCTGGGCCTTCATCGGCGGCAGGTCGGCCCCCATCGGCACGCCGGCGGCGTAGGCGGCCTTGACCCAGCCTGGGTCATCGAGCAGTTCGGGCTTGTAGTCCCAGCCGCCGAAGAAGCGCACCTTGATGTGCGGGCCGCTGACCCCGAAGGTCTCCTTGCGGTACATGGCGTCCCAGATCGACGCGCGGGTGTTCTCCTCGGCCCATACGCCGGTGAGGCCGCCGGGCTCCAGATAGCGCACGTCGATGCCCGCGAAGTTGTGGCCACCCATCCGGGTTTCGATGGTCCCGTCCTCGTGGGCGTGCCCGCCGTAGAAGTTCTCCTGACGATAGGGGCTCGCACTGTTGTGAGAATCGGAGCCGCCCGCCATCCCGAACTTGTACGGGTTATAGCCGCGGGTGTCCTGCATGGCGAGGCCGTCCTTCAGGGCCTGGCGCGCGTAGCTGCCGACGATCTTGTCGACGCGCCCGGAATCCGCGGGCAACCCCAGCAGCACGCTCCAGATGGCGAAACTGGCGAACTCGTCGTTGGGCGACAGCAGCGGGTGGGTCTCGGACTGGCCCTTGACCTGCTTCATCTCGATGAGCCGCTCGTTGCGCGTGCGCGACTCGGCCCAGGCGGCGTCGATGGGCCGGCCCAGGCTATCGACGTCCGTGGGGTACATCCAGCCATCCGAGAGGTTGGCATTGTGCGAAATGGCCAGCAGCTCGTTACCGGCCTTGCGCTGCGTGTCCATCCACTTCCACAGCTCCACGGGATGTACGGAGTCGAGCGCGGAGTACGGCATCTCCGGGACCTTGGCGCAGTCGCGGAAGAACACGTTGCGGTGCATGTTGCGGTTGTCGGGCATCGAGGTCCACTCGTAGGAGCAGAAGGCGGTGAACTTGCCGGGCTCGTTGGCGGCGTCGGCGATGTCGTTGTTCTCCTTCCAGACGGTGCCGGCCACCTTCGGCGACATCAGCGCCTTGACGGGCGGGCTCGACAGCAGCTTGACGACAGCCAGGAAGGCCCGCTGCTGTTGCTCCTTGCTGTTCGGGTCGGTGATGATCAGACCCTGGGCCTCGGGCAGTTTGCTGGTGTAAGAGCCCGGTGTGTTCGCCTGCTTGGTCACCCCGACATACTCGGAGTGGTCGGTCACGCCCATGAAGTCCAGCGGCGTCATGATCCGGATGTCGTACCCCAGCGGGTGCTTGATGGTCTCGCCCTTCGCGTATTTGTAGGCATCCGCCGGACCGGTGATGCGGTTGCCGAATACCCACGCGTCCAACGACCAGCCGGTGTGGAGGTGCGTCTCTCCGAAGTAGGCGTTGCGCTCCGGATTGGGTGATTCGGCGTTTGGGGTTGTAGAGGCGGTTGCCGCGTGGCTCCCGGCAGTGCCGGTGGCGATCACCAGCTTCTGACCGACCTCGATTTGGTCCGAAGCGAGCTTATTTTGCGCCTTCAACTCGTCTACCGCGATACCAAAACGTTCGGCGATCTCAATCAGATCGTCGCCCTCGACGACAACATAAGTGGCGGTTGCGGTATCGTACTGTCCTTGTGCATGGTGGCGAGGTCCCTGGTCGGCAGCCTGGACACCGCCCAGGCAGAGCAACAGACTCAGGGTACAGGCGGCTATACCGCTGTGACGTAAAAGTGGGTAATCGTTCATCGTGCGCCTCTGTTGGTGGTAATGAATCCGGAGGGTATTGTCAAAGTTGTTGAACTGAGGGCATTCTGAAGCCGTAAATGGTAATCGCGACCGCCGTTAGGCGTTCTTCCGGGCGCACGTCACCTGCCGCCAGGTTTCAAACGCCTGGGTGTGAACGGCGCGATATTCGGAAGCGGCCATCCGGTGACGACGGGGGCGGAAGTGATTGTTAATGGGGCCATGGGCGGAGAGAAAGCGCTGGGAATGGCCCGGGGACTTGAACCGACGCATCGGTCGCTCCCGCTGCCGGGTCGGCTGGTGGGAGAGTTCGGCACGGTTGTTCAGGCCCTGGTGCTGGCGGTGCTCGACGCCCGGCATCAACTCCTTGCGGGCGGCTTCGTTGCTTTTGAGTTTGTCGGTGATGATCACCCGTGGGACGTAGCCCAAGCCCTTGAGGAACTTGCGAAAGAATCGCTTGGCGGCGCGCTTGTTGCGCCGCGACTGAACCAGGATGTCGAGGACATAGCCGTCCTGATCCACGTCCCGCCAGAGAGAGTAGCGTTGGCCATTGATGCCGAGATAGACCTCATCCAAATGCCACTTGTCACCGCGCCGGGGCGGACGGCGACGCAGTGCATGGGCGAAGTCCTGGCCAAATTTCAGACACCACTGGCGGATCGCCTCGTCGGTGACAATGATGCCGCGCGCGGCCAGCAGTTCCCCGACATCGCGATCGCTCAGGGTGAAGCGGAAATAGAGCCAGACGGCGTGGCTGATGATCTCCGCCGGATAGCGGTAGCCCGCATAGGGATTCTTGGTGTCGTTCATGGACACGAAGCCTACCGATTTCGCAGGCCGCATTCAACTTGTCAGTTCCGGCTTAACGCCTTCACCGGATTTTTCGAGATTTCCAACGCATACAAGGGCTCATAGTCCGGTCAAACCCCTTCCGATTCCGGTTTAACCCCTTCCGCGATCAACAATTCCGGCTGAACCGCTGCCGCAACCGCAAGGCAAAACAACATTCGAGGTCAGGATAACTGGCGAAGAGGATCGACGCTGATCATCAACGCCATGCCGATGTCTGACATTCTGTTTTAAAAATCATATTTCTCATCGGTGGCGTCGAGCCGTGGAAGCGGTCGAACCGGAATCGGAAGCGGTTCAACCGGATTTTTTCCCCGGGGCAGGGGTCGAGCCGGAGCTGACGGGGGTCGGCCGATGGGGTTCGGCACGCGGAGCCGGGTTCAAAATAGTTCTGATAATAGGTGTTATCGGAACTGGTGGACCCGGCTATCCTGGCGAATATTACGTATTACGTATTACGTGTGATGTAATAACGCCCGCCGCGCCGGCCCCGCCTGTGACGTTCTGAATTATTTGACGTGCTTTTTTCAGAGCTATTTGGCGCCTGACCCGCTAAGGTTTTTTACCTCAAGTGTGGCGTTGGCGCGCCTCGATGGAGTTGGCGCCCCCCCAGCACGCCATATAATTCCAAAAATTTGGCGCCAAATAATTCAGAACTTCATATATGGTCCGCCCCGCGGTGCAAGAGGGAACATGGTGTGCGACAGAAGGAGCAGTTGCGGCCATATATCCGGCATCGTCTTCTGGGGGCGTGGCCGCCCCTCATGCCCTGATGGAATTCGCGGGCCTTCCCGTCCTCATCACGTTATCAGTCTCAACGAAGCTGGCTGGTAAGTTCTTCAGGTTTACGGGCAGGCAGGACTGGCCTTTCATGCCATCACCGTGAGGTTCACTCTTCGCAACTCGTGGTGGGGGTACTCCGTCGTGGCGACCTTGAGGGCGTGGGTTGAGTGATCGAGTCTGGCGCGCGGCGCCTCGTTCAGGGCTTAACCCAGGCACCCATCGCCGGATCGTAGGGCTGGCCGGTGGTGAGCACGGCGTAGGCGATCCGGGCGATCTTATTGGCCAGCGCCACGGCCGCGACGTTGGCATGGCGACGTCCTTTGAGCGCCAGGGCCCAGCGACTCGTCGGGTCGTCCTTACGCTCGACCCAGCGCAGCACCGCGCGGGCGCCGTGGATCAGCAACTGCCGCAGGTAGACATCCCCGCGTTTACTGATGCCGAGCAACCGGTCACGCCCGCCGGTGGACTGTTGCCGGGGTACCAGTCCCAGCCAAGCCGCCAGGCCCCGCCCATTCTTGAACAGCCGCGGATCCTCGCCCACCGCCGCGACCAAGGCCGTCGCGCCCTTGGCGCCGAGGCCGGGAATCGTCATCAGGCACTGGACGCGGCGATCACCGCGGGCAATCGCTTCGATTTGCGCATCGTAATGAGCGACGCGCGCATCGAGATGGCGTAGTTCCTCGGCCAGTTCTTGTAATTCCGCCCGGAAACAGTCACTCAACCTGTGGTCGGCATCCTCGAGAATATCCGGCAACCGCTGGCCCACCGCCGCACGCCCTGGCGGAATCTCGATGCCGTATTCCAGCAGCAGGCCCCGAATCTGGTTCACTTGAGCGGTGCGCCGTTCCACCACTAAACCGCGCATCCGGTGGATCGCCTGGATGTCCTGCTGCTCGACGCTCTTGATGGCCACGAATCGCATGGTCGGACGCTGTGCCGCCTCGCAGATCGCCTCGGCATCGACTGCGTCGTTCTTGTTGGATTTGACAAAGGGCTTGACAAACTGAGGTGCGATCAGCCGTACCTCATGCCCATGCGTCCGAAACAGCCGCGCCCAATAGTGGGCGCTGCCGCAGGCCTCCATCGCCACCGTGCAGGCCGGTAGATTCGCCATGAACTCCTGCAGGCGCGTCCGGTTGAAGGTCTTGCCGAACACGCGCTGTCCGCGCTCGTCCACGCCGTACACATGAAAACTTCGCTTGGCCAAGTCGATCCCGACAACCTTTACGACACGCTCGTTGCTGGTATGCTCTTTCATCGGTCCGCTCCGTCATCTCGGTGGATATGATGTTGGTTGACACTCATCATTGTGCCCGCTGGGGGCTCGTTATTATGAGGAGCGGGGCGGACCATTCCATTACGTTATCAGTCTCAACTAAGTTGGCTGGTAAGTTCTTCAGGTTTGCGGGCAGGCAGGACTGGCCTTTCATGCCATCACCGTGAGGTTCACTCTTCGCAACTCGTGGTGGGGGTACTCCGTCGTGGCGACCTCGGGGGGCGCGGGTTGAAGGATCGGATCTGGCGCGCGGCGCCTCGTTTAGGTCTTAACCCAGGCGCCCATCGCCGGATCGTAGGGCTGGCCAGTGCAGCCCTTTCAAGGTGGCGCAGTTTGGGTAAACTGCAGCGCTTTTGAATTGACGCGGTGGAGGCAATGGCAGTGCTGGGTGAAGTATTCGAACGTTTTGTGGAGAAGAGTCCGATCTCGGTGATGGTGCGTGGGACGTTGGAGCGTGTGCTGGGTGCCGAACAACTCGATGAGTGGTATGCCCGCACTGCCGAGAAACAGTACACGCGCACGCTGTTATTTTCCACGGTATACGATCTGCTCAGCCAGGTGGTGTTTTGCCTGAAACCGTCAGTGCATGCGGCCTATCAGGAAAAAGAGGAGGAGGTGGGGACCTCGATCGTGTCGGTCTACAACAAGCTCAATGGCCTGGAGGCCCACACCTCAGCGGAGCTGGTGCGTTACAGTGGGCGCACGTTAGCGCCGTTGATCGAGCAACTGGATGGGGCGCGCGAGCCGTGGCTGTCGGGTTATCGGGTCAAGATTCTCGATGGCAATTGCCTCGAGGCCACGGAGCATCGGATCAAGGAATTACGCTCGCTTGCGGCGGGAGCGCTGCCGGGTAAATCGCTGGTGGTCTACGAGCCGCAGCTCGGACTGGTGCGCGATGTATTGGCCTGTGAAGATGGTCATGCTCAGGAGCGTGCCTTGCTGGGCGTGGTGTTGCCGACGGTTCGGGCCAACGACCTGTGGCTGCAAGATCGCAACTTCTGCACCCGGGAGTGTCTGTGCGAGATCGACGAACGTGCGGCATGCTTTGTCACCCGCCAGCATCAGAACCTGCCGTTTGAGGTGCTCGGCCCGTGGCGCTCGGCGGGGCGGGTGGAGACCGGGAAAGGGGCCGAACAGCGGGTGCGGGTGATCGATGAGGCCGGCCAAGCCCATCGGTTTCGGCGCATCCGCGTGACGTTGGACCAGCCGACCCGCGACGGCGATCCGGTTATCTACCTGTTGACCAACTTACCCCGCAAGGTGGCTTCGGCGAAGACAGTGGCTCGGCTGTATCGTAAGCGCTGGACGCTGGAGACGGCCTTCCAACAGCTCGAGGGGCACCTCCATTCAGAGATCAACACCTTGGGTTATCCGAAGGCGGCGCTGTTCGGTTTTTGTCTGGCGTTGGTGGCCTACAACGCCCTGGCAGTGGTATGGGCGGCGTTGCGCGGTGTTCACGGGGCGCAGAAAATCGATCAGCAGATCTCCGGCTACTATATCGCTCGCGAAATCGCTGAAACCCATAAGGGCATGATGATCGCTATTCCCGAACCCGAGTGGCGAGTGTTTGTCACCATGACCACCGCAGAGCTCGTGGCCACATTGTTGCAGTTGGCGCGGCATGTCCGCTTACGTGCGTTTCGCAAGCACCCCCGTGGACTGAAGAAACCGCCCGTGAAACGTCAATTCAACCCCCAGCAACCCCATGTCTCCACCGCCAAGTTACTCCAACACCGTAAGGTCAAATCCGTGACACCTTAAAAGGGCTGGGCTGGCCAGTGGTAAGCACGGCGTAGGCGATCCGGGCGATCTTGTTGGCCAGCGCCACAGCCGCGACGTTGGTATGGCGACGTCCTTTTAGCGCCATGGCCCAGCGACTCGTCGGGTCGTCCTTGCGCTCGACCCAGCGCAGCACCGCGCGGGCGCCGTGGATCAGCAACTGTCGCAGGTAGACATCCCCGCGTTTGCTGATGCCGAGCAGCCGGTCACGCCCGCCGGTGGATTGTTGCCGGGGTACCAGTCCCAGCCAGGCCGCCAGGCCCCGCCCGTTCTTGAACAGCCGCGGGTCCTCGCCCACCGCCGCGACCAAGGCCGTCGCGCCCTTGGCGCCGAGGCCGGGGATCGTCATCAGGCACTGGACGCGGCTATCACTGCGGGCAATCGCTTCGATTTGCTCATCGTAATGAGCGACGCGCGCATCGAGATGGCGTAGTTCCTCGGCCAGTTCTTGCAATTCCGCCCGGAAGCGGTCGCTCAACCCGTTGGCGGCATCCGCGAGAATGTCCGGCAACCGCTGGCCCACCGCCACACGCCCTTGCGCGATCTCGATGCCGTATTCCAGCAGCAGGCCCCGAATCTGGTTGATCTGGGCCGTGCGCCGCTCCACCACCAAGCTCCGCATCCGGTGAAGCGCCTGAAGGTCCTGCTGCTCGATCGTCTTGACGGCGACAAACCGCATGGTCGGGCGCTGCGCCGCCTCGCAGATCGCCTCGGCATCAACCGCGTCGTTCTTGTTGGATTTGACAAAGGGCTTGACAAACTGAGGCGCGATCAGCCGCACCTCATGCCCATACGTCCGAAACAGCCGCGCCCAGTAGTGGGCGCTGCCGCAGGCCTCCATCGCCACCAGGCAGGCCGGTAGATTTGCCATGAACTCCCTCAGGCGCGTCCGGTTGAAGGCCTTGCTGATCACGCGCTGTCCGCGCTCGTCCACGCCGTACACGTGAAAGCTCCGCTTGGCCAGATCGATCCCGATGACCTTCACGATACGTTCGTTGCTATGCTCTTTCATGGGGTTGTAAGCTCAAACCGCCGAAAATTCCGTCAGGGTTCGCGCGGCCTCATCGAAAGGGGTTCGATTACATCCTGGCAGAGTGATGGAGCCCCCGTTTGTTGATGTAAGTGTTCAGGGCGATGTGGCTCGAATAGCCCAGCACCTTCGCGATCTTGCGGACCGAGAGACCATAGCCGAGCAGTTCTTGGATCCGCGGCAGATCCTTATCGAACTTGCTTTTCTGGATTGTCCCCTTGGGTTTGCCTAGGCGCTGCCCTTGGGCTTTCTTGGCCGCCAGGGCTTCCCGCGTGCGCAGACTGATCAAGTCCCGCTCCAGCTCAGCAAATAGCGAGAACAGCGTGATGACGATCTTGGAATTCATGTCCTGGCGGTCGATGGCCAGGTTCTGCTTCAGGGTAATGACCCGAATGTCGCGCTCGACCAAGGCGTTCACCAGGGCGATCACTTCCACGGTGCTGCGCCCCAGTCGGCTGAGCTCCGTCACGATCAAGGTGTCGGTCTCGCTCAGCGTCTGAAACAGCTCGTCGATCCGACGCTGCTGGCTGGTCTTGCGCGAGGAGATGGTGATCTCGATGTAGTCGTCGATGTGCAGTCCTTGCCGTCTGGCAAACTCCAAAACCTCCAGTTTTTGGTGACTCAAATCTTGCTTGTCGGTGGAGGCACGCAGATAGGCGACGATTTTACCCATGCCAACGGCCTGTTCGGTGTTAACGTCAAATTGGCCGCAAAATAGTACAGACTGGATGGGTCTTGCAACGCAATTCACGGCATCAGGTTGATGCTATAGTGACGCTCCTTTTCGCATATACAAACTGTATGTCAATGTGGCGGGAAAGAGTGAAAGACTGACCATCCTGTCGGAGGCCGAGCAGTTCGCCCTGTATGGGTTGCCGGACTTCGATGATGCGCAGCAGTTGGACTATCTGTCCTTGTCCGAAGCGGAGCTGGCCCTGGCCAGCCGGCGCCCGACCCCCACAGCCCAAGCCTACTGCGTCTTGCAGATCGGCTACTTCAAGGCCAAGCACGCCTTCTTTCGCTTCACCTGGGACGAGGTGCGGGAGGATTGCGCGTTCGTCCTGACGCGCTATTTCAACGACCAGGTGGTCGAGCTAACCCCCATCACGAAGCACGAGCATTACACGCAGCGCACCCTGATCGCGGAGCTGTTCGCGTATCGGCTCTGGTCGGCCGAACTCCGCGCGCCCCTTGGGCAACAGCTCGCCCAGATGGTCCGCCGGGATGCCACCCCCGGATTCCTCGTCACCGAGCTCATCACCTCGCTCAACGCGCAGCGCATCGTGCGGCCCGGCTATACGACGTTGCAGACACTGATCAGTGAGGCGTTGTCCGCCGAGCGGCGGCGCCTGGGCGACCTGCTCGCCGAGGGGCTGGACGCCGCCGCTCGGGAGGCGCTGAGTCAGCTTCTGGTGCGCGACGACACCCTCTCGGAGCTGGCCGCCCTCAAGCAAGACGCCAAGGACTTTGGCTGGCGGCAGATGGCCCAGGAGCGCGAGAAGCGCACCCGCCTGGAGCCCCTCTACCGGATCGCCAAGACCAGGCTGCCCCAGCTCGCGGTCTCCCAGCAGAATCTGCACTATTACGCGAGCCTGGCGCACTTCTACACGGTCTACGACCTGCGCCGCCTCAAGCCCGAGCAGACCTATCTGTACCTGCTGTGCTACGCCTGGCAGCGCTATCGGCAGCTCACCGACAATCTCGTCGACGCCCTGGGCTACCACATGAAGCAGCTTGAAGAGGACAGCAAGACGCGGGCGAACACGCAGTTCCTCAACGAGCAGGCGCGGCACGCGCAGGAAACCCCGCAGGTCGGCCGCGTTCTCTTGCTCTATGTCGACGACACGGTGTCCGACACCACGCCCTTCGGCGAGGTGCGCCAACGGGCGTTCAAGATCCTGCCCAAGGCGGCCTTGCAGAGCGTCGGCCAGCGCCTCAGCGTCAAGCCCACGCGCAAGCTGGCCGTGCGCTGGCAGGTGATCGATGGACTGGCCGCCCGCACGCGCCGTCAGCTGCGCCCGCTCTACGGCGCGCTCGACTTTTCCAGCGTCGTGCCGGAAAACCCGTGGCTCATGGCGCTCGCCTGGCTCAAAGAGGTGCTCGCCAACCAACAGCGCCTCTCCCAGCGCCCGCTCGCCGAATGCCCGCCGGCCACTCTGCCCAAGCGCCTACGCCCCTACTTGCTGACATTCCACGCCGACGGGAACCCCACCGGCGTGCACGCCGACCGCTACGAGTTCTGGCTGTACCGACAGCTCAGAAAGCGCCTCAAGGCAGGCGAGCTGTACCTCGACGACAGCCTGCAGCACCGCCGTTTCAGCGATGAGCTGGTCTCCCTGGAGGCGCAGGCGGACGTCCTCCACCAGATGAACATCCCTTGGCTGCGAAAGCCGATCCACACCCAGCTCAAGACGCTCACGGGCGAGCTGAAGACGCAGTGGCGGGCGTTCGACCGCGAGCTGCGCCAGGGCAAGCTCAAGCATCTCGACTATGACCGCCGGACTAAGACGCTGACCTGGCGACGGCCCAAGGCTGAACCGGGGGCGGCACGCCAAGATGGGTTGTATGAGCAGTTGGCGTTCTGCGATGTCGCCGATGTCTTCCGCTTCGTCAACCGCGAATGCCAGTTCCTCTCGGCGCTGACGCCCCTGCAGCCGCGCTATGCCAAGCAAGACGCCGACGCCGACAGCTTGATGGCAGTCATCCTGGCCCAGGCGATGAACCACGGCCATGTCGTGATGGCGAAGACGAGCGACATTCCCTACCATGTGCTGGAGACCACCTATCAGCAGTACCTGCGCCAGGCCTCGCTACAGGCGGCCAACGACCGGATCAGCAATGCCATCGCCGAGTTGCCCATCTTCCCGCACTACGGGTTGGACCTCGGCACGCTCTACGGCGCGGTCGACGGGCAGAAATTCGCCGTGGCGCGCCCGACGGTCAAGGCGCGGCACTCGCGCAAGTATTTCGGCTGCGGCAAGGGCGTCGTCGCCTACACCCTGCTGTGCAACCATGTGCCGCTGCAGAGCTGGCTCATCGGCGCGCATGAGCTTGAAGCCCACCATGTGTTCGATCTCTGGTACCGCAACACCTCCGAGATCATGCCGACCGTGATCACCGGCGACATGCAC
Organism: Candidatus Competibacteraceae bacterium; assembly: GCA_020445045.1. Taxonomy (GTDB): domain Bacteria; phylum Pseudomonadota; class Gammaproteobacteria; order Competibacterales; family Competibacteraceae; genus Competibacter. Next base: position 29,134 of record JAGRHI010000082.1, read on the forward strand.
AGCATCAACAAGGTGAACTTCGCCATCCTGCACTGGTTCGGACCACGCTTCGAGCCGCGCTTCACCGATCTGCAGGCGCAGCTGAAGCACCTCTACTGTGCCGTCGACCCGGCGCTCTACGAGAAATACCTGATCGGTCCCGTCGGGCAGATCGACCTGGAGACCATCGTGGACGAGAAGGCCAACATCGACCGGATCGTCGCCACGCTGGGCCTCAAGGAAATGACCCAGGGCACCCTGATCCGCAAGCTGTGCACCTATACCGCCCCCAATCCCACGCGGCGCGCCATCTTTGAATTCGACAAGCTGATTCGCAGCCTCTACACCTTGCGCTATCTGCGCGACCCGAAGGTGCAGCGCAACGTGCACCGCTCGCAGAACCGGATCGAATCCTATCACCAGCTCCGCTCGGCCATCGCCCAGGTGGGGGGCAAGAAGGAGCTCACGGGCCGAACCGACATCGAAATCGAGATCAGCAATCAGTGTGCGCGCCTGATCGCCAACACCATCCTCTACTACAACTCCGCCATCCTCTCGCGCCTGCTCGCCAAGTACGAGGCGAGTGGCCACGCGAAAGCGCTGGCGTTGATCAAGGCGACCTCATCCGCGGCGTGGCGCCACGTCCATCTGAACGGACACTACACCTTCCGCAGTACCGGCCCGATCATTGACCTGGATACGATCGTGGCGGGGCTCGATTTGGGCTGACGGAATTTTCGGCGGTTTGGGCTTACAACCCCCGGCAGCGAGAGAAGCCCCGCTGCGAGAGCAAGCCCTCGAACTCGCCAAAGCCCCAGTCGACCCCAGCCGCTCTAGCAA
>JAGRHI010000083.1:0-28997 GCA_020445045.1 Candidatus Competibacteraceae bacterium
CCTTCCCCATTGGAGACAATAAAAATTAGAAAAGCACCGTATTGAGAAAAATAATCATCAAACCATCGGAAATAGGCCAAAACGATCAAGCAGGGTCAAATTGGCCCACCTGTCGATTTCCATCATCCAAATGTTTCGGCGGTGACGAGGGGTTGCGTGAGGCAGGCTAAATCGGCTCGATAGTCGAGACCGTCCGGCGCTCAGCCGGTTATGGCGGGAGTGCGCTTCAGAAACGCCTGACGGTCAACGGCGGTGGGAATATGCGCGGCCAGTTGCTGGTAAAGTTCTTGCGGGCTATGGGCCTTGCTGGCCGCTTGCTTGACCAGCACCTTGGCGATGGGTCCCAGGTAGACCGCCAGGTCCCGGCGGGCGGTCTCCAGCAAGCTCTGATCGAACGATCCCAGCGATCCACTGACCTGACTGCCGATCCCCGACGCCGCGCCGTGAGTCACCATGCCGGTGATGGTGCCGCCGATCACCGCCCGCATCCGCCGCTGGAACAGCAATCGGTCCCGCTCGCTGGGGATGGATTCCGCCAATTGTTGCGCCAATTCCGTCGGACTGCCGACCTGCTGCGCGGTCTTGCGTACCAACACCCGCGCCATCGGACCCAGGGTTTCTATCAGGAGCCGCTCGGTTTGAGCCAGCAACGCCGGGTCCCAGCCCTGCGGGGTATTGGCCCCGGCCGGTGCTTGCGGCGCCTGAACCGACGCGACCCGGAGCACGGTGGAGCCATCGGCCGCGATCTCGCGATCCACCAGCCGGGTGTTTTCCAAGGCGGCGATAAATGCGTCGGCGCTCTGAAAGCGGACATCCGGCTCCTTGGCCAGCGCCTTGTTCAGCACGCCGTCGAGTTCGACCGGCAGCAGCGGGTTCAGTCGGGTTGCCCGCAGTGGAGGCTCGTTCAGGACCTGATACATCAATTCGCTGGCGCTGCGTCCCGGAAACGGCCGGGTGCCGGTCAACAGCTCGAACAGCACCACGCCGGTGGCGTACAGATCGGCGCGCCGATCCGCCTCAAGACCCTTGAACTGTTCCGGCGCCATGTAACCGGGCGTGCCGACGGTCATCCCATCTTGGGTCATGTTGCCGCCGGCCTCCAGCCGGGCAATGCCGAAGTCGGTGACCTTGACCTGACCGTCGGCCAGCAAAATGATGTTGGCGGGCTTGATGTCGCGATGCACCACGCCGGCGGTGTGCGCCTGGCCCAGCGCTTGCAGCACCTGAATGACGATCGCCACCGCGTTGGCCAGCGGCAGCGGCTGACGGTCCTTGAGGTAACCGCGCAGTTCCCGACCCTGCACGTACTCCATGACGATATAGGGCGCGCCCGCTTCCTCGCCGTACTCGAACACGGTGACGATGTTGGGATGCAGGCAACGGCCGGCGGCGCGCACTTCGCGGCGAAAACGCTCCAGCCACTCGGCGCCCTCTTCGCCGCGCAACAGCCGGCGATGGATGGTTTTGATGGCTACTTCGCGGTCGATCGCCGCGTCGTGAGCGCGGTAAACCACGCCCATGGCGCCGCGACCCAGCATCCCGGTCACCCGGTAGCGGCCGATGCGCGGCGGCAGTGTGGCGCTGGTGTCGCCGCCGTCGTTCATCTCATTCGCCCAGCATCTTCATGGCGTTTTCCAGGCTGAGCCGCATCCGGTTGAACGACTGCGACAGGGAGGCGATTTCATCGGAGCCTTGCCGGACGTATTCCGGTACGTCCGGCTTACCCATGCTGACCTCGCCGGCGATCTCCGACATCCGCTTCACCGGCCGGATCACCACAAAATGCAGCAGGATGTTGAGCAGCAACAGCAGCAGCAAGAACACACCGCCCAGCAGGATCATGAAGGTGGCGAAGGTCTGGCGGGCCCGTTCCAGCGGCAGCGACATCGGCACCGTGACCACCTGCGCCCCGATGATCTCGTCCATTTTCCAGCCGAAGCCGTTGTTGACGCCGTAGATGTCGGTCATGGTTTTGGGCGCGTCCTCGATCCGGCCGTGGCAGACCAGACAACCTTCGTTGTGGATACCCAGCGGCCGAGCCAGATTGAGCATCCGTCCAGTCGGCGTATCACGCTCGACGACCAATTCTTTTTTATCGGGGTTGTTGCGGAATTCGTTGATGATGTCGGCTTCCCAGTCGCTGGCCCGGTCGGTGGGGTTGGTCGGGTTGAGCGCTGCTTCCTTGTAGGTGTAGTCCGGATGCTGTTCGCGCAGGGCCTTGAAGATTTGCGCGGCGGCGTAGGCCGACACCGATTCCGGCCGAAACTGCCGCTTCATCTGCAAGGTCAGCAGCGGCCGGATGTGCTGGGCGGTGTAGCCGCGGGCACCGAGCGCGCTTTCGATCATGATGCGGGCATGCTGGACCACTTCCTCGCGGGCGTTGTCCTTGAGGATGCGGTCGGACAGGTAAGCCGCCAGCGCCAATCCGATGGCGAATGCCAGCAGCAAGACCAGATTGAACTTCATGCGTAGACCCATGTGACAGGCTCCTTGGTGCAAATGACGGATGACGAAGGTATGTGGTGACGCCGCCTTCAACCGGCCCGGGTGGCTGTGGCGCTGGCTGGCGGCTGGCAGTTGTTGTTCATGCTGTCGTGGGCTTTGCTGAAGCCAATGAGGCTGAACTTGACCGGAAACAGTTGGGTAACCGGCCAGGTCGGCCAGAACCGTAAATACGCGGTGACCTCGCTGCCCTTGCGGAACTGTTGGATGAGTTCGGGCACTTCCCGGTCAAACACCAAGGTCATGTCGTGGTCAAGTTTGTCGGTGCGGATCGGCGAATTCTCATCCACCGTCAGCCGCAGGTCGCCAAAGGATGGGTCGATTTCCGATTCGGTGATCACCAGCAGGGAATCGCCGTTGAATACCAGGGTCACCGGCGTGGTGTCGTAGCCGTCCGAGACGATTTGCGGCGTACTGCTGAGCAGGCAGCGGGTCTGGCGGGTGAGGGGATCGCGCTGCATGGCCACCGTCCAGGCCGCTTCGGCCTGACTGGCCAATAGCGCTAGTCCCAGCAGCAGTTTCGCGGCCTTGCGCCGGTGTGTCGTCGGATTGTGGGTCAACATGGATAAAAGTGTCCTCTTGACGGCATGGGATTTTCAGTGGGCCCTGTTGTGCCCGTCGGCCGCAGCCGGGTCCGGCCGTCATAGTCTGTCCGCCGACGGATTTCCTGTATAGTGGTGAGCTTAGACAATCGCTTGGAAGCACACCATGACCGATGATCCTCATACGGGTTCTGCTCTCATTCTGGCCAGCGATGGCGGCACGCTCCAACGCCTGACCCTGGTGTCGACGGTGACGGGAACCGGAGCGGTGCTGGTGGATGCCGCCGGCATTCCCGTCAATCCCTGGGAGGTGGAATTGCGGCACTGGCCACCCGAGGCCGAACCGGCTTTACGGCGAGGCGGCTATCTGTGCGACCGATCGCCGGATTTGGAGTTGTGGTGCAACTGCGCCGACTGAACCGGAGGGTAAACCCGCATCGAAACTCCTCTCGTTTGGCAACGTTTTTCCCGATTCTTTCCGACCGCGTTCAAAACGCCATCCCTTTTCCGACCACCGGGTTTCCCGCATGGATTTCCTGACCGACCTGCTCTCGTTCTTTCTCCACATCGACCAACACCTCAGGGAGTTGGCTGGTCAGTACGGTGGCTGGCTGTACGCCCTCCTGTTCCTGATCGTGTTCTGCGAAACCGGGTTGGTGGTCACGCCGTTCCTGCCCGGCGACTCGTTGTTGTTCGCGTCCGGTTCGCTGGCCGCCATCGGCGCGATGGACGTTCACCTGCTGTTTCTGGCGCTGGCGGCGGCGGCGATTCTCGGCGACACGGTCAACTACGCGGTCGGCCACTACCTGGGGGAGAAGGTATTCAGCCCCGACGCCCGTATCCTCAAGCAGGCGTATCTAGACCGTACCCACCAGTTCTTCGAACGGCACGGTGGCAAAACAATCATTATCGCCCGCTTCGTACCGATCGTGCGTACTTTCGCCCCTTTCGTGGCTGGCGCCGGCAGCATGAGTTACCGTCACTTCCTGCTTTACAACGTGATCGGCGCCGTCGCCTGGACCGCTTCCTTCCTGTATGGCGGTTATTTCTTCGGTAACCTGCCATTCGTCAGGCAGAATTTCACCTTGGTGATCCTGGCCATCATCATTTTGTCGATCATGCCGGGCGTGTTCGAGTACTGGCGTCATCGCCGTACCGAGACCGAGATCCAGGCCGAATGAGCTCGACGGTTCGCAATTCGGCCAGCCGCTGTATAATTCGGCCTCATGACGCGCCTGGCGAACGACAGAATATTCCGCCTGGTTGCCACCTTTATAAATCAAAAAGTTATAATGATTTTCCTTTAAGCCTATAGTCCGCGTAGACAACCCGCTTCATCCTTAATACCAACGGAGCCCAAGCCATGAGTCATACGTGCCGCATCGAATTGGACGGCAAGTCCTACGACTTCCCCACTGTTGAGGGAACCGAACACGAGTTGGCGGTCGACATCACCACGCTGCGCGACCGCACGGGCTTCATTACGCTTGACGAGGGTTACGGCAACACCGGTTCCTGCACGTCGGACATCACCTATATTGACGGTGACAAGGGCATCCTGCGTTATCGTGGCATTCCGATCGAACAACTGGCCGAGAAGGGTTCCTTCGTGGAAACCGCCTGGCTGGTGATCTGGGGTCGTCTCCCCACGGCGGAGGAGCTCCAGCGTTTCCGGAATCGGCTCACCGCGAACGAAATGCTGCATGAAAGCCTGCGCAATCATTTCGAGGGGTTCCCGCCCAATGCGCATCCGATGGCCATCCTTTCGGCGATGATCAACGCCATGAGTTGTTACGAGCCGGAAATGATGGAGATCGAGGACGAAACGACTCTGGAGCGAGCGGCGGCGCGCATCATCTCCAAGGTACGCACGGTGGCGGCGGCCAGCTACAAGATGTCCATCGGCCAACCCTTGATGTATCCACACCCCGAGTACAGTTATTGCAATAATTTCCTGCACATGATGTTTTCCCTCCCTTATCGGGATTACGTGCCGGACCGGGAGATCACTCGCGCCCTCACACTCTTCTTGATCCTGCACGCCGATCATGAGCAAAACTGTTCGACCAGCACGGTACGGATGGTGGCCTCCAGCGGCGCCAACATGTTCGCCAGTTGCGCGGCTGGGGTGTGCGCGTTGTGGGGACCGCTGCATGGCGGCGCCAACGTGGCGGTGGTGGAAATGCTGGAATTCATCAACCAGTCCGGGATGAAGGTGTCCGATTATGTCGCCAAGGTCAAGGCGAAAGACTCTAAGTTGCGGTTGATGGGCTTTGGTCATCGGGTCTACAAGAACTTCGATCCCCGCTCCAAGATTCTCAAGGCGGCGGCCGACAAGGTGTTGGCTAAACTCCATGTCCAGGATCCCTTGCTGGAGATCGCCAGCGAACTGGAGGACGTGGCGCTGAACGACCCGTACTTCGTGGAGCGCAAGCTGTACCCGAACGTGGATTTCTACAGCGGCATCATTCTGCGCGCCATGGGCATCCCGCTGAGCATGTTCACCGTGATGTTCGCCATGGGCCGGATGCCGGGCTGGATCGCCAATTGGAAGGAAATCCACGACAACCCGAAAGCCCGCCTCCAGCGGCCGCGGCAGATCTATACCGGCAATCCCATCCAGGATTACGTGCCGATCGATCAGCGTTGACCGGATTCCAACCGCCCCGCTTCGGTTTCCCGCCGGGTTTCCCCGGAACCGGGCGGGAAACCGGATCCCCGCGTCGGTTCCCTCCCAACCGCTAGCCGGCCGCGCGGTTGTCGCGTAGCGCCGCCAGCCAGCCCTGAACCCGGCGTTCCAGCCAACCGCCCTTCTGCCGCCGAATCAATTCCCGCAGTTCGAGCGCGGCCCGCTGGGCGCTGATCCGCTCGTCGGCCAGATCTCGATAGATCCGGTCCGCCAGGCGGCGGCGGCGAACGGCGTCGCCGGCATCGAGGAAGGCTTCGACCGCGCCGAATACCCGGCTGATGACGGTGGAGCGGCCGCCAGTCTTGGCCTGCGCCTTGACCCGCGCCCCCGCCAGCGCCTGGCGCAGATTCGACTCGATCAGCGTCAGTTCGGCCTGAAAGAATTCGTTCTGGGCCACCTCCGAGTAGCGGACCTCGGTCAGGGTGGCCAACGTCTCGCCTTCGCTCAACTGGCCGAACTCCTGAAAGCCGGACAACTCCTGCAAGCCCTGGCGGGCGACGGGCGGTTCGGGATCGCGCAAGCGCCGGCAGGCCTGATGGCACGTTTCCCACGCCTGCCAGCGGTAGACGAAATCCAGCCCCGGCCCCTTGATGTTCTGCATGCCCATGATGCGGTTGTCCATGCCGGGCGGAGTTTCGCGCACGATGCGCTCGATGATCTGTTCGCCGCTGGCGTGCGGGTCCCGGATCACCACCAGCTTGCGGGCGAACCAGCGCCACAGCAGCTCGCGGAATTCGGCATCCAGCGCGGCCCGCTGACCGGCCTCGCCGCCGGCCACCCGCGCCGCCAGCGCCCGATAGTCTTCGAGGCACCGCCCTTCCTCGATCAGGTGCGCCGCCAGTTCGCCACGATGTTCCTCCGCCACTTCCCGCGCCGCCAGCCAGGATTCCAGGCCGGCCGGATCGCGCCAGAACTCCGGTGGCGGTTCGGGCGCGCCGGCGATGCCCAAACCGTCCAGGAGCGCCATCAGCCGTTGCCGCGGGTGCTCGGCCTCGGTGGGCACCCGCTGCCAGCGCGCCTGCCGCTCCAGAATCCGCGCCGCCTCGGCGGCGTCCGCGCCGGCCGGCCACAGGCTGATGCCCTGAATGTGGGACTCCCAGGCTTCGCGGACATAGCCATGTAATCCATCCAGATTGGTGCCGATCAGAAAATGCCGGTCGGCGCTCAGGTCGGCGACCAGAATGCCGGCGAACACCCGCGAGCGAGGAATGCGGTCGGCCCGGTTGTTGACCACCGTGGTGATCCAGATGCCCGGTTCCCGGTAACGGTCCCGCTGGTCGAATTGCATCCGCTGCCAGTTGTTCAGGCAACCGAAGCGCTCGTTGGCCGACATCCCGTTGACGAATTCCAGCCGGCGGTCCCGCACCCGGGACTGGGGATAGCGTTTCAATACCCCGATGTCCAGCACCACCCGGTCGGCCATTTCCTTGAGCGCGAAATCGCGCTCGATCCCCAATTCCTCGGCCAGGGCCAGCACCAGGGCGATGTTGTAGGGATGTTCCTCGTAGGGAAAGCGCTCCAGCACGTCCGGGGTCAGCAGGCCGGCTTCCAACCAGCCGACCGTCCGTAGGCCGGTGCCCAGCCGCGCGGCGGCGTCGCGCAGGATCGGCAGCATCTGCTCCTCGCTGGTCAGCAGCAGCGAGTCGCGGGGGATGAATTCGGTCATCACCTCGGGAATGTTGTAGCCGGCCGGTCCCTGCAGATCCTCGTGGTCGGGATAGGTGTTGGTGATGGTGGCCAGGTCGTCGCGCATCCACTGCCGTTGCAGGATGTGGACGTAGGCCGGCGTCAACCCCATGCACTCCCACAGGAACACCTCGGCCCGCAGCCGGTCGGCCAGCCGCAGGACGTTGGCCTGTTCCCAGATGGTGGCCTTGTCGTAGGGACGGTAGAGAAACAGCTCCTTCAGGACGCCGAAGGGATAGGCGTACAGGAACATCGCCTCGCAGCCGGTGGTCTTGGACATCACCCCGAAACCCAGGGCATTGGCCAGCGCCGCCTTGAGCCGCTCGGTTCCGGATTTGCCGCGGGTGCCCCAGCCGCCGATCACCAGCGCCCGCCGCCGCCGCGCCTGGCGGATCCGCAGGTTGATGTAGGCGTGCTGGCCCAGGAACCAGCCGCCGATGGCCGCCAAAAATACCCCCAGATCGAACAGCGAGTTCTGGTACACCGAAAAAAAGTAGTCGCGGAACCGTTCCCACAGCGCCGTGCCTTCTCCCGCCGGCCACAGGGCCAGCGCCTGAGCGATTCGGTCCAGGGCCGGTTGCGGCGAGCCGGTTTCCACCGCCGGCTCCGGCGCGGCGGACGGAAAGAAGCGGCCGACCAGCGGGTCGGGTTCCAGCGGCAGCTCAGGTTCCGACGGGTGCGGCAGCAGGCGGACGCCAAAGCCCAGCCGGGTGATCTCTCGCAAATAGGCCGCCGGGTCCTGCTGCGAGCCTTCGCGCCAGTTGCGCAACCGAGCGTATTCGGGGAAGCGCGCGGTCAACACCAGCCGTGCCCACAGCCGCCGCCACACGACGGGTGGAGCGACGATTTCGGTGATCCCCTCGCTGGTGTGGCGATGTAGCGTCCGGTTCCACTGATCCAGACAGGAAATCAGTTCGTCCACCAGCGGCAGATAGGGACGCCAGCCGGCTTCGGTGCCCTCGAACAGCGGTTCGCCCGGCACCTTGGTTTCGGCCAGTTCCGCCAGGATGGCGGACGGCGCCCGCAGGTTGCCGCGATAGATCCGGCCCACGGTGTGCCGGAACGCTTGGCGCTTGTCGGTGGCGGGATGACGGAATTCGTGCAGCCAGCGCCAGGCCCGGAAACCCAGCCGCTGGCCGCGGGTCACCCAGGCGCCGAACGCGCCGCGCCACAGGTCGTAGCCGTGATCGTCCTGCGCCAGCAATGCCAGCAGTCGTCCCAGATCGGCGTCGGCCTCGGCCAGCCGGCGCGGCAGCCGTCGCCACCGGCCGGCCGGAATGGCCGCGACCTGCTCGGCCAGGGCACGCAGTCGCTGGCGCCGCGCCAGGTCGGCCCAGGCCCACAGCCGTTCGCGGGTCTGGGCGGCCCAGCGCCTCACCGACGGACTGTCCGCCTCGCCGTGCAAGCGGCCCAGCGCCAGACCCAGCCCTTGTCGCCATTGCCGGGCCAGCGCTTCCTGCTCCTGTTCCAGCCACTGCTGGTGAACCCGCCAGATCACCCGCAGCGCCACCCGCAGCACGAAAGCGTCCGGTTCGGCGGCGAGGACGGCCGCCAGTTCGTCCCGCAGCGGTTCCGCCGGGACTCCCGCCTGCAGCAGGGGACCGATTTGCAGCAGGGCGGCCGCCCGCACCGGCGGCGAAGCGTCGGCGCGGGCCAGTTGCCGCCAGACCGGCAACGCCTGGTCCGGCGGCATGGTGGGCAAGGCCTCGGCCAGGCCCTGGCGGACATGGGGGCTGGGGTCGCCCAGTACCGCCGGCAACAGCTCCGCCAGTTGGGGAGACTCGCCCAGGCGGCGACTGAGCAGCAACGCCGCCCACCGGCGGACGAACAGGTCGTCGCCCGCGCCCGGCCGGGTCAGGCGGCGGGCCAGCGCCGTGTTCAGGGAAGGCGGGTCGAGGGTTTCCAGCAGTTCCAGCGCCTCGGTTTGAATCCATACCGCCTGGCGCGGGTCCAGCGCCGCGCCGTACAGGTAGCGCAGGGTGCTTTCCATCACCGGCGCCGGCCCGACCGTCGGCAGCGCGCGCAGCGCGGCGGCCAGCGCGTGGAACGCGGCGACCCGGACCCGCGGATCTCCCTCGTGGATCAGCAGCGGCAGCAGGCGGGCTTCCAGATCGAAGCGGCGCCACAGCCAGGTCGGGTCCAGGTTCGCGCCGAGCCGGTCCAGCAGCCAGGCGCTCAGAAAGCCGAGGCGTTCGAGCACGAAGCTCAGCCGGCGGTCGCAGGCCGCCCGCTGGCGCTGGCAGCGCTCGACCAGGGTGTCGTGGCCCAACCAGCGGCGGAACGCCCGGCGATCGCCGGCCAATTGCCGGCGGCTGGCGCCGAGCTGGCGCGCGAATTCGAGCAGGTGGTGCTCGCGTTCGCGCTCGGTGACGGCCTGCCGGTGGCGCTGACCGTACTCGGTTTGCCACCGGCGCAACTGCTCGAGGCGGGCGGTCTGTCGCTCCAGGTCGTATCCCAGAAAGCCCCACAGGCGGTAATGCACCGCGACCGGCTTGGCCCAGTCGGGCGGATCGTCGCCCGCTCCCGGCCAGTCGCCCAGATAATTCGCCGTCAGTTCGTTCAGCATTCCGCGAAAAGCCCGGGTCAGGGTCGGCGGCAGTCCCTCGCCCAGGATTCGACGAGTGACCGTGTGCCCCAGACCCAGCCAGGGCCGCAGCGATTCGATCCAGCGGCGCTGACGGCGCGATGGGCGTTCGGGAGGAGTGGACGGGTTCATCGCGGAAGATCCTCGCCGGGAGGAGCGTCCAGGCGGTTGTTGAATTCCAGGGGCAACCGCCGTTCGCGCGGATCGCGGAAATCCACGTCGCGGAAATCGCGGTATCCGCGCCCCCGGTCCGGAAACCAGTTGAGCGACAGCCAGGTGCCGTACTCGCGGTCGTCCAGGTCGTATTGCAGCCGCAGTTCCAGGTTCAGCCGGCCTTGGCCGCCCCAGGCGCGATCCCAGAGCAGGCCGCCGGACAGGGTGTGGTTTTGGGTGGCGTTCGGCCGGTTCCAGTCGCGGTCGCCCTGGGCGAAATAATAGGTCCAGTCGTAGGCGACGTCGGCTTGCCAACCCCCCAGCCATTGTTTCCAACCGACCTTGAGGTCGAATTGCTCGGGGTCCAGCAGGTTCCCGCGTTCGTCCGAGTTCAACGCCGCCCGGCCGTACCACAGCGTGTCCAGCCAGGGACGGTGGACCAGGGTGTCGGCCAGCACCAGCCCGCGCCGGTGCCGAGATTTGTAGGCGCTGAACACGTCCTGATCGACATGGCCGGGACGAGGATCGTAGCCGGCCTGCTGGTGGAGGTCGCGGACGAAGAAACCCAGACTGGGCGTGTGGTGAAGTTCCGGGGAGAGGTCGCGGCGTTGGCGGATCTGGCCGCGCGTCGTGGCATTCCAGGCCCAGGCTTCGGACCGCTGGGCGTAAACGCTCCAGCCTAGCTGGAAGGATACGTCCGGCCAGTCGGTCTCGTGCCACCAGAGACCGCGCAGGCCGAAGGTGGGGTCGCCGCGCCGGTGGAGGCGATACAGCCCCTCCATTTCGTAATCGTTGCGCCAGGGGTCGTCGCGGTATCGGTAAGCGCCGTTCAGCTCCAGATACTCGTCCGGCGCGCCGCCGCCTTCGCCGGGGGGAGGGATGGAACGCGCCAGCGTCGCGCCCCATCCCCAGCTACCGGCCTGTTGTTCGCCCAGGGCGTAGCGGTCGGTCGTGACCCAGGCCGAGGGCGGCGGCTGTTCCGGCACTCGCGCCACCGCCGCCGGCACCGGCTCCAGCGCCCAGCGGGTGATCCGCGACGGCGGGGTTTCGCGGGGGGTGTCGAACATTTGCTGGCGCTGGACGCGGAACAGGCGTTCGGCCTGACCTGGGGCCGGGCGCAACTCCAGGTCATGCAGGCCGGGGCCAAGGTAGCGATACTGGCTGTCGAAGGTGCCATCTCGCCAGTCGTCGATGCGCAGCCAGACCGGTCCTTCCAGCCGGGTCCGCCAGGGTTCGGCGGTGGTGGCGATCTGGTATAGCCGCTTGAGGTCGTCGGTGACCGGCTGGAAGGATCGACCTTGCCGCTCATCGACCTGGACTCGCAGAAACTGGTTGGCGACCGGGTCGTCAAGGCCGATGCGCAGCACGTGCTCACCCGGTGGCACCGTCACCGCCAACGAGCGGCCGGGGATGCCTGGTTCCAGCGTTACTATCCGTTTCGGTTCATCGTTCAGACGATACCAGGCGATCAGCGGTTGCGGCGGCAGATAGCGTGGGTCCATGGCGCGCAGCCCGAGCCGCAGCCGGGTCGGCGTCGGGTTGGTGATCAGCAGTCCCAACTGCTCGGTGCCGGACAGGACCTGTTCGTCGGTTCCCACCGGCGGGGTCAGCGCCTTGCGTACCCGCGACGACGGGGTTTCCGGTTGCCAGCCGCGCACGTCGAGATAGCGCAGGCCGGCGCCTTGCGCCACCGACAGCAGCGGTTCCCAGCCGGCGCGGCGGCGCAACCGCCGCAGCAACGGTTCGATCCCCGGCGTTCCCACCTGGGCGGCGGCCGTCTGTTCCAGTTCCGGCAGGCGCGAGGCCAGCCGTTCCGGGTGCCGTTCCACTTCCCAGAGCGCCGCGATCAGGTGGTCGCGGAGCATCCGGGCCGGATCGGGCGGCGACTCGGGCCAGGCCAGGTCGGGATCGAGGGCCGCCACCCGTTGCAACATCGGTTGCAAGGCATCCGGGTCCAGCCGAGCGGGCGGTGGAACTGGCGACGGCGCGGGTTCCAGCCGGCAGCCGCTCACCACCCGCGCCGGCAGGCCGGTTTCCCACAAGCCGCTTTCCCAGCCGCCGGTTTCGCGCTGGACGCCCGTCCAGCCGAACGGCAGCCACCGCGCCCAGCGCGAGTCCGGGTCCAGCGCCGGCTGGCCACGGGTCGATCCCAGCGCCGCCGCCAGCGCCGCCGGCGTCGGTTCCGGCAAGGCCAGCAGCGGTCGTTGCGGCCGCCAGATCAGCGGCGCCACCAGCAGCGGTTTTTGGTGGGCGGCGATTTCGATTTCGTGGAGTCCCGGACCGACCGTGTAATCCAGGCTGACCGGCCGGCCCGGCCGTTCGGTGGCGTCGCCGATCACGCTCAACCCCTGGCTGGGCCGGTCGTCGGTGATTGGCAGTCGTTCGACCCGCGCGCCGTCCCGGACCACTAGCCAGTCGTCCACCGGGGATTCGGGGGCATCGGCCGGATGCGACAGCCGTCCGCTCAGACGCAGGCGGGCCGGGCCGAACACCGTCAGTTTGACCGGGCGCTCCGGCCGGGCGCGGAACATCTGTATCAATAGATCGCGTTCCACCGCGTACAGGGTCGTCGTGCCGGCGTGGTCGCTTACCAGATGATCGGCGTCGCGCCACAGCCACGGGCCAGGATGATGGACCGCCCACCGAATCCAGTCGGCGACGGCACGTTCTCGCGCCGCCGGGTCGCCCGCGTCCAGTCGCCCGCGGATGGCCAGGCCCTGCTCCAGCGCGGCGGCGAGGGCCTGGCCGTCGGGACCGGCGTCCCACCACAGCCGCAGTGCTTCCGGATAATCGCCGTTCAACTGCGCGCGGTAGCCCCGCCACAGCTGGCGCCGGCGGGCGTCGGGCAACCGCTCCAGCGCCAGATCGAACACCCGCCACCAGCGCGACGCGTAGGCGGCGCCCAGCAGTTCCTCGGCCGGCCATTCCGCCGGCGGCAAGGCCAGCGCGGTCATCAGGGCCAGGTCGGCCTGATCCTGTTCCAGCAGCAGTTTGACCAGGGCGCGCAACCGTGCCGGATCGGGCCGGCGGACCGCCGCCGTCGCGGTCAGCGTCAGCAGGGCCTCCGCTTCGTCGGCCGCCGCGTACCGTTCCCGCAGCCGTTCCAGCGCTCGTTCCCGCACGCGGTCGTCGGGGTCGTGGGCGAAGATTCCGCGCAGGCTCAGTTCGGCCAGAAATTCCTCGTTCAGGTGATCGAGCGCCTGGATCTGGCCGTCGAGCGCTTCCCGCCGGATAGTGGGATCGGCCGCCAGGAGCAGCGCGCTCCAGCGCTCGGCGGCCGGCAGCCACCGTTCGCTCCGGGACAGCTGGCGGGCTTCGCTCAGCGCCGCGCCACCACCACCGGTCCCATCCTTGCCGGCGGGGGTGGGGCGGGCGATTCCGGCCATGAAATACCGAGCCCGCGCGCCCAGCAACCGGGTCAGCGGCAGCCAGTGGTTGATCAGTTCCCGTCGGGCGTCGCGGTCCTCGGCGAAGCCGGTCGCCGCCGGCGCCGATTCCTGGGAGGGCGAAGGATCGGCCGCCGCCCGCAGTTGGGTCTGGAATTCCCGGTACACGGTCTCGGGACCCAGGCGCCGCGCCATGTCCAGATATTCGCTTTCCGAGAGTCGGTAAACCCGGCTGGCGCGGTATTGCAGCGCCACCCGCAGCGGGTGGCTGGCGCCGCCGAGGCGAACGCGGCGCACCGAAGCCGGCAGCGGCAGTTCCATCGTGGCCGCCGCGACCCGCGCCGCCGGTGGATTCAAGGCGCCGAACGGCGCGTCCAGGGTGTCGGCCATCGGCGCGCCATGCCGCGCGCCCAGTAGACTCAGCGCCACCTCGCCGGGACTGGGCAGGAACAGCCGCCCGGCCAGTTCCGGGGCTTGCACCCGCGCCGGAATCGGCGGCCGCTCGTCGTAGCGCAGCTGAAATTCGACTGCTTGCTCCAGGCCGGCGGGGTCCACGGCGACCCGCAACAACGAAGGCGTCTCCCGTTCCGGCAACCGGTATTCCAATTCCGCTCCCGGAGACAGCTCCAGAAAATAGGCCGGGCTCAGGGTGGCGAGCGCGTCCTCGGCGAAGCGCTCGCCGACCACCAGTTCGCGCGGTCGGTCCTCCAGCGCCAGCAGCCGGCGCCCGCGCAGCCAGGCCAGCCGCTGAGGCGCCGGCGTCGGCTTGTCGATCGGCAGCAAATTGTGATGGAAGGTGAACAGCCCCGGCAGATCCCCGGCCTGGGCGGACAGGCGGGGGTCTTCGCGGTGGGCCAGCGCCGCCTGGCGCAGCGCCAGCGTGGCGATCAGGCCGCCGTCGCGATGGTGGTTGTCCCGCCCCAGCCGCAGCGCCACCCGTTCTTCCTCGGCCAGCGTCGCCCGGTCGAGCGGGCGGGTCAGTTCCGTCGCGCTCAGATCCCAGATCGAGCGGTGATCGACCGGGCGGGCGGCCCGCGCCTGAGCGGCGGTCGGCGCGGGCGCGTTCAGGCCGGGGGCCAGATAATCGGGGTCGGCCTGGGCCAGCAGGCGGGCGTACAGTGGCAAGGTCGATTCCAGTGTCAGTTCGTGTGTTCCGGCGGGCAGTTCCAGATAGCCGGTTTCCAGCTGGCCCAGGGTCTCGGCGCAGCCGTCCACCCAGACCGCCCGTCGCGCCTCGACACCGGCCACGAAGTCCAGAGCCTGCCAGGGCCGGCCGTCCAACCGGGCGTAGATGCGATAGCCCTGATGGGTCCGTGTTTCGGTCAGCGGATAGCGCAACCGGTGCTCCAGCGCCAGCCGCGTCGGACCGCGCAGCCGAATCCGCGTCGGCGGTTCGGCTTGCAGCGGCCAGAAGGACTGGGCGCTGGCCTCGTCGCTCGCGCGCAGCCAGACCCGGGAGCCGCCATCGGGGAAGGGGGCGCAGGTGGCGGAGTCCGGGGCGCAAGGGTCGGAAGGTGGATCGAGGCGGCTTGCCCCCTCCCGGTCTTGCGAAGACGGTTTCATCGGAGCCGGCGGCGTGGGGTCGAGCAATTTGCGATACGGCGCCAGTTCGCCCAGGGCCTCGCGCCGCGACACGAACAGCGCCACCTCCAGCGGATCGCGCGCCGCCGCCGGCCGACCGATCCGCGCCAGCCGCTCTTCCGGCCAGTCCGGCGGCAGCAGCAGCGAATCGCCTTGGGCCGACGGTTGAACCGGCGCGCCGAGGTAGAGACCGGAACCGTTGGCCACCGCCAGCTCCAGGTCGGTGGGGGAAAGGCGCCCGCCGGGTTGGTATATCCGCAATCCCTCGCTGGCCGGCACCCACACCGTCACGCTCTCGCCGGGCGCCAGCCGGACCCGATACAAAGCGGCTTCACCCCGGTTCGTCGTTCCTGGGTCGTCGGAGCGGCGGGACGGTTTCACGCCGGCCACCCACGGCGGTTGGTCCTGGACGTTGTCCCAGCGCAGCGGTAGCGGATAGCGGCCCAGCAGGTCGAGTTGCACCTGATCGACGCCGGCGCTGGCCATCCCCGCCACCAGCACCGCCATGGGCATCCAGCCGAGGGCGCGCTTTCGCATCAGGGCCGCGCTCCGGCCAGGCAGTCGCCGAATCGCCGCCGCGTCGCCGCGTCTTCGCGCAGCCGTTCCCGGAGCGGGCGGGCCAATTCGAGATGGACGAAGGCGCGACTGCCCAGCGTGCGCAGCGTCTGACCGATCTGATTGGTGACCCCGCCCAGTTCCCCAACCTGGACCGGATAGAGCAGCACCGGTTCGGTGAACACCGCGCCCAGACAGCGGGCGGTTTGCTCGGCGGCCGGCGTCGGCTCGCGCTGGCCGGCGCTGACGATGGCGCCCGCCGCGCGGCCGGCCCCGGTCCGGCGTTTCTCGGCGGCGAAACCGTGCAGTTGCAGGATCGCGCTGGCCGGGTGGGAAAAAACGGCGGCCCTGCTGAAGACGATGAAATAGCTCTCCGGCTGATGCGCCAGGTCGGCGTTCACGGTTTCGTCGTCGTCCCGGTAACGGCGTGGCGCGGTGCTCCAGGCGCCGGCGGCGAACCGTCCCGCCGCGAACAGCCGCAGCGCGATGAGGCCGGTATGCCGGTCGCTGAGGGCGTGCGGCGCTTGCAGGATCGGGCTATCGGCCGGCGTCGTGGCGAAGGCGTAGAAACCGCGCCCCCAACGCTGATCCGGTCGTTCGCGGAGCACGGTGAAGATCCGGCCGTTTTCGCTCAGTCGGTCCAGTTGAAATCCCAGCGTCGCCCATTCCGCCGCCAGCGCCGCGTCGTGCTCGCCCGCCAGGGTGCGTCGAAACAGGGTCTCGGCCCGCGCCAGCTCCGCCGCCGCCGGCGCGCGGTAATCGCGGCTCTGGCTGGCCCGCCACAGCGATTCGAGAGGGTGTTCTCCAGCGAACGCCGCGTTCAGCGCCAGCGCCAGCGTCAGCGCCAGCGCCAGCGCCAGCGCCCGGATGCGAACGGGCGATCCCACGCCCGGTTTTCGATGGATTTCTGGGGACTTGGTGGCTGTCTGGCTCATCGCTTGGTGTCCTCGTTGAACAGTTCGAGGGTCACCGGCAGGCCCGGGATCACTCGATACAGCGTCAAATAACCGTCGCCTCGCTCCAGGCGAATCCGAACTCGGTACGGTCCCGGTGGCAGATCCTCGCCCAGCGGCAGGAAGAACCGCTGGCCCAGCCCCACCTGTTCGGTCGAGGTATCCAACACCGGCACCGCCTGACTGTTGTCCGGCAGGATGTCGTAGCGCCATTCCGGCGCGGTCAGCCGGCCGACCGGTCCCGGCGGGGCGGCATGGGCGATCTCGACCGTGGCGCGCAGCCGGCCGCGCTCGACCGCGCCGAAGGGCATTTGCAGGACCCCGGTGAGGATTTCCTCGCCGGCGGTGGTCTTGGGATAGACGAATTCCAGCGCTTCGTCGTCGAGCCGGTAGGCCAGCCGCCGGATCGCGCCGCCGCCGTCGGCGACGTTGCTGATCAGCCAGCGGCCCGGCCGCGAGGCCGAGACGGTCAGGGTGTGCGAACCGGCCGGCAGCGACGGCAGGCGGATCGTGGCGCGGCGCACCGCCACCACGTCGGCATACGCCGTCGCGCCATCGACCGTCACCCGGACCGCGCAGGGCGCGTCGCTGTTCCGCAGCCCCAGCAGGGTGGGTTCCACGAGCGAGCGGCCGGGTTGGCCTTGCAGGCGCAGGCGGGTCGGAACGCCGGTCGGGATCGGCTGGAACAGGTTGTTCAGCGCCTGGGCGCGTAACGGCGCCGCCGGGTCGCGCGGGTTCAGCAGATAGCGGGCCCGCCACGGTCCTTCCGGATAATAGTCTTGCCAGTCGTAGCGGCCCGCCAGGATGTCGGGATCGACCTCGGGCGGCCGCGACTGCGTCACCATCAGCGCGCTCCGGCCTTCCAGGAGCAGCTCCGGCGCGTTCGCCGGCAGCACCGGGAACCAGAACGGCTGGCCGCGTTGCTGGCGATCGCCCGGCCGATAGTCTTCCGGCACCCGAACCGACCGCGGCAACTCCGGCGGACGGGTATAGGCGGCGACCAGCAGCGGCGTTTTGGCCCGCAGCCGCGCCTTGACCACCGCCGCCGGCAACACGAAGGCGTAACTGGCCGGTTCGCTGATCCGCTCGAAGAAGGTTTCCCGGCTGGTCAGCCAGTCGTACACCGACGGCAAGCCTGGCACCGGCAGATCCCGGCCTTGCAGCGGGACGCCACGTTCGTCCAGCAGTTCGAGGCGCGCGGTCGCGGTGGCGGCCGGATCGGGCGGGGCCAGCCGCAGATCCACCCGCCAGAAGGTCGGCTGCTCCCCGACATGCGCCACGTCGAACTCCAGCACCTGCTCCGGTCCGAGGGCGTACAGCCGCAGGTAGGTCGGTTCCTGAATCAGATCGAGGGTTCGCTGGTGTTCCTGTCGCAGGCTGGCCCTCGCCACCACCGGTTGAGTGGCCATCACTTCGAGCAGACCCGGCTCCAGATGGCCCGACCAGCGGGTGACCGGGCCAGTCAAGAGGATCGTGTATTCGGCCCGCCGCGACCGTTGCTGGCCATGCCAGAGCAGCCGGACCGTTCCCGCCGGTTCCAGGACGGCGGTTGGAGGCGTTGGGTCGGCCCCGGCCAGCGCGGCGGCCACCTCCAGCAATTCCAGATCGACCACCCCGCCCGGCTCCGGCACCGCCAGCGTCCCGTGCCGGTTCGGGCCGACATACAGACCGGCCGGCGGAACCGGCGGTCGCGGCGGTTCGGCTTCGATGTCCGACAGCACGTACAGCGTCCGCGCCTGGTAATCCTTGCCCTCGATCCCAAGAGGCGCCCTTGGACTCCAGATCTGGCGCAGCAGGTTGCCTTGCTCGGTCAGGCTCAACAGCTCGGGATCGTATATGCTGGCCTCGGCCAGCCGCTCTCGCAGCCGCTGGTTGAGGCGCCCCCAACTGTAATCTCGCGTGGTGTCGAACAAATGTTCCTGGGCGTAAACTCGCGCCACCACGTCCTCGATCGCGGCGGCGCGTTCGGTCAGCCGCAGCCGTAGCCGGGTCGCGCCCGGCGCTTCGCCCAGGTGGATCGCGATCAGCCGGCCATCCGCCGGCCGGCTTTTCCGGTTCGGATAGAAAGCCGCGGCTAGCGGTCCGGGGGCGCCGGGCGGCTGGTATTCGCTGACCGTGGCGCGCTGGTGGTGGACTCCGGTTTTCAACACCCGTCCGGCGCCATCGAGCAACTGATATTCCACGGCGTAGGGCCAGCCGGCATCGACCGGGATCGTCGCCGTCGGCGCCAGGCTGGCGTTGCTGACCACCTTCAGATAATCGCCCTGGCTGGTGGTGGAAAATTCCAGCCAGCGCCGTTCCTCCAGAAGATACACGGTCTCGGCCACCGCCTCGCTCAGACGGGAGTCGGTTTGCCATCCCCCGTCCGGGTCGAACAGGGTCCAGCCCGTCCGCGCCAGCGGCCAAAGCCACCAGCCGATCCAGCCCAGCGCGGCCAGCGCCAGCAGCAGGCGCAGGGTGTGGCCAAGCCAGCGGATCATCGCCGCTTGAACCGTAGCCAGCCAACCTGACTGGCGGTGAAGCGCGCGATCTGCTCGGCGGTCGGAGGCAGGTCGGCCACCATCTCTCGTCGCGGCTGTCGCGGCGCCAGGTTGGCGACTCCTTGCAGATGGTTCCGCCGGTCCAGCACCAGCAGGAAGGTCATTTGCGTATCCGGGTCGAGCAGGCGCAGGTAGCGCCGCCCCGGCCAGGCCCGCAATCGCCATAGATCGACGATATCGCGCCGTTCCAGATAGGCGTGCAGGATCGATTGCCAGCCCGGCGGCAAGGGCTCGGCGGAGAGCGGCCGCCCGGCGATATCCCGTTCCAGGCTGGCTCGCAGGGTCTCGATCTCCAGGGCGTCGAACTGGGCTTGCTGGAGGAGGTCTTCGCTCTGCTGACGGTAGCTGGCCCTGACCATCGGCGACAGCCACAACTGGCAGAATTCCTTATGAATCGAAGCGTTCACATACCGCGCCTGTGGGACGCCGGTGGACTGAAGCCCGGCCGCGTACGGGCCGCCGTCCAGCAGTTGGGGCGTCAGTCCGTCCGCTTCCAGCGTCGCCATCAAGCGCTGGCCAAGTTCGCCCAGCGTCTCCCGCCGCGAGGCGCCGTTGTGACAGGTCAGCGACGCGTCGGTCGGTGGCGCCGGCTCGTCCGGCCGGATGCCGTAGGCCCGGATGCCGATCGCCAGCAGCGGGCGGGTGGCGGCTTCCCGCATGGCCACCTGATTGACCAGCGAGAACAGGCTGAGGCGGTTGGCCGGGTTCAGCGGGTCGGCGCCGCCGTCCCGGTTGGCTTCGGGGTGGGCGCCGGCCAGCAGCAGAATATCGGCCTCCAGCCGTTCGAACAGCCAAACGCCGTACTCGAAGGTATTGACTTCGAACAGTGGGTGCGCCACCTCCACCAGATAGCCCGGCCCCTTGCCCAGCCGGAACACGTAGGTGCCCCAGTAGCGGCGGTCGCCGGTTTCGTCCTCGGCCAGCAGCAGGTATTCCTGGCCGCTGAGCCGGTGCCGGTAGCGCGACAGCCGGTAGCCGACCGCGCCGGCGGCGCTGGCCAGCGCGCTCAGGGCGGCTTGTCCTTCCGTCGTCCACCCGCCGTCGCGGTACTCGGTTCGGATCAGCTTCAGCAGCGGCGTCAGGATCTCCTCGTCGATATACAGCAGTTCTTCCAGCCGCGGCGGGCGATAGCGGTCGGTGCCGCGCTCGGCGATCCACCGCCGCTCGGCCAGCAGCCATTCCTGGAGAGGGCCGTCGATGCGCGGATCCCGGATTTCCAGGGGCGTTTCCGCCAAGCCGGCGACCATGATCCGCGCCGTCGCCTGGCGCATGCCGGCGCGATCGAGAGCCAGTTCGGCGAAGCCGCCGGGCGTGGCGTCCCGCTGCAGGTTGGGCAGCGGCGTCGATTGCCAGCGCAGCTCCAGGTCGCCGACTATTTGTTTCAGCTTCGCCAGGTCGAGTCCGGGCGGCAGGCTTCGCCGCACCCATAGCGTGGTTCGCGGTTGTGCCTCGCCCTCGCGGTAGGCGCTGGCCGGCAGTCCCGCCAGTGTGGTGACGTTCTGGGCGGTGTAGCCACGCACCTGCAATACGTCGCGCCGGGCCATGATCTCGTGGAATGCCTGAAACAGCGTCCTTTGGCTGGTCAGCACGTCCAGCGAGCGGTCGGGGTTGACCGCGCGGCGCGCGCCGGTGATGGCCAGGGCGCGCCCTTGCAGCGCGTTGAACAGTCCCGCGCCGGCGGCGAAGGCGCCGCGTTCCTCCAGGGGAGCCGGCACTTCCACCAGCAGGCGCTTCGCCGCTTGCGGGTCCAGCACGTAGACGCCCCAGCCGTTGGCCGGCTGGCGTTCGCGCAGGTAGAGATAGCGTTGCTCGACCCGGTAAATCTGGTAATGAGCGCCGTCAAGTTGTCGGGCGGCCTTGGCCAAGGCATCGTCGTCGCCAGTGTCCAGATAGGCGCGCAGTTGTTCGAGGCCGCCGCGAAACGCCTCCAGTTCGCCGGGAAGCGGCACCGGCGCGCCGCCCGCGCCGCGCGGACGGTTCAGTTCGACCTGGTCGTCGGTGAGCATGGCGGCCAGCGGCCGGCCGGCATCGTGGATGGCGACGTCGCCCGACCGGGCCGGACGCAGCCAGGCTTGCGGACCGGACAGCAGCAGGGTCAGGGCGAACCCGGCCAAGCTGGCGACACCGACCGCGACCAGCGAGGTTTGCAGGGTGGCGCGGGTCAGGCGGGCGGCGATGCCCTTGTCGTGTATCCGCAGCGCGATCAGGGTGGTCAGCAGATAACCGAAGCCATAGACGTCGGCGACCGACACGGTGGGCCAGAGCAACGGCGCCAGCCAACCGAGCGTCATCTTGTAGATGAAGGCGATATTGAAAAAGAACAGCAGCGCGCGCGGACCCTCCAGATGCAGGCGAGCGATGGCGGGAATCGCCAGCAGCGCCCGGCCCAGCCCGAGGATGACGAAGGCCTCGGTGAATGAACTCAGGATCTTGATCGGATCGTACCATTGCAGGGCCAGCAGCGACGGAATCAGGATGCCGTTGAATTCCCAGCCGTAATGCAGGTTCATCCGAGAGGCGATCCAGGCCGTGGTCAGCAGGACGATATAGGCCTTGGGCGTCGCCAGCAGCGAGGCGGCCAAGTCATTGTAGACGTAGCCGAGGCCGCCGATGTTGAAATTGGTGAATTCCATCACACCATGGCGGACGGCCAGATAGGTCAGCCCCACGTTCACCAGCAGCGGCGGCAGACCGGCGCCGACGCCGGTTTTCCAGAACTGGTTGGCGATCAGCGAGACGACGATCAGGCCGAAACTGTGCAGATTGCCGCGATAGTCGAAGTTTTGCTGAAAGTGCTCGTTCCACCACTGGCCGATCCAGGGCAGCAGCCAGCCGTCGCCCAGCAGGCGCACCGCCACGCTGACCAGCACCAGCGCGAAGAAACGATCGCGTCCGAACAGGCTGCCCCACCAACCCAGGCGGGAGCAGCGCTCCGACAGGGTGTGGACCAGGAGGTAGGTGACCACGCCCTCGGTGAACACCACCGCCGCCGAAAGCGGTTTGATCAGCAACAGCGGGGTCATGTAGCCCGGCACCACCAAGCCGGACAGATTCCAGCCGAAGCGCAGGGTGAAGATCACCGCAATCGTCACGCCGACCCAGACGGTGACGATCACGGAGCCGGACAGGCTGTCGGGAAACAGGGGCACTACGGACAACCGGCATTCTCCCTGATCCGAGGCGCCGGCTTCAGGTCGGCAGCATCTGCTTGATTTGCTCCAGCAGGCCGGCCAGCGGCACCGGTTTGAACAGCACGGCGCTGGCGCCGGCGTTCAGAATGCGTTGCTCGCTGTCGGGCTGTTTCATGCCGGTCAGCACCAGCACCGGAATGTCCGGCCAGTTCTGGTTGCGCCAGTTCAGGAAGTGGAATCCGTCCATGACGGGCATCATCATGTCCAATACCACCAGGTCGGGTGTCCAGTCCCGCATCATATCCAGGCCCTGATGGCCGTTTCCCGCCTCGCGCAAGGCATAGCCTTCATTCTCAAGGCCGATTTTGAGAAAGCGCCGGATGACGTCGTTGTCCTCGATCAACAGAATGCGTCTTGGGTTTTGGTTCATGTTCGAAAGGTCGGTGGAGCGGAGGTCAGATGAAGCACCGCAGCTTCAATTCGAGATGGGTGCCGGCGCCGAGCGCGCTGGACCCGCGCAGTTCGCCGGACCAGTCGCCCACCCGTCGAAGCGCCGCGCGCAGCTTCTTGAATTGCGGGGACACGTCGCCGTCGCCGGCCAGATAATCCTGGAAGCGGGCGTCGGGCATGCCGAATCCCTGATTGCTGAAGGTATAGGCGATGGTCTGTTCCTGTTCGAACAGTAGGATCGTCAGCGGGGTGTCGTTGATCGCGTCGTCGATCAGGACGAGCAGCATGGTTTCCAGCATCTCGCGCAGCCGGTCGGGTTCGGCCAGCACCAGACGGGTCAGTTTCGGCAACTGGGCATCGACGCTCAGCCGGCGCTCTCGAAGCGGCTCGGCAACGCTGGCCAGCGCCTCGTGCAGGGCTTCCAGGGGGTCCACCGGGTAGCAGTCGATCTGGTGGCGTTCCAACAGGTTGGTGAACAGATAGCCCTGGGCCTGTTCGACCAGTGCGATGGCGTCGCCGGTTTGCTGCCTGATCATCTCCAGTATGTCGCTGGACTCGGCCGCGACTGACGGCTGATTAGCGAGCAGATCCGTCGCCAGGGTGACCGCCTGCAGATCGTTGCGCAGTTGAAAATAGATACGTTCCATCAGGCTGCCCTTCAATCGGCTCAGGTCGCGCAAGCCGGTCACGTCGATCAGCTCGATCAGAATTCCGCGCAGCTCGAAGGGCGTGGCGTCGTCGCTTATTTCCCCGGAATCCGCGCCGATGACGACCGGCCTGACATGGAGGATGAAGTAGTGCCGCGAATCCTCCGGTATGCCGGCGGGCAGCGTGGTGGTTTTGTGCTCGACGAATACTTGCTGGAGGATGCGCTGACCGTCGGCGAGCTGGAGGCCGCACAAGATGTTCAGCAGATCCAGGGCCGTCATTTCATAAACCAGCATCCGTCCCTTTTTCGCCAGGGCCGCCATGCTTTGGTTGACCTGAATCACCTCGCCAAACGGGTTGTAGAAGATGGCCGCCGTACCGATGCTGTCGAAGATCCGCTCCAGTCCGAGCAGCCGGCGCTGGTAGATGGTGACGATCTGTTTGAGCGCGACATGGAGGCTTTCGCCGCCCGCCAGCCTGAAGTAGCGAAACACGCCATGCGCCCGCACGACTTGCTGTCGCCGCAGCCATTGCTGGCGGTGGTAGATCATTTCGGCGATTTGTTCGCCGAAGCCGTGCACGAGGGTGAGGAATTCCGGGGACCTGGCCGGGGCGTCGGCCCGCGGTCCCATCGCCCAGAAGCCCAGCACCTCGCCGCTGAACACCAGGGGGACCATGTATTGATCGTGTTCGGCGTCCAGGCGCAGGAAAAGCCGCTTTTGCAATCGAATGGGCCGGTTCTCGGCGATGGCCTCGCTGTAGGGAGGGCGACGGTAGTCGCGGCGGCGCTCGTCGATGTCGGCCATGCTGCAATTCAGCGCGGTGATTTCCTTGACGAAATACTGATTGGGAATCCGCTCCAGGAAAATCAGCCAGTTCAGATCCAGGGTCTGTTTGACCAGATTGACGACCAGGGTCCAGGGTTGCTGGGCGGTGTAGAAACTGGGAGTTTTCAGGTGGTCGCGCAACTGGCCGGACAGTTCCAGGATAAGCTGGCGCGTGACGAAGTCCTCGGTCGCCGCCTTGTGGCGGGTGATCGTGATGAAGGTGGCGATCTGCGCCACCGCGAGGGCGGTCACGGGGGGCCAGACCAGGGCCTGGTTCGGCAACAGCCAAGCCAGCAGGCCGTACAGCCCCAGCGCGATTCCGGTCAGCCAGAGCCCGAATCGCAGCCGCCCGACCTGGTAGAGCAGGATATTGATCGCGGTCACGATCAGCAGCAGGACGAATAGCGGAACCGCGGCGAAGGGTCGGATGACCTGGTCTTCAAGCAGGGTGTGCAGCGCGTAACCCTCAAAGACCAGCGGCGACAGGCCCAGGGCGGTGCCGAGCGGGGTGTGCAGGCCGGGTTGGCCGGGCGCCGGTCCTGGGCCGAGCAACACGCTCTTGCCCGCCACCAGTTCCGGAATCAGGCCCCCCTTCAGCAGGCGTGCCAGCGCCACGGTGGGCAGATATTCGGGACCGCCGCTGAAATCGACCCGGAATTCCGGTTCCAGCGGCGGACCGCTGTCGCCGTTTCGATGGCGCGCGACCCGCGCCGCCAGGCTTGGATAATCCTGGCCTTCGACCGTATACGCGTTGACATAGCGGCGCGCGATGCCGCGATCGGTTGGCGGAAGGGCGACGACGCCGAACGGGAGCCGGTCCTGGAACTCAAGGGCGGCGGCGGGCCAGGCCGCCAGCCGGGGTTGTTCCGCATTCGCCGGATCGTATTCGAGCGCGCGTCCGAACACGACGCGACCGAGTTGCGTCGCCCTTTGGTAAAAGGATCGGGAGGCGTTTCGTGGGGTGAAGGAAAAAACGATTTGACCGGCATCCAGTTTGGCGAGTCGTTCCAGGGCTTCCAGCCAAACCCCGCCATCCGCCTGGCGGTCCCGCTCGCCGAAAGCGACGATCAACACGTTGGGCGGTTCCCGGTCCACCGGGCCATGGGAAACGGACCAGTCGTAAATGAGGGCGTCGGAAACGTGGAACAGGCCAAGCACGCTCGCTCCCCAGATCCCGGTCGCGATGATCAGGGTGATAAAGAAGCCTGGATAGGGAATATTGCCCATGATCGAAGGATGTCGTATGCGAGACGGGTGGTTTCTTTTGGATTTTCCACGCTTCCATCGGCGGAAGCCGAATTTCGGGATTTTCGCCCGCCAACATGCCCGCGCCGGCGGGTATGAGGCTGTCGGGGATTGAGCAAAAATTCCGAATTGCCGAAAATCATAGCACGCGTATATGCAGGCATTACCGGCATAACGCGAATGATACATAAGTTCTCGTCGGCGGGCCGCGAACCGGCCGGGAGATTGGCGGGCGTGAGCGGGGGAAGCGCGAAGATCGGCTCGAACGCGGGACAACGGGCTCGATGACTGGTGGCGGATCATGATGAGCAAGGAACCAACGCGTCGCCGCGATTATCGAAATGCGCAACCAATCCGATGACTGGACGGGCATGACGTTTGACCTCTTGAGCCGGCCGAGCCGGAATTTCATCGGCCTGGATACCCTGTATCCCCTCGCCGACGGCCGGGTGACGCGCCGTCATTACCTCGACTCCGCCGCCTCGACGCTGGCGCTGCGCGGCGCGCGCCAAGTGGCCGACGAACTGCTGCGCCATTACGCCAATACCCATAGCGAACTGCACTTTTCCGCCCGTATCGTCGGCCGTGCCTACGATTGGGCGCACGCGCAGGCGCTGAAGTTCGTCCAGGCCGACCCCGATCGCCATGTCGCCTTCTTCGCCGGCAGCGGTTGCACGGCGCTCTTGAACCGACTGGCGCGGACCTTGGCGGCGCGACGACCGGAACGCGACGTGGTGCTGGTGTCGCTGATGGAGCATCACGCCAACGACCTGCCGCATCGCCGGCACGCCGGGCAGGTCGTTCACCTCCCGCTGACCGGCGAGGCGCCGGCGCTGGGCGCGATCGATCTGGCGGCTTTGGAACGATGGCTGGAACGGTATCGCGGCCGGGTCAACTACGTCGCGGTATCGGCGGCCAGCAACGTGACCGGCATCGTCAATCCGGTCCACGACATCGCCGCGCTGGCCCATGCCTTCGGCGCCTGGGTGGTGGTGGATGCGTCCCAATCGCTCGCGCACCTGCCTCTGTCACTCAGCGATACCGATTCCTCGGACCGGGAACTGGACGCGGTGGTGTTTTCGGGCCACAAGCTATACGCGCCAGGATCGCCGGGCGCGGCGGTGGCGCGGCGGGCGTTGCTGGAAGACACCGAACCGGACGAAGTCGGCGGTGGCATGGTGGACGACGTGCGGCAGTCCGACTACCAGGTCACCGCGCGATTTCCCGACCGCGAGGAAGCCGGCACGCCCAACATTGTCGGCGCGGTACAACTGGGCGCGGCGCTGAACCTTCTACAACGGGCCGACATGGCGCGAGTGCATGCCGCCGAACAGCAACAGTTGCGGCGGCTGCTCGCCGGCCTATCGGCCCTGCCGGGCGCGCGGGTCTACGGCGATCTCGACCTCCAGCGCACGCCGCGCCTCGGCACGGTGGCCTTCAATCTGGATGGGTTGGAACACGGGCTGGTCGCCGCCGTGTTGAACGATTACTTCAACGTCGCGGTGCGCAACGGCTGTTTCTGTGCTCATCCCTATGTCCGTGAGCTATT
The DNA here is from genome assembly GCA_020445045.1 of Candidatus Competibacteraceae bacterium. Lineage (GTDB taxonomy): Bacteria > Pseudomonadota > Gammaproteobacteria > Competibacterales > Competibacteraceae > Competibacter. The sequence goes on from JAGRHI010000083.1 coordinate 27,022, forward strand.
GAAACCGGAGCTGTGGATGCTCGATGTCGATCTCGACGCCGAGAATGCGGCGACCTTGCTCGAACCCTGGCAAGGCATGGTGCGCGCCAGTCTCGGCCTGTATACCCGCGACGACGATATCGAGGCATTGCTGGCCGGCGCGCGCGAACTGTTGGCGCGACCGGACCATTACCGGGCGCTGTATCGCGCGGACGCCGGTGGCCAATTTCAGCATCGTACCTTCGCCGCGCCGGCCGAAACGCTGTTCGATCCCGAAGCGGCACTCGACCGGGTGCTGGCGCGGCTGAATGCCGGCAACGACATGCTATAGTGAACACCTGTGTCAACCACCGGACGATTTCGCCGCCATGCCTGATTTCCTGCGCAAGTTCATCGGCCTGCTGCTGATTTTCGCCGCCGTCGGCGTCGCCTCCTGCCAAGCGCTGGTGGCATCCTGTTCCAGCCCGGCCCACGCGTCGCTCGCTGTTTCCGCTCCACGCCGCTGAGTTCGGCATTCGTCGTCATGGGCCGCTTTCTGTTGCTGGCCGGCGCCGTTTTGGCCTCCTCCGTCGCCCTGATTTTGTTCCTGAAATGGAAGATCCAGACCATGGCTGAACGCTACCGTCTGCCCTCCGGCCAGCTTCCGTCCGCCAAGGGTGTACTGATGTTTCTGCTGCCGCTGCCGGTGTTGGCCGCCGCCGTCGTCTCCCTGGCTCGCGGCCAACTCGGCCCACTCATTGGCGATGCCGCCGGATACAGCCTGTTCTTGAGCGGGGCCTTGCTACTGCGGCGTGGCCTGCTGTCGGAGGGCGAATACGACCGCCGCCGCATCGCCAAGGTACCCTGGCCGCTCAAGACGCTGGGCGGGGGATTGATCGGTCTGGCCACCGCCGTGACCGCCTGGCTGGGTGCCGGCCACCACCCGGCCATTGCCGCCGCCTTCGGTCTGGCGGCGCTGCTCGGCTGTTATCTGAACTACGGTTTCGACCCGCGCGTCGCCAAACGGGTGACCGACGGCTACGGCGTGGACACCACCGATCAGGTGCTGGAAGCATTGGCGCAGGCCGAGCGTTCCATCGTCGCCATCGAACAGGCCGGCCGTGACATTCGTAACGCCGAACTCAACGACCGGTTGCGGCGCATCGCCAAACTGGCCCGGGATATCCTGAAGCTGTTGGAGGAAGACCCGCGCGATTTGCGTCGAGCTCGCAAGTTCCTCAACGTGTATCTGGATGGTGCCCAAAAAGTGACCGAAGGTTATGCCAAGACCCATGCGCGGGTGGCGGCGCCCGATCTCGACGACAACTTCCGTCGGGTATTGGTCACCATCGAGGAAGTATTCCAGGAGCAGCAACAGAAATTGTTGGAAACCGATATCACCGATCTCGACGTACAAATCGAAGTATTGGCCACCCAACTGAAACGGGAAGGCGTCATCTAACCAGCCGTCATCCAAGGCGGACCATCGCATTCCGCCCGACCAAGGAGTCCAGATTTCATGACCACCCCACCGCCTGTTCCAACCACCGCTCCCCCCACGTTGCCGGCCTTGCCCGAAGCGTTCGCCGCCGCCCTGCCACAGGTCCGCCAGGATCTGGCCGCCCGTGCCCCGACGCCGGCTCAAGATCAGCAGCAGGTGACCGCGCTGGTGGCGCAGATCGACTTGCACGATAGCAATTCGATCATCTTCTTCGGCAGCAAGGCCCAGGAGCAGTTGACCACCATCTCCGACAGCATGCTGGAAGGGGTGCGCAACAAGGACAGCGGCCCGGCCGGATCGGCGCTGAACGACATGGTCGGCGTGTTGCGCGGCTTCGACCTCGACGAACTGGACCCGAACAAGAAGCTCGGCTTTTTCGCCCGATTGTTCGGCCAGGCCAAGCCGCTGGCGAAGATCGTCCAGCAATACGAACTGGTGCGCAATCAGATCGATCAGATCAGCAACGCCCTGGAGCGGCACAAGACCCAACTATTGACCGATATCACCACCCTGGATC
>JAGRHI010000083.1:29098-37646 GCA_020445045.1 Candidatus Competibacteraceae bacterium
CGCTGGAGCGGGAGGTGACCGCCAGCGAGGACATGGTTCAGGCCCAGCGCTTGCGCGACCTGCGCGCCTCCCGCGATGATCTGGAGCGGCGGGTCCACGATTTGAAGCTGACCCGGCAGGTCACCATGCAGAGTCTGCCCAGCATCCGGCTGGTGCAGGAGAACGACAAGAATCTGATCGGCAAGATCAATTCGACCCTGGTCAACACCGTGCCGTTGTGGCGGCAGCAACTGGCCCAGACTATCACTATTTACCGTTCCGGCCAGGCCGCCGAGACCGTCAAGGCCGCTTCCGATCTCACCAACCAACTGTTGGAAGCCAACGCCGAAAATCTGCGCCAAGCCAACGTGCAGGCCCGTACCGAGATCGAGCGCGGCGTGTTCGACATCGAGACGGTGAAGAAAGCCAACCAAACTCTGATCGCCACCATCGAGGACAGCCTGCGCATTGCCGACGAGGGCCGCCGCCGCCGCCAGGAGGCGTCCACGCAACTCGAAGCCTGCGAAACCGAATTGCGCCAAGCGCTGGCATCGGCTCAGGCGCGAACCCGCCAACCCGCGCAACCCCCTGTATCACCTGCTGGAGGAAGCCGCTGACATGGGACTTTGGGATAAATTGATGGGTGAGTTCATCGATGTCGTGCAGTGGACCGATGACTCCAACGATACGCTGGTTTACCGCTTCGAACGCCAAGGCAACGAAATCAAGTTCGGCGCCAAACTAACGGTGCGCGAGGGGCAGGTGGCGGTGTTCGTCAACGAGGGCCAGCTCGCCGACACCTTTCAGCCGGGCATGTACGAGCTGAAGACCAACAACCTGCCGATCCTATCCACCTTGCAGGCATGGAAGCACGGGTTCGAAAGTCCGTTCAAGGCCGAGGTGTACTTCTTCAGCACCCGCCGCTTCACCGATCTCAAATGGGGCACGCAGAATCCGGTGATGTTGCGCGATCCCGAATTCGGGCCGATCCGGCTGCGGGCCTTCGGCAGTTACGCGATTCGCATCAAGGACGCGCCGACCTTCCTGCGCGAGATCGTCGGCACCGACGACCGTTTCACCACCGACGAAATCACCAACCAGTTGCGCAACATGGTGGTGTCGCGCTTCGCCAACATTCTCGGCCAGGCCAAGATTCCGGCACTGGATCTGGCCGGCAACTACGATCAACTGGGCCAGTTCCTGTTGCAGCGCATCGCCCCGGAATTCGAGGTGGTCGGGCTGGAGCTGACCAACCTGTTGGTGGAGAACATTTCCCTGCCCAAGGAAGTCGAGGCGGCGCTGGACAAGCGCACCAGCATGGGCATCGTTGGCAATCTCGATCAGTACACCCAATTCCAGGCGGCGGAAGCGATGCGCGACGCGGCCGCCAATCCGAGTGGTGGGTCCGAAGCCATGAACATGGGCTTGGGATTGGCGATGGCCCAACGCCTGAACGAAACACTGTCCCGACCCGCCGCGCCGGCGCCAACGCCAGCAGCTCCGGCACCGCAAGCAGCGCCACCCGCCGCTCCGCCGCCGCTGCCGGTCGCCCATCCCTACTATATGGCGGTCAACAATCAGCAGACCGGCCCATTCCCCATGGATGAACTGCAACGGCGGGCACAGGCCGGTGAAGTGACCCGCGCCACCCTGGTCTGGGCGCAGGGCATGGCCAAGTGGACCCCGGCTGGTGAAGTGGCGGAACTGGCGCCGCTGTTTGCTCATCTGCCGCCGCCGCTGCCGGGCGCTTGAAAGCTCTCGGCATGTAGGCGATATTCATCGCAACACACTTGTCACTCGCTATGAGGAGGTCACCATGGGGCTGTTCGATTTCGTCATCGATCAAGGTAAGAAACTGTTCGGCGCGGGCGATGATCCCGCCACCAAGATCAAGGAGGCGGTCGAGGCAGCCAATCCTGGCGTCCAGAATCTGAACGTCGAATTCAAGGACGGCCAGGTCAGTCTTTCCGGGCAAGCCGCAAGCGCGGAAGCGTTGGAGAAGGCCGTCCTGATCGCGGGCAATGTGCAAGGTGTCTCCGGGGTTTCCGCCGATCAGGTACAAGCGCCACCGCAAACCAGCCAGGTCGAGTACTACGTTATCCAAAAAGGGGACACCCTCTCGGCTATTGCCAAGAAATTCCTTGGCAAAGCCTCTGCTTATCCCAAAATCTTCGAGGCCAATCGGGAAGTCATCAAGGACCCGGATTTGATTTACCCCGGCCAGAAAATCCGTATTCCGTTGGACTGAACATCAGGATGATCGCTCCTTGAGGACGCTGGACATGCGCCGCCATCCTTTAACGAAACAGCGGAGATGAAAAAATGGATGCACTACGGTTGCTAGGTAGTCTGTTGGGCAATAACGCCACGTCCTCGGGGCAAGGCGGACAGATTCTCGGCCAATTGATCGGTGGCCTGATGGGAGGCAATACACGAAGCGGTGGGGCCGGTGGCGGCTTGGCCGATGTGCTCGGTGGCCTGATGGGCGGCGGCGCGCGCGGCGGCGGGGCCGGTGGCGGTTTGGCCGATGTGCTCGGCGGCCTGACGGGCGGCGGCGGGCGAAGCGGTGGGGCCGGTGGCGGTTTGGCTGACATACTGGGTAGTCTGATGGGTGGCGGTAGGTCAGGCGGTACGGCCGGTGGCGGCTTGACCGACTTACTGGGTGGTCTGACGGGTGGCACAGGGTTTCAGGGAGGAACCGCGCAGGGTGGTTCTGGATCTCAGATGCTCGGCGGTCTGGTCATGGCCGCGCTGCAAATGCTCAGCCAGCGCGGTGCGGCGACGGGCCAATCCTCACTCTCCTTGGCTGAAATGTTGGGGTCTGAACAGGTATCGCCGATGGCGGTGGATACCAGCCAGGCTCATCGGCAAGCCCTGGCCTTTGTTAAAGCCATGATCAACGCCGCCAAGGCCGATGGCCAAATTGATGCCGAGGAACAGCGGAGGATCGTCTCCAAGCTCGGCGATGTCGGCCCGGAAGAAGCGGCGTTTATCCGTGAAGAAATGACCAAGCCTTTGAATTTCGATTTCTTCGCCGACCTGACCGCGGATATGGCCCAGCAGGCGTATGCCGTGTCGTTGATGGCCATCAACCTCGATACGTCCGCCGAAAGTCATTACATGCAACAACTCGCGCAGGGGTTGGGTCTGGACCCTCAGACCGTCAACGCTATCCACGCGCAACTAGGTTTGGCGCCGCTGTACGGCTGAAGCGACGGAACGGAAGGGACACCGTTCCACAACGGCTTACCCAGGACATAAAATTCCTCTCACCTATTTTCGGGCGAGAAAATGGGCATTGAACACGGCAAGAGGAAAACCAACATGAGCGCCATTGCTGAAAAACCGCACATCAGCGAAACCGATTACTTGGCGTGGGAAAGCCGCGCCAAGGAAAAGCACGAGTACATCGCCGGTGAAATCTTCGCCATGGCCGGCGCCAGCGAACGCCATAACCGGATTGCTGGCAACATCTTCTTTCATCTGCGCCAAGCCACTCGAGGCCATTCTTGCCGCGCCTTCATGGCCGACATGAAATTGCGAATCGCCAGTCACCGGATTTATTACTACCCGGATGCGATGCTGGTTTGCGACGATGATGACGATCATCCGATCTACAAGACCGCGCCCTGCTTCATCGCCGAGGTGCTGTCGCCATCGACCGCCACCACCGACCAGCGCGAAAAGTGGCTGCACTACCAGGATATTCCCAGCTTGCGCTACTACCTGCTGGTGGAAACCGATCGCCCAAGCGCTCGACTGCTGACACGGACGGGGGAAGAGCGCTGGACCGAGCAGACGCTGGACCGTGAAGACATCGTCACCCTGACTTGTGGTGACGCTCAAGTCACGCTGTCGCTGGACGATTTGTACGAAGATACCGGCCTGCTGGCGTGAGGGTGGGCACGGAGGGGGTGTCGGGTCAAGAAACAGCGCCAGGACCGAGGAGGCTGGAACCCACTGTAAGCTCGACCCAATCCGGGCCTTGGATGGGGAGACCGCCGGCGCGGGTACCCGCCCAACCCGGCCTCGGCCGGTCCGGTTCCGACCGCGCCGGCGGCGTGAAGCGGCGTGAAGGTATCTTATGCCTGCGTCACCGCCTCAAGCACTGAAGGGCAGGCCGCGTCGATGATTTTTGCGAGGTCATTGAGGCATCGAAAAATCAACACCGCGATAAGAACCGTCCGGTCCTTATCGCAGGTTAACTGGCGAGAAGGAAAATACATTTTCCGATTTAGGGTCTATAGTCATTTCAATCCAACTGTTATCTTCACTACCGAAAACTTCAACACGTGTGAAATTGGCCGTTAACGTCCCATCAGCATTGAACATGGCTTTATCAATTTTGAAGTAGTGCGAATCACCATGGACCAGCAATACTTGGCCATTATATGACTGCGTTTCCTCGACCAAGGTATGGAAGAAATCGGCATAACCGTTGTTCTCATCCAGCTGGGGAAGAAAATCGTCCTGGTAACCGCCATCGCTGAGTTCGAACGGGAAGTACACGTCGGCCTGGATTGCGATCAGGATACCTGCATATTTGTGGATTCTAGCTTCGGCGAATGCCTCTTTCAGCCAGGCTATGTTCTGTTCGTTACGCGCCTTATATTCAGCAGTGGCCGCATCGCAATCCGCCTGGGTGCGGTTCGACTTATTGGTGCACTGCTTCTCCGTAGCCACCAGGTTGTTGTTGCTGCCTGGAATATGCAGTGCGACAAACTCAACATTCTTTTTAACGAAACGGCTGTTCTCGCTGTACTCCTGTCCTAACTGGCCTTGGCGTTTGACCGTGATCGGATGTTGACCTTGAGTTTTGTTTGTGCTGAAAAATACACTGCGCAGATAAGCAAGACGTTCGAGTGGATCGTAACTACCATTGTTGGTTCGATGACAATCTGTCCATTCATTATCGCCAAGCGAGTACAATGTTGGCGCATTCAGCCGGTTAAATATGTTCATGGGGTCCTGGCCGATCGCTTCGTCGGTGCATAGGGAACTGCCATTTTTCGTGTCGCCGACAAAGATGGTGAAATCCAGTTCATGATCGTTCATCGATTTGATCGTCTGATCGATCATCCGCGCTTTGATTGCAGGATCATCGTTGTAGAACTCGTCGCCCCAAAGCGCAACTTTCAGACCTGCCTTGGAGTTCCAATTGTCGTAATCATCATCATTATTTTTCCCGTTATGACCGCTATTGTCAGCGAATGCAGTGAGATGAAGCGTTGCCGCGATAATGCTGACACATAGCGCGGCCTTGGTGTAATTTTTCACTGACAAGTCCTCTTATTCTGTGATGAATGACACTACAAATGCATGCTGAATGGAAAGAAAAGTGTAATTATTTATTATGACAGTAACATGACAGCCGTCGGGGCGGGTCTTATCTTTTGCGATTTTGTTTCCATGACAGCAGCCTCCTGGGTCAGACTTTGACAACATCGGAGATACAAAAGACCTGACCACGGCCTCTCGGTATTACTGTGTTGCTTCTCGCCATTCCCGCTCGTAGTAATGCACCAGAATCTGATTGTTGAGCCGATTGATGTCGGTGGTGACCGGTCCCATGTCCGGCGGGAAGCGCAGCAGGGTGGCGACGGTGTCGGGCGTCAGGAAACGTAGGCCGGGCGGATAGTGGTCGGGCGCTTGCCAGGGTTGGCGCGTGGCCAGCGTAAAGCCCCATTCGCCGAACGCCGGCACGTAGGCGTGATAGGGCGTGGCGTGCAAGCCCACGCTTTCGATGGTGTGGACGATGCACCAGAACGACTGCCGGGCGTACAGCGGCGAAGTGGTTTGCACCGCCACCGCGCCGTGCGTCGCCAGATGCTTCTCCAGCAGCCGGTAGAAGACGTTGGTGTACAACCGACCCAGCGAGTAATTGGTGGGATCGGGGAAATCCACCACGATAAAGTCGAATGTGTCCTGATTTTTCTCCAGCCACTTGAAGGCGTCAGCATTGACGACCCTAACCTTGGGCGAGTTCAGGGCATTGGCGTTGAGCGGGGTCAGCAGGGGATGGGTGGCGAACAGCCGGGTCATCTCCGGGTCGAGGTCCACCAGGGTCACGCTTTCCACCGAGTCGTAACGCAGGATTTCCCGCACCGCCAACCCATCGCCGCCGCCCAGCACCAGCACCCGCCGCGCCCCCGGCACCGTGCTCAGGCCCGGATGCACCAGCGCTTCGTGATAGCGGTATTCGTCGCGGGCGCTGAATTGCAGGTTGCCGTTGAGAAACAGCCGCAGATCGTCCTTCCAGCGGGTCAACACAATGCGTTGGTAGGGCGAAGTGTGGGCGAAGACGATTTCATCGGCGTAGAGCTGTTCCTCGGCCAACGCGGTGATCCGGTCGGCGGCGACGAAGCCGGCGGCTAGCGCCAGAATGGCGGCGGCGCACTGACCGCGCAGCCAACGCAATTGCGGCAGTTGCGCGCGAAACAGCCACAGCGCCCAAGCCGCCACCAATACGTTGAGCAACCCGAACAGCAGGCTGGTACGGTTCAGGCCCAAATGCGGCGCCAGCAGGATCGGAAACAGCAGCGACACCGCCAGCGCGCCCAGATAATCCAGTGTCAGCACCTGCGACACCAAATCCTTGAAGGCGAACTGCTGCTTGAGAATCCGCATGATCAGCGGAATTTCCAGACCGACCAGAATGCCGATGAGCAGCACCAGCGCGTACAGCGCCAGTTGGAAGGCACCCAGCCAGGCGAAGATCAAGAATAGAACCGGCGCGGAAAAGCCGCCCAACAGTCCCACCGCCAGTTCGATCTGAATGAAGCGGGCGATCAGGCCCCGGACCACGTAGCGCGATAGCCAGGAGCCGATCCCCATGGCGAACAGATAGGTACCGATGACGGTGGAGAACTGAGTCACCGAGTCGCCGAGCAGGTAACTGGCCAGTGTGCCGGCGATCAGTTCGTACACCAGCCCGCAGGAGGCGATGACGAACACCGAGACGAGGAGGGCGGGGGTCAATGAAGCTGCTCCTCGATCCAATCCCAACGCTTTTCCTTGCTGTCGAAATCGCCGATGCACCCGTAATCATGCTTGCGGTAATCGAAGTGACCGAAGCGACTGTCGTAGTCGCGGCTGGGCGCGTAAGCCCGCGGATGGAACGTGAAGGCGTCCACCTCGCTTACGGTCACGCGGCTTGCCGCATCGTCACCGAACAACGTTTGCTGGAAGGCTTTATTCACGATCTGTTTGCGCAAGTCCCAGTGCTACGCCGGTGCCACGTTGCGGAGAAATTCAGGACAATATGTAATCATCGCTAAAAACTCTAACTATTTGAACGGGTAGGATTTCATAAACATGTGGTCATTTCAAGAAAAGCCAGTAAAACCGTTCCCGCCTTAAGTTTTCCTTAAGCATTGCTGAGAACAATGTGCGCAACGATGGGGATGGGATGTATCCGATCCCGAAACCGAATTGATCATTTTCGTTGCGCGAGAGGTGAACACGATGCAACTCCCCAGCAAGCTCAAAAAACTGGCGATGGCGGTGGCGCTGGCGACCGGCGGCGCGGCCTTGGTGGCTTGCACCCTGCCGCCCGCGCTGGCGCTGGATGCGGCCCCACCGGCTCGGGTGGAAATGACCGTGCCGGATTTCAGCGCCCTGGTCGAGCAGAACGCGGCGGCGGTGGTGAACGTCACCGTGACCGGGAAAACCCAACCAACCATGGTTTGGCGTGGACGCGGCATGCCGGATCTGGATGACGACCACAACCCGTTCGCGCCGTTCTTCAAACACTTCCCGATGCCACCCATGCCGCCGGGTCGCAAGGGCATGCCGACCCAGGGCATGGGTTCCGGCTTCATCATCTCCACCGACGGCTATATCGTCACCAACCATCACGTGGTGGACGGCGCCGACAAGATCATGGTCAAACTGAACGACAAGCGCGAATTTCCGGCCAAGGTCATCGGCAGCGACCCGCGATCGGACATCGCGCTGTTGAAGATCGACGCCAGCGGCCTGCCGACCGTCACCGTCGGCGGCACTGACCATCTCAAGGTGGGACAATGGGTCTTCGCCATCGGCGCGCCGTTCGGACTGGAACGCACTGCCACCAAGGGCATCGTCAGCGCCTTGGGCCGCGCGCTGCCGAACGACACCTACGTGCCATTCATCCAAACCGACGTGCCGATCAACCCCGGCAACTCCGGCGGGCCGCTGTTTGATCTAAACGGCAAGGTGGTGGGCATCAACTCGCAGATCTTCAGTCGCAGCGGCGGTTACATGGGTCTATCGTTCGCCATTCCGGCCGATGTGGCGATGGACGTGGTCGCGCAACTCAAGAACGACGGCCACGTCACCCGTGGCTGGCTGGGTATCAGCTTGCAGGAAGTGACCCAGGATCTGGCGCGCTCGTTCGGGCTGGAGCAGCCGCGCGGCGCGCTGGTGGCGGATGTGACCGAGAATAGCCCCGCCGCGAAAGCCGGTCTGAAGGCGGGCGACATCATCACGGCCTACGACGGCAAGCCGATCAACGACAGCGCCGATTTGCCGCCACTGGTGGGGACCACCAAGCCCGGCGCCAATAAGGACTTGACCATCATCCGCGACG
>JAGRHI010000083.1:37812-39095 GCA_020445045.1 Candidatus Competibacteraceae bacterium
CGGGCATGGCCGCCGAAGCGGGCGTGCAAGCCGGCGATATCCTGCTGAGTCTGAACAACCACAAGATCAAGAGCGCCGCGCAACTGCAACAACTGGTCAAGACGCTGCCGGCTGGCAAGCGGGTACCGCTGCTGATCAAACGCGATACCGGGTCGTTGTATCTGGCCCTGAAAGTACCGACCAGCGACCAGCGACCGGGCTAGCACCCACACCGGCAGATCCATAACCCACTGTTCCGCAATAGTTCCAACCGATCCAAAGCGGTGGGGGTAGGTCCAGTTGCCTTGGCTTCGAGGCGGCACCGCAACCCGGCGAGCGTGCGCCGGGTTGCGCCCTGCAACCTGTCGGGCTCAAGGGTGTTGGTGAAATCGGAAGCGGGTCATGTTCCAAACTTGGACATCATCCCCGACGCTCCATCGGACGGATAGCGGCTCATCACTTCGGGCTCCATGGACGATCCGATCTTTTGCCCGGCGCCCAGTGGATAGTCCGACAGGCTGCCAGAAAAAAAACAAATACCATCCTTGAATTAAGGCTATTGGTAAGCTACACCATGAACAAGGGAATCCGTGTTTCCCTGTGGGTATGTCTCATGAAGCCTCACCACGCCCGGTGTGGCTTTTCACGCCGGGCCATTCACCCAGGAGGAACCAATGAGCGCATATAAGGTGATTGAAATCATCGGTAGTAGCACCGAGAGTTGGGAGGCAGCGGCGAAGACCGCGATCATGGAGGCCGCCAAATCCATCCGGCACCTTCGGGTGGCGGAAGTCGGTCGCCTCGATGTCAACCTGAGCGATGATGGCCAAGTACTGGAGTATCGAGCCCGGCTCAAGGTCAGCGTAAAACACGAAGCTTAGGGCCAGCGTTTTTTTCACCGGCCACTTTCGCTTCCCACACCCCCGCCCAACCAGTAACCCCGCAAGGCTTCTCGGTGGCGTTGCTCGGAAACCCATGCACCCTCTCCTGGGTTCGGATTCCGACGCCGCGCCGGTTGCTTTTCTCCTCAGTCGGTCTAACCGGGGGCGGCTCCGCCGCCTCCGCAACAGCCGCATCCTCCATAGAGGAGTTTGCCCCATGGATACGAAAACCCTCACCGACATCCTCCAGTCATTTCGAGCGGATCTACCCGATCGCAGCCAAACCGCCACCGCGATCGATCGAGGCGCCAGTCTAGCGGACATTGCCAACCAGGCGCAGGCGGAAGGTCTTCACGAGATCGCCACTGTCTTGTTCGAAGCTCAACAGGAAGCGTTTCAGGAAAGCCCCGAGGCCACGACCGA
>JAGRHI010000083.1:39104-39659 GCA_020445045.1 Candidatus Competibacteraceae bacterium
GGGGTCATCACCCAAGCGTTCATCCGGGACTTTCGCACGCGGTTACCCAACGGCAGCGAGACCGCCGCCGCCATCGATCGCGACGCGTCGTGGGAAGAGATTTCGGAGTGCGCCGAGGCCGAAGGTATCCACCAACTCGCCGCCGCGTTGTTAAACCCTGAACAGGAGTACTTGCGCGGTTCAGCTTAAGCCGCGTTTCTGGAGGCCAGCAGGAGCCTACCTTCATCCGCGCCAACCTCCCCCACGGGGGGGAGGACAACCCCGATCACCGGTTCAGGTCGCCCGGAGGCCCGCTTCGCAATACGCGATAATAAATCCCGCAAACCCTCAACAGGTTAATACCTAGCCAGCCGCCGGCCACCCCCACGGCCAGCGCGGCGGGATAGGTAAACAGCCGAGGCTGAACGGCGGCGGCCAGCAACAGCAACAGCGCCGCCAGATAACTCCACCATTGCCGCCGGACACAGGCGTCCGGCAGTAATTGCTTCATGTTGGGCACCTTCACGCGCTGGAACAGTTGCGCCTGCAAGTGAAACCAGGCCAGAAACGGCACGA
>JAGRHI010000084.1:0-6022 GCA_020445045.1 Candidatus Competibacteraceae bacterium
GCAATGCCCCTTGCGGGGCGGATATCCCCCGTCCGTTCAGACGAGGCGTTTACGATCCGAAGAAGAGGGAATCGACATGGCTTCCCGATATTTTGCCACCGTGCGCCGGGCCACCTGAATTCCCTCGGCCTCCAGCAACTTGGCGATCTTTTCGTCGCTGAGCGGCTTGCCGGGGTTTTCCGCCTGAATCAGCTTGCGGATCATGGCACGAATGGCGGTGGACGAACACTCGCCGCCGTCGCTGGTGCCGACATGGCTGGAGAAGAAATACTTCAGTTCGTAGATCCCTCGCGGCGTATGCATGTATTTCTGGGTGGTCACTCGCGAAATGGTCGATTCGTGCATGCCCAGCGCCTCGGCGACGTCCCGCAGAATCAGCGGCTTCATGTACTCGTCGCCCTGCTCCAGAAATTCCCGCTGGCGCTCGACGATGCAGGTGGCCACCTTGAGCAGGGTTTCGTTGCGGTTTTGCAGGCTCTTGAGAAACCAGCGCGCCTCCTGCAAATGGTTTTTCAGATAGGCCGTATCGCCGTTCGAGCCGCTTTGCCGCGCCAGGGCCGCGTAACGAGCGTTGATGCGCAACTTGGGCATGTTATCGGGGTTCAGCTCGACCCGCCAGGCATGGCGCTGACGGTAGACCAACACGTCTGGAACGACATACTGCGGCGCGGCGTTGGACAGGCGGGCGCCCGGTCGCGGGTCCAGCGACTGAATCAGGCTCACGATACCCTGCAACGCCTCGCGCGTCACCTTGAGCCGGCGCATCAAGCCCGTGAAATCGCGCTCGGCCAGCAGTTCCAGATGGTGCTCGACCAGCCGGCGCGCCTCGGCCAGCCACGGAGTATCGGCTGGCAGCGCCTCCAGTTGCAACAACAGGCATTCGGCTGGGTTGCGGGCGCCGATACCCTGCGGATCGAATCGTTGAATCCGCCCCAAGACTTTCTCGGCTTCGGCCGGCGCCATCGCGATTCCATCGGGCAAGCCCTGGCAAATCTCCTCCAGCGACGAGGTCAAGTAACCGGACTCGTCGATCGCGTCGATGATGGCGGTGGCGACCGCCAGTTCCCGTTCGCCGAACGGTGTCAGCCGCATCTGCCAATACAGATAATCGTGCAACGACTCCCCGGCGCCGGCATAGCGCTCGTAAGGGTCCCATTCCTCGTCCTCGCCGCGGGAATAGTTGGTCGCGCCGTCATACGATTCGTAGATATCCTCCCAGGCGCTGTCCACCGGCAGCTCGTCCGGCAGGGTACTGGTCGCCGCGTCGATTTCGGTCTCGGAGCCGTCCGCCGCCTGAGCGGCCGGGGTTTCCGGTTGCACCGGCAGATCCTGCGGTTCGTCGGCCTGCTCCAGCATCAAGTTGGAATCGAGGACCGCCTGTACCTCCACCTGCAAGTCCAGGCTGGACAATTGCAACAGGCGAATCGCCTGCTGCAATTGAGGCGTCATGGTCAGTTGCTGACCCAGGCGTAGCTGTAATGACTGTCTCATAACCATTCAAGCCTGCATCAAGCCGCTTCACTTAACCTACCTAATAATCCTAGCGGGTTTTCGGCTAGAGTGGCTAACGCGGCGGACATTTGCCAGCCGACCAACACCCGCCGGGTCAAAGCTGGAACGATTCGCCCAGATAAACCCGACGGACCTGTTGATCAGCGAGAATCGTGCCAGGATCGCCCTCGGCGATCACCCGGCCCTCGTTGAGAATATAGGCGCGGTCGCAAATCCCCAGGGTCTCCCGGACATTGTGATCGGTGATCAACACGCCGATCCGGCGCTCGCACAGGTGGCTGATGATGCGCTGGATATCCAGCACCGACAACGGGTCGACTCCGGCAAACGGCTCGTCCAATAACATGAACGCCGGTCGCGCCGCCAAGGCTCGGGCGATTTCCACCCGTCGGCGCTCGCCGCCCGACAAGCTGATGCCGGAGCTGTCGTGCAGATGGCCGACATGCAACTCGTGCAACAGATCCTCGGCCAGTGGCCGGCGTTCGGCCTTGGTGAGATCCGGCCGGGTTTCCAGAATCGCCATCACATTGTCCAACACCGTCAATCGCCGAAATATCGACGGTTCCTGCGGCAGATAGCCGACCCCCAACCGCGCCCGGGCGTGCATCGGCAGGTGGGTCAGGTCACGGTCGTCCAACAGCACCCGCCCTTCGTCGCAATGAATCAGGCCGACCATCATGTAAAAGGTGGTGGTCTTACCAGCGCCGTTCGGCCCCAGCAGACCGACCACCTCGCCGCTGGCGACCGTCAGCGAGGCGGCATCCACCACCACCCGCTTGCGGTAGCGCTTGACGACCTCCTTGGCGATCAACTGGGCCATGTCAGGGCTTCTTGGTGGCGGGGAGCACGCTTTGCCCGCGCGGCTGGATGGTGAACTGAATGCGGCCGTTCGTGCCGGCGCCGCGCGCCCGCACCACGTCGTCCTTGAGGTCGTATTCCACCCGATCCCCGGTAAACACATCCTGTCCCTGCACCAGCCGGGCATTGCCGCTCATGACCACCTTGGCGCTGCCGACGTTGTATTCGACCCGCTGGCTGGTGCCCAGGATTTCCGGCTTGTCGACCGCCGGCTTGTAGCGCAGGTTGACGGGCTTCCCCACCGCTTCCATCCGTTCGAAGCTGCTGTCCTTGACGTGGATGGTGGCGGTGTCGGCGGTCAACCGCATCGAACCCTGGCTGATCACCACGTTGCCTTCGTAAACGCTCACGCCGGTCTTCTGGTCCAACTGGCCGCGGCTGGCTTCCAGATGAATCGGCTGCTCGCGATCCTCCGGCAGGGCGGCGACCGAGGACACCACCAGCGTCAGCGCCAGCGCCAGCCCGAATCTATGGCTTGGGGGATTCATAGACACCTCGCACTTCGGAAAGCAGTTCCAACCGCTCCTGATCCAGATAGGCGCGCACGCCGACCGCACGCAACTCACCGCCCGGCGTCACCGCCCGCGTCGGCGCGGCGGTTTCGGCGTAACGGCTGTCGGGCCGCACCAGCACGTCGCGGGTGGTCAGGGTGACCGGTGGCTGGCCGCTCTCGGCGGTACGGATCATCACTACCTCGCCTTCCAGCCGGATCCGCTCCTGGTTGGGAGCGATCCAGCCTTGTTCGGACCGCAGCCGCCATTCGCGAGTCTGGCCATCCGGTTGGTACCAGTCCATTTGCGGCTGTTCGACCTGAGTGCCGAGCTGACCCGGCAATTGCTTCAACAAGGGGGCCTCGACCACATACTCCGGCAAACCAGCAACCGTCATCCGCACCGCTCGGAACCGCTGGATCACCAGCACCGGCTCCCGACTCTCGACCGGAACCGGCTCGCGCAATGAGGATTCCACCCAGCGCAACAGGCTATAGCTCAAACCGGCCAACAACGCCAGACCGGTCAGATACAGGCCGCCGCGTACCGTGAAACCGCCGCGCGCCGCGCCACCGCTCTCTTTCACCCGGCCGCCATCCTTATAGATAACGGCCACGCAGGGCCGCCAGTTGGCCGCGCGCTTCCAACAGTAGCTCGCAGACATCGCGCGCCGCGCCGCGCCCGCCGCAACTGGGTGTCTGCCAGTGGGCGTGCTGTTTGACGAACGGGTCGGCGTCCTGCACCGCGATGGCCAAACCGACCCGGGTCATCACCGGCAGATCGATCAGGTCGTCGCCCACATAGGCCACCTGCTCCGCGTCCACACCCAACCGCGCCCGCAGGCTGTTGAACGCCGCCAGCTTATCCTGCACACCCAAATAGGCATGGCGGATGCCCAGATCGGCCATGCGCCGCTCCACCGAGGCGGCGTGACGGCCGGAGATGATGGCGACTTCCACGCCGGCCTCAAGCAGCATCTTGATGCCATGGCCGTCCCGAATATGAAAAACCTTGTATTCGTCGCCATCGTTACCCAGATAAAGGTGGCCGTCGGTCAATACGCCGTCCACGTCGAAGATGAGCAACTGAATCTGGGTGGCCTTGCTCAGGATATCGCGCATGATCGATCTTCCGCCGGATGGAGATTACAACACGCCGGCGCGCAACAGATCGTGCATGTTGAGGATGCCGGTCAGCTTCCCGGCGGAGTTTACCACCGGCAGGGCGTTGATCTTGTACTGTTGCATCATCCGCAGCGCCTCGGCGGCCAAGGTGCCGGGCGCGATGGTCTTGCAGTCGCGGATCATCACGTCGGCGACCCGGGCGGTATGCACATCCACCTGCCGGTCCAGCGCCCGGCGCAGGTCGCCATCGGTGAACACCCCCAACACCCGTTCCCCGCCATCCACCACCACGGTCATGCCCAGACCTTTGCGGCTCATTTCCAGCAAGGCGTCTTTCAGCAGATCGTCGGGCACGTTGCGCGGTATCCGCGCGCCGATGTGCATCACGTCGTCGGTGAGCAGCAGCAGGCGGCGACCCAATCGGCCGCCGGGGTGAGAACGGGCGAAGTCCTCGGCGGTGAAGCCGCGCGCTTCCAGCAGCGCCACCGCCAGGGCGTCGCCCATGGCCAGCGTGGCGGTGGTGCTGGAAGTCGGCGCCAGCCCGAGCGGACAGGCTTCCTGGGGAACGCTGACGTCGATATGCACATCCGCGTTGTTCGCCAGTGTCGAAGCCGGATTGCCGGTCAGGGCGATCAGCGGCACGCCCAGCCGCTTGAGCAACGGCAGCAGGGTCAGGATCTCGTCGGTTTCCCCGGAATTGGACAACGCCAGCACCACATCCCGAGCGGTGATCATGCCCATGTCGCCGTGGCTGGCCTCGGCCGGGTGGACAAAAAACGCCGGACTGCCGGTACTGGCTAGCGTCGCCGCGATTTTGCCGCCGATGTGCCCGGATTTGCCAATGCCGAGCACCACGATGCGGCCCTGGCAGTGCAGCATGTGATCGCAGGCACCGACAAAGTTGCCATCGATGCGGCTTTTGAGTTGTTCCACCGCTTGGGCTTCAATCGTCAAAACTTGGCTGGCCAGTTGTCTTAACTGATCGGGGTGCATGGTAATTGCAAAATACTCCTCTCATCTTCGCAACGATCCGACAGGATCGGCGAGATCGCTTCAATCAGATTTACCCACGCTTCTTCCTTGGCGCGATCCCGTGCGTTTGCACACGAAAAAAGGGCGGCCATCGCCGCCCTTGGCATTTCCGACGCGGCACCGCCTAAAGCAGTGCCGCCCGTTTTCAGCCGGTTGTGGCTGGCTTGAACTCCTCTTCCAGCAGTTTGGCGTGCGCCGCCGCTAACCGGGCAATCGGCACCCGAGGCGACGAACAAGACACGTAGGTCAGGTTAGCATAGTGGCAGAAGCGCATCGAAGCCGGATGACCGCCCTGTTCGCCACAGATACCAACCTTGACACCGGCGCGGGTCTTTCGGCCATTTTCGACCGCAAACTGCATCAGTTGACCGACGCCCGCCGTATCCAGCGCCTCGAACGGATTGTCCTTGAGAATCTTGGCCGAGTTGTAGAACGGCAGGAACTTGTTCTCGGCGTCCTCGCGCGAGAACGAGAACGTGGCCTGGGTCAAGTCATTGGTGCCGAACGAGAAGAACTCGGCCACTTCGGCGATTTCGCCGGCGCGCAGGCAGGCCCGCACCACTTCCATCATGGTGCCGAACTCGAAATCCACCTTGACCGCGTACTTGGCCTCGACCTGAGGCAATACCTCGTCGACCAACGCCTTCACCCGCTTCAACTCTTCCACGGTGCACACCTGCGGCACCATGATTTCGGGATGGACATTCACCTTTTCCTGGATACATTCCGCCGCCGCTTCCAGAATGGCGCGGATCTGCATCTTGTAAATCTCGGGATAGGTCAGACCCAAGCGGACGCCGCGATGACCCAACATCGGGTTGATTTCGTGCAGGGCGCGCGCCTTCTGCAGGATTTCTTCCTTCTTGGCCAGCACGTCGGCAACCAAGTGGCTGTCGTTGAGAATACCGAGCTGCTCGACGGCCTTCGGGTTGACCTGGCTGAGAATCTGGCTGATCGCTTCCAGGCCCTGGGCGGTATGACGCAGATGGCGCAGATGCTCGATGT
>JAGRHI010000084.1:6047-7205 GCA_020445045.1 Candidatus Competibacteraceae bacterium
GCAGGAACTCGTGAATCGGCGGATCCAGCAGGCGCACCGTGACCGGACGCGGGGCCATCACCCGGAAGATTTCCTTGAAATCGCCGCGCTGCATCGGCAGCAGCTTGGCCAGCGCCGCTTCGCGGTCCTCGGTGGTCTCGGCCAGGATCATCTCCAGGACCAGCGGCAACCGTTCCTTGGCATTGAACATGCGCTCGGTGCGGCACAGGCCAATGCCCATGGCGCCGTAGTTGGAAGCGCGCTGCGCCGCTTCCGGGGTGTCCGCATTGGCCATCACCTTGAGGGTGGCGATCTCGTCGGCCCAGCCCAGCAAGGTGCGCAATTCCGGGGTGAAT
Source organism: Candidatus Competibacteraceae bacterium (assembly GCA_020445045.1). Taxonomy (GTDB): domain Bacteria; phylum Pseudomonadota; class Gammaproteobacteria; order Competibacterales; family Competibacteraceae; genus Competibacter. Next base: position 6,383 of record JAGRHI010000084.1, read on the forward strand.
TCCGGTTCGACGGTGGGAACGGCGCCCAGATAGACTTGGCCGGTGCCACCGTCGATGGTGACCACGTCGCCCTCGTGCAGCACCTTGTCACCGATGATGGCCTGGCGCTGATGCACGTTGACCAGAATGTCTTCCGCGCCGACCACGCAGGGCTTGCCCATGCCGCGCGCCACCACTGCCGCGTGGGAGGTCTTGCCGCCGCGACTGGTCAGGATACCCACGGCGGCGAAGAAGCCATGGATGTCTTCCGGCTTGGTTTCCTCGCGCACCAGGATGATTTTCTCGTTGGCGCCGCGCCCGCGTTTTACCGCGGTATCGGCGTCGAACACGATCTTGCCCGACGAGGCGCCGGGAGACGCGCCCATTCCCAGCGCCGCCGGCGCCACTTTCTGCTTGGGATCGAGTTGCGGGAACATCATCTGTTCGAGCGATTCGGGGTCGATCCGCAACAATGCCTTTTCGCGAGTAATCAAGCCTTCATTGGCCATTTCCACCGAACTACGCACCATGGCCTGGGCATTCATCTTGCCATTGCGGGTTTGCAGGCAGTACAGCACACCCTTCTCGATGGTGTACTCGTAATCCTGCACTTCGTGGTAGTGGCCTTCCAGTTTGTTGCGCAGATCGACCAGTTGCCGGTACAGATCCGGCATTTCGTCCTTCATCTCCGCGACCGGCTTCGGGGTGCGGATACCGGCGACCACGTCCTCGCCCTGGGCGTTGACCAGGTATTCGCCGTACATGACGTTTTCGCCGGTGCCGGGGTCGCGGGTGAAACCCACGCCGGTCGAGCAATCGTTGCCCATGTTGCCGAACACCATGG
>JAGRHI010000423.1 GCA_020445045.1 Candidatus Competibacteraceae bacterium
CTCCAGGCTACTTTTAAAACCGGATGAGCGAGCGCGGCCCAAGCGCTCACCTCCGGGGTCAGACGGGAAGTCATCACCGGGTTCTCCTCCCGGTCCGCCTCAAGGCGGAAGCGATGGCGAACCGAAGGGCCAACTCGGTTCGGATTTCAGCGTCGCGGGGAACAACGGTCGGGCCAGCCCGGATCGTTTTTTCCATGCGCCCAACCCCCGCCCCCTCGCGGGGGCCAGGGTCAGGACCCTCAGACGCGCCGCAGCAAGCGCTGGAGCGCGGCCCGCGCTTCGTCGCGGGTCGTCACCACCGGCGGCTCGATGCCGCGCAGTCGCGACTGTTGGTCGATCTGGCGAATCAACGCCGCCAACGCCGCCGCCGCCCGATCCGACGTCGGCGTGGCCGGTGAATCGGCGTGGGCGGTCGCCGGTAGCGTGGCGTCCACGGCGGCCTCAGGGTCCGGGTGGGACGCTGGCGTCACCGGGCAAGGTTCAGGCGACCCCGGCGACCCCGGCGCCACCGCCGGTGGCACGCTGGCCGGGATTGCTTTTTCCTCGGCCACCTCGGCCACCTCGGCCACGACCGGCGACGCAACCGACACCGAGTCCGGGCTGGACACCGGCACCGGCGGCCGGGGCGCTAAACCCTGATCGGTCTGATCCAGGATCTCGTCCGTGTCCAGGACCTCGCCACCGAAGCCCAAGGCCGCCAGCAGACGCTGACGCGCGGCGGTTTCCAGCACCTCCAGGTCCTTGTAGGACTGGATGGGTTTGGCCGCCGTGGCGGTGGCCAGGACCCGTCCTTCGCGATCGCGCAAGGTGGCGCGACCGACCAGGGTCTGACCGGTCCCATTCAGCGGCGGCAATCCGGCCTCCTCGGGCTTGCGCCCGGCGTGCAGGACGATCTCGTACAGTTTCAACAGCCCCGGCTTCAGACTGAGGCTGTCCACGATCTCGGTGTCCACCGAGAAGCCCCGCTCCGGGCCGTACACGGCCAGGAAGGTCGGCAGCCGGGCCGACAGCGGGCGGTATTGCGTCACCTCGCCCTCGGGCGTGAAAAACTCGACGATCTTGCTCATCTGCTCTCCTCCACTTGCGCAACGATCGTCCGAGCGGCGCGCCCCCCCCGTCGGGGTGGAAGCCACGCCCCCCGGACAGGTTGGGTTAAAACGCTTTCAATCCGGCGTCTGGGCGGCGTTGGGCCGCCCGGACGCCACTACGTCAGGAGTTGCCGTTCCAAGACCGCGAACAGCGCCGGGGCCAGCGCCTCGATCGTGGCGATCGAGACGGCGTGCCGGACGCCGAATACCGCCTGAACGTGGTCCAGGCTTTGGCCGATCCCGAGCCCGACGACCTCGATGCCGCTGGCCCGACAGCGGGCGAGGATGTCGCCCACGCCATCGGGGTTATCGGGTTCGCCATCCGTGGCCACCAGGATCAACCGACGCGGTTCCGGTCGCCGGAGCAGTTCACCACCCGCTCGCCAGAGCGCGTTGGCCAGTGGCGTACCGCCGCCCGCCGCCAGAGCGAACCGTCCGGCGACCCGATGGGCCTGTTCCTCGAACGCCTTGAGCGGCACGACGCGGTCATCCTCCCGCCCCGGGAACGCCACCGCCCAGCTCGCCACGCCCGGCAGGGTGTCCAGGGCCAGCAGAATCGACAGCACGGCCTGTCCCGCCAGGGGCAGTTCGCCGCGCATCGAGCCGCTGCGATCCAGCAGCAGCGCGAGGGCGGTGTTGGGCGCCGGCCGCTCGTCCTGGCGGACGAAACGGATCGATTGCCCCACCGCCGGCCGGTACAGCTCGGCCGGATCCAGCCGCCGACCCCGGCGACTCCGCCAGTCCGCGCCGCGCTGGCGAGCTTCCACCAGCACGCCCAGGCGGCGCCGCAACGAGGCCGTGGCGGCGCGCGCGCGGGCCACCGCCTTTTGAGGGTCGAGGTTGGCCGGCACGGGGTCCAGGCGGGACATCGTGACCGGCCGGTCCGTCGCTGGTTGCGCCTGTTCGAGCCACTGGGCCGTTCGCGTCCCAACATCGGCCCCGTCGGCCTCGTCGCCTTGGGCGGCCAGCAGCGTG
>JAGRHI010000009.1 GCA_020445045.1 Candidatus Competibacteraceae bacterium
TCAACATCATGGACATGCTCAACAAATCGCGTGGCGAGATCGCCTGCACCCTGGTGGATACCGACAACACGGTGTCGGCCGAGGTGATGGCGCAGATCGCCGCTGTCCAGGGCGTGTTGAACGTGCGGGTCTTGTAGAAAGGGTTCGGCGGATTCAGGGTTCGAGGACTGGTTTTCCAGCCGGTCCCTCGAACGCCGGAGTTTTACGGCTCGTGTTCCGGGACCGCGATGTCGAGATACGCCAGCCAGTAGCGGGACAGTTCGTTCATGCCGTCGATCCGGGCGACCACCGTGGCGAGATCGGTCTTGAGCCGTTCGATCTCGGGCAGCAGGGTGACCAGTTCGGTATCGCAGTCACTGATCTGCTTGCCGCGGCTGGACGCGAAAATGGCGATGCGAGTCGTCAGCAGGCGCACTCGCAGATACAGTAAGTCGCTGGATACCTTGGTTTGGCGCTTTTCATGGGTTTCGCCGGCCGCCGGCGCCACGTCTTGCTTGCCCAATAAATAGGCTTCCAAACCTTCCACCCGGGCCAGCATCATGCTGAGATGGTTCTGCGTGGACGTACGATGCGCCAGCGGTTCCAATACCGCGATCTTTTCTTCCAAGCACCGCCGCCGCTCCCGCACGCGAGCTCGCAACCGGTCGATCTCGCAATCCAATTCCACCAATTCCTGGTTCGATTCCTGCGTTTCCAGATCGATCTCATCGAGAAATTGACGGAGTTGCCCGGACAGCGCCCGCTCCAGTGTCAGCGTGACGAACCGTTCCCAGACGCTATCGGTCCGCGCGCGCAGCTTTCCCAGGCGTTGGCGCAAGTTGCCGGTCTGCTCGATGCTTTCCCGCACGCTCCGTGCATGCTCGGCGCGATCTTGAGCGCTCCAGGTGTTCGCCAACAGATCCTCTTCCTTGAGGACATGCGACATGCCGGCAAGCATGACTTCGTCGAGTTGGGGGGGGCGACTTGTCTCCACGCGGTGGGGCTCCGAAGGGGTTTTCTCAACCCATCGCGCGGACCAACGAGCGGTGGCGCGACGGGCGCTGCTTCAATCCTGGTAAGTCCAACCGTCGGGATGGTCGTGGTTCAACTCATGGATGTCGTACACGCACAGATCCTGATCGGGCAAGTTGGGAAAAAGCCGTTGGGCCTGGGTTTCCGCCTGTTGTTCGCTCTCGGCCTCGATGAGCGCCACGTCGATCAGTTTGTCGGAACTCGGATCTTCCACAACGATGAGATAGGGTTTCATGAGTGTTCCTCCGGGCTTGGCATTCAATAGTAGCGATGGACGCGAAACCGGTTGTCGGCTTCACGAATGATGTCGCCGACATGAGGATGAAACACACCGGTCCGCCGCTCGGTGAAGTATTGGCGCAAGGTTTCGTGGACCACGGTGAAAGCGAGTTGCTCCCAGGGAATCTCTTCCTCGGCGAACAATCCGACCTCCAGGCTTTCCTCGCCGGGACTGGCCGCGCCGTCCTTGAGCCGGCCGCGAAACATCAGATAAACCTGATTGACATGAGTTAAAGAGTATAGACCGTACAGGATCAGGTTTTCGACCATGGCATTGGCCTCTTCCAGCGCTTCGCGTGCCGCCGCCGCCACCGCCGATTCGCCGTTTTCCATAAACCCCGCCGGTAGGGTCCACAACCCATAACGAGGTTCGATGGCTCGCCGACACAGCAAGATCCGGTCACCCCATTCGGGAACGCAGCCGGCGACGATTTTCGGATTCTGATAGTGGATGGTGTCGCAGGCCTCGCAGACATGCCGGGGCCGGTTATCGCCCGAGGGGACGCGCAAGATGACCGGGGCGCCGCATTGGTTACAGAATTTCATGGAACGGGTTCCTTGCTCAACGGGTTCTTGATTCTGACAACGAACTATTTGACCATTTCCCATATGAATACCCTAACTTTCGATGCCTCATCCGCCGGCGAATCCGAGTCCGGCGACGAGCGCCAACGCCGCTGGCGGCTGATTCTCGGTGGTGGCGCGGCCGATGGCATCGGTTGCGCGCTGGCGGCGGCCGATCTTGGCATGGATCGCTGCCTGGAAAATCTCTACGATGAAGCGCGGGCGGGTGGGCTGGGCGGGTCCGCGCCCAAGATCGCTCGTTGGCTGGGCGATATCCGCCGCTACTTTCCGACCTCGGTGGTGCGGGTGCTGCAAAAAGATGCCTTGGATCGCCATGGCGTGCGGCGCATGCTGCTGGAGCCGGAGATGCTGGCGGCGGTCGAGCCGGATGTGCATCTGGTCGCCACCCTGCTGGCGTTGCGCGGGGTCATGCCGGCCAAGGTCCGCGATACCGCTCGGCTGGTGGTGCGCCAGGTAGTCGCCGAACTGGAGCGCAAGCTGGCCAATCCCTTACGGCAGGCGATCGCCGGCAGCCTCAACCGTAGCGCCCGCAACCGTCGGCCTCGGCACAACGAGATCGACTGGGACCGCACCATTCGCGCCAACCTGCGCCATTACCAGCCTGCGTATCGCACCGTCATCCCCGCCACCCGGATCGGCTTCGGTCGCCGCGCCACCGCCTTGCGCGACATCGTCCTGTGCGTGGATCAGAGCGGTTCGATGGCCGCCTCGGTGGTTTACGCCAGCATCATGGCGGCGGTCATGGCGTCGATCCGGTCGGTGCGCACGTCGTTGGTGGTGTTCGACACCGCCGTGGTGGATCTCACCGAACAGTTGGCCGATCCGGTCGAAGTGCTGTTCGGTACCCAACTGGGCGGCGGGACCGACATCCAGCAGGCGCTGGCGTACTGTCAAGGGCGGGTGCGCGCGCCCAACGACACCATCCTGGTGCTGATCAGCGATCTGTACGAAGGCGGCGACCGCCGGCAACTGTTCAAACGCGCCGCCAGCCTGATCGCCGCCGGGGTCAATCTGATCGTGCTGCTGGCGCTGTCCGACCAGGGCGCGCCCGCCTACGATCACGGCATTGCCGGCACGTTGGCCGCAATGGGCGCGCCGGCGTTCGCCTGCACCCCGGACCAGTTTCCCGATCTGATGGCCGCCGCCGTCGCACGGCGCGATCTCGCGCAATGGGCGGCGGCGCGCGGTATCGTTACAGCGGGTCGCGCCGCCTGATCGTCGTCACGGCTGGAGCGGTGCGGCTGCCGCACACGGCGTTGAGCCACTGGTTGCACCGGCGAACTCAAGGTTGGCGGCGCGGCTGCTGATATCCGCGGGCATCGCCCCCGGCTTTGATTTACGGCGGCTTGATGCCGTATTTGCGATAGATCTGCCGCAATTCGCTCTTGGCCGCGCGGATCTCCCGGGCACGACTGCTGGCGCTGCCCAGGGTCGAGGAAGACAGACGCCGGATGTCGCTGTTGAGGTTGTCGATCTTGGCTTGATCCTCGTAGCCGATGCGCGTGGGCGTGTTCTTCTTGCGGCGCGAAGAACGAGGGGGGCGGTCGAGTTCGCGCACCGGGACGCCTCGATTCACCGCGCGCAGTTCGCGCAATTCCCGAGTGGCCCGTCGCATCGAACTGACGTTATCCACCTCGCCGTCCGGCGTGGGTTGAGACTGAATATCCAGGGTCTGCGAGGGTCGATCCGCGGCGGGTGGAGTCCCGCCGTAATGGACCTGTCCGTCGGCGTCGGTCCACTTATAGACCTGCGCCCGGACCGGTAGGACCAGCGCCAGCACAATGGCGAGCGTCAGCGTGGGTTTCATCATGCTCGACCCTCCCGACAGCACGGTGGCAACCCGGCCGGTTTACGAATCACCCGCGCCGGAGCCGGCGGGGGCCACCGTCGCCTTGATCAGCCTGCCCACCGTCAAACCCTGCGCCAGGATCGAGAACAGCACCACGATATAGGTCAAGGCCAGCACGATCTGACGTTCCGGTCCCAGCGGTAGCGACAGCGCCAGGGCCACGGAAATGCCGCCGCGCAACCCGCCCCAGGTCATGATCTTGACGGCGTGGGGCGAAAACGTGAAGCCGAACCAGCGCCGCATGACGTTCACGGGCACGCCCACGCACGCCAGCCGGGCCAGCAGCACGATCGGGATCACCAGCAGGGAAGCCAGCAGATGATCGCGCTCGAAGGTCAGGATGATCATTTCCAGGCCAATCAACACGAACAGCATGGCGTTCAGAATCTCGTCGATGAGTTCCCAAAAGGTGTCCAGATGCTCCCGCGTGGTGTCCGACATCGCCAGACTGCGGCCGTGATTGCCGATCATCAGGCCGGCCACCACCATGGCGATGGGCCCGGAAACATGCAGGTGAATGGCCAACGCATAGCCGCCCAGCACCAGCGCCAAGGTGATCAGAATCTCGACGTCGTAGCTATCGATGCTCTTCAGCAGCAGATAGGCGACATAACCGATCGCCAGACCGAACACGATGCCGCCCAGCGCTTCCTCGGCGAACAGCAGGGCGACGCCGCCGAGCGTCACCTCTTCGCCGCCCATGGCTAGGCCGAGCAGGATGGCGAAGACCACCACGGCGATGCCGTCGTTGAACAACGATTCCCCGGCGATCTTGATTTCCAGGCTCTTGGGTGCCTTGGCGGATTTCAGGATGCCAAGCACGGCGATCGGATCGGTGGGCGAAATCAGGGCGCCGAACAGCAGGCAGTACAGCAAGGAAATCGAGACGCCGAAAACATCGAGAACGAGCCAGGAAGCGATGCCCACCAGAAAGGTGGACGCCACCACGCCGACGGTCGCCAAAATGCCGATCGGCCATTTTTTCTGGGCCAGCTCTTCCAGATTGACGTGCAGGGCGCCGGCAAACAACAGTAGGGAGAGCATGCCCTGCATCAGCACCTGGTTGAAGTCGATGCCGCCGATGATGGCCTCGGCCCGTTGTTCGACCGGCGCGTATCCCAGTTCGCCCAGGCTCATCAGGATCAGGCTGAGCACCATGGCCAGCACCATGACCCCGATGGTGGTGGGGAGTTTGATGAAACGGTGGTTGATGTAACTAAAAAGAGCGGTCAAGGTGACCAATAGCGCGACAATATCCAGCATCATGACGGTCCTAACATCGAGTTTAGGCCAAAGTATGGCTTTGAATCGGAATGCTGTCATGCCGGAGAGCGGCGACGTGAGCATGAAACGACCGGCGAGGGCCGGGACATCGTTCGAAACTTTCCGACCTGGTCGCGCCTCGCCTACAATTCGCGACATCCATTCTCAACGACTTCCGCCCGCCAACGAACCGGTGAAATCGCATGCCCTTAATGCCTGAATCGCGCCTTTTCCTCCGTGCGCGTCTCACGTCGGCGCTACTGGCGCTGGCCGCGCTGCTGGCGGTCGGTTGCGCCTCCAAACCCGACAGTGAATCCACCGCCGGTTCGCGGGAGAACGGCGTGCTGGTGCTTACCCGCGCCGATGACCAGCGCACCGCCGAAGTCCGGGTTGGGGAACAAATCAGGGTGCGCTTGCCGGAAAAACATGGCACCGGCTATGTCTGGGCTATCGATGAAACCGATCGGCAACGGTTGGCGCTGGACAGCACCGGCTTCGAGGAACCGACGGAAGGCTTCATCGGCGCGCGCGGCCTGCGCACCTTCACCTTCACCGCCCGCCAACCCGGCGAGGTTGTGCTCAAGCTCAAGCACTGGCGGATCTGGGAAGGGGAGAGTTCGGTGACTGAACGGTTCACCATTACCCTGCGCATTCAAGCAGCGGAATAGGGAGATCGCGATGAACGCAACGCCATCCTGTCCCCCCAAGCCGCGTATCGGCCTGTTCGTGACCTGTCTGGTGGATGTCTTTCGACCAACGGTCGGATTCGCCGCCGTGAAATTGCTGGAAGACGCCGGTTGCACGGTCGAGGTCCCGGCCGCCCAAACCTGCTGCGGTCAGCCGGCCTACAATTCCGGCGACCGCGCCGACGCTCGTGACTTGGCGCGGCAGGTCATCGTCGCGTTCGAGGACTTCGATTACGTGGTGGTGCCGTCCGGTTCTTGCGGTGGCACCATCAAGCAGCACTATCCGCATCTGTTCGATGGCGATCCCGCCTGGCAACCCCGCGCGGAACGCCTGAGCGCCAAGACCTACGAACTGGTGTCGTTCTTGACCGACGTGCTCGGCGTGGAGCGGGTGCGCGCGCGCTACCCCGGCACCGTGACTTATCACGACTCCTGTTCCGGGTTGCGGGAATTGGGCATCAAGCAGCAACCGCGCCGCTTGTTGGCCACGGTCGCGGATCTCGATTTGCGGGAGATGGCCGAGAGCGAGGTGTGCTGTGGCTTTGGCGGCACGTTCTGCGTCAAATATCCAGAACTGTCCAACCGCATGGTCAGCGAAAAAGCCGCCCACATCCAGGCCAGCGAAGCCGATACCCTGTTGGCCGGCGACCTGGGTTGCTTGCTGAACATGGCCGGCAAACTGCAACGCGAAGGCGCGGCGATCAAGGTCCGTCACATTGCCGAAGTGCTGGCCGGGATGGCCGACGCGCCGGCCATCGGCGAACCCGACTGAGGAGACCCGCCCATGCAAGTGACCAGCCAGACCTTCAAAAGCAACGCCAGCGCCGCCCTGCGCGATGCCGCCTTGCAGCGGGCCTTGAAAAACCTCA
>JAGRHI010000085.1:0-566 GCA_020445045.1 Candidatus Competibacteraceae bacterium
TGAAATGATCGAGTTCCCGTCACCGCGGGAAGGCGACCCGGTCACCTACGGTCTCGCCATGAACCTGGAGCGGGATTCCGTTGGCGCCGTGATTCTGGGCGACTTCGAGCACTTGGCGGAAGGCGACAAGGCGCTTTGCACTGGCCGCATCCTTGAGGTGCCGGTGGGCGAGGCGCTACTGGGACGCGTGGTCAATTCTCTCGGCCAGCCCATTGATGGGAAGGGGCCGGTCGATGCCACGGAAGCCTCGCCCGTCGAGGTCATCGCGCCCGGTGTCATCGAGCGCCAATCGGTCAGTCAGCCAGTGCAAACCGGTCTGAAGGCCATCGACGCCATGGTGCCGATTGGTCGTGGCCAGCGCGAATTGATCATCGGTGACCGCCAGACTGGTAAGACCGCGGTGGCGGTCGACGCGATCATCAATCAGAAAGGCACGGGCGTCAAGTGCATCTATGTGGCGATCGGTCAGAAGAACTCGTCGATCGCCAACGTGGTGCGCAAGCTGGAAGAACACGGCGCGATGGAGCACACCATCGTGGTTGCCGCCAGCGCCTCCGAGTCGGCCG
>JAGRHI010000085.1:665-27336 GCA_020445045.1 Candidatus Competibacteraceae bacterium
GGCCGTGGCCTATCGCCAGGTCTCGTTGTTGCTGCGCCGCCCACCGGGTCGTGAAGCCTTCCCCGGCGACGTGTTCTATCTGCACTCCCGTCTGTTGGAGCGGGCCTCCCGCATCAACGCCGATGAAGTCGAGCGCCTGACCAACGGCGCGGTGAAGGGCCAGACCGGTTCGCTGACCGCCCTGCCGATCATCGAAACCCAGGCCGGTGACGTGTCGGCGTTCGTACCCACCAACGTGATCTCGATTACCGACGGCCAGATTTTTCTGGAAACCGACTTGTTCAACGCCGGCATCCGGCCCGCCATCAATCCAGGTCTCTCGGTGTCCCGGGTCGGCGGCGCCGCCCAAACCAAGATCATCAAAAAGCTGGGTGGCGGTATCCGCTTGGCCTTGGCGCAGTATCGTGAACTGGCGGCCTTCGCCCAGTTTGCTTCCGACCTGGACGAGGCGACCCGAAAGCAGCTCGAACGCGGCCAGCGGGCGACCGAGTTGATGAAGCAGAAGCAGTACTCGCCGATGTCGGTGGCCGAGATGGGTATCTCGTTGTTCGCGGTGGATCGGGGCTATCTGGACGATGTGCCGCTCAACAAGATCGGCGACTTCGAAACCGGATTGCTGGCGTTCGCGCGAGCCAACCACGCCGCCTTGATCAACCAGATCAACGCGACGGGCGACTACAGCGATGAGATCGAAAGCGGCATCAAGAAGGTCGTGGAAGATTTCAGAGCCCACTTCGTCTAAACGGGGTGCAGCATGGCCGGCGCCAAAGAGATACGAACCAAAATCAAGAGTATCAAAAGTACTCAGAAGATCACCAAAGCCATGGAAATGGTGGCGGCGAGCAAAATGCGCAAGGCGCAGGAGCGCATGCGAGCAGCTCGCCCTTATGCGACTAAGATTCGCAACGTCATCTCGCACTTGGCTCATGCGTATACCGAGTATCGCAGCCCAGGACTGGTGGAGCGTGAGGTCAAGCGAGTTGGGCTCATCGTGGTTTCGACCGACCGCGGCCTGTGCGGGGGGCTGAATACCAACCTGTTCAAGACCGTCATTGTTGCCATGCAGCAATGGCGTAACCAGGGGGTGGAGATCGATATCTGCACGATCGGCACCAAGGCATTTCAGTTTTTCCGCCGGCTAAAAGGCAATGTTGTCGCTCACGTTTCCCATTTGGGCGATGCACCCCGTTTCGAGGATGTGCTCGGTCCGGTCAAGATCATGGCCGATGCTTTCGCGGAGGGACGAGTAGACGCTATCTACTTGGTGTATAACGAATTCGTCAACACCATGAGCCAGAAGCCCAGAATCGAGCAACTGGTGCCGGTCACCGCCGAGGTGCAGGAAACCGCGCCTACTCATCGTTGGGATTACATCTACGAACCCGATCCCAAGGAACTCATCGAGCTGCTGCTACGGCGCTACGGCGAATCCGTGGTGTATCAGGCGCTGGTGGAAAATGTCGCCTGCGAGATGGCCTCCCGCATGGTGGCCATGAAGAGCGCAACCGACAATGCTGGTGCCCTTATCGATGAGTTGCAACTGATCTACAACAAGGCCCGGCAGGCGTCGATTACCCAGGAATTGGCCGAGATCGTGGGTGGCGCCGCGGCGGTATAAGGTCATGGCGCATGTCTGCTTCCGTTCTGGGGCGGGCACGCGGTGAAACAAGTTATAAGAGGAACCCAAAGCATGAGTTCTGGCAATGTTGTGCAAATCATCGGCGCGGTGGTGGACGTCGAGTTCCCCCGCGGGTCGGTGCCTAAGATCTACGACGCGCTGCGTCTCGATGAAAACGGGCTGATCCTGGAAGTGCAGCAGCAGTTGGGCGACGGCGTGGTCCGCACCATCGCCATGGGAGCGTCCGAAGGGCTGAAGCGCAATATGGTCGTCTCCAACACCGGGGCGCCGATATCGGTGCCAGTGGGTACGCCCACTCTGGGTCGGATCATGAACGTGCTGGGGATACCGATCGATCATAAAGGGCCGGTGGAGACCGACACCTACCGCACCATCCATCAGGCGGCGCCCAGCTATGAGGATCAGTCGGGTGCAACCGAACTGTTGGAAACCGGCATCAAGGTCATCGATCTGCTCTGTCCGTTCGCCAAGGGCGGCAAGGTAGGCCTGTTCGGCGGCGCCGGCGTGGGCAAGACCGTCAACATGATGGAGCTGATCCGTAATATCGCCATCGAGCACTCGGGGTATTCGGTGTTTGCCGGCGTGGGCGAACGGACCCGTGAAGGCAATGACTTCTATCATGAGATGAAGGATTCGAACGTACTGGACAAGGTGGCCCTGGTCTATGGCCAGATGAACGAGCCGCCGGGCAACCGGTTGCGCGTGGCCCTGACCGGTCTGAGTATCGCCGAGAATTTCCGTGACGAAGGCCGCGACGTACTGCTGTTCGTGGATAACATCTACCGCTATACCCTGGCCGGCACCGAGTGCTCCGCACTGTTGGGCCGCATGCCCTCCGCGGTGGGTTACCAGCCGACCTTGGCCGAGGAAATGGGCGTGTTGCAGGAGCGCATCACCTCGACCAAGACCGGGTCCATCACCTCCATTCAGGCGGTGTACGTGCCCGCCGACGACCTGACCGATCCGTCACCGGCCACCACCTTTGCTCACTTGGATGCCACGGTGGTGCTATCCCGTCAGATTTCCGAGCTGGGCATCTATCCAGCGGTGGATCCACTGGATTCCACTTCCCGGCAGTTGGATCCGCTGGTGGTGGGACAGGACCACTACGATACCGCCCGCGCGGTGCAGAGTACGCTGCAACGCTACAAGGAACTGAAGGATATCATTGCCATTCTGGGCATGGACGAATTGTCCGAGGAGGACAAGCTGGTGGTGGCGCGCGCGCGCAAGATTCAGCGCTTCCTGTCGCAGCCGTTCTTCGTGGCCGAAGTGTTCACCGGTTCGCCCGGCAAATACGTTGCGCTCAAGGACACCATCGCGGCGTTCAAGGGCATCGTGGCTGGTGAATATGATCACTTGCCCGAGCAAGCGTTCTACATGGTCGGCTCGATTGACGAAGCCGTGGAAAAGGCCAACAAGCTGTAATGGGGTTGCGGCCCGGAGCGGCGTATCGTCTCCGGAGTTCGCCGCGCTCCATTCCTAACCGACAAGAGGACGCACCATGGCCATGACACTGCACGTCGACATCGTCAGCGCGGAGAAAGAATTGTTCTCCGGAGCCGTCGAGATGGTGACCGCGCCGGGTGAATTGGGCGAGCTGGGCATTTTGCCGCGCCACAGCCAGTTGCTGACTCGGTTAAAGCCTGGTCAGGTTCGGGTTCGGCTGCTGGGCGGTGAGGAGCAGTTGTTCTACGTATCGGGGGGATTGCTGGAAGTCCAGCCCCATGTGGTGACTATCCTATCCGATACGGCGGAACGGGCCAGGGATCTGGATGAAGTTGCCGCGCAGTCCGCCAAGCAGCGCGCAGAGCAGGTGATCGCCGATAGCCGAAGCGAGTTCGAGTTTGCCAGGGCTAAGGTCGAGCTGGCCGAGGCGATCGCGCAGTTGCAGACCATCGCGAAGCTGCGTAAGCAGCGCAAATCAGGTTAATTCCGGCTAACAACAACAATAAGTTCGACCCCCCTGGGCCGTGACAACGTCACGGCCTTTTTTGTTTTTCGTCCGCCAACGAGCGGTTCCGCCGTCGGCGTGGCGGCCGGAACTGGCGATCTTGCGGGCGACGTTCGCTACAATAGCCAACGACAATCCGTTTGATGAGAGGTCTACCCGTCATGCAGCAGCTTTCGGTCGTGATCCTTGCCGCTGGCAAGGGCAAGCGCATGGTTTCGGATTTACCCAAGGTGTTGCATGCGGTAGGCGGCAAGCCGTTGCTGGGCCATGTGTTGGCCACGGCGAGCTGCTTGGAGGCGGCTACCCGGATCGTGGTGTACGGCCATGGTGGCGAGGCCGTCAAGACCGCCTGCGCGGGCGAGGCGGGCGTGCTCTGGGTCGAGCAAGCCGAGCAACTGGGTACGGGACACGCGGTGGCGCAAGCCTTGCCACTGTTGGCCGAGACCGGCGTGGTGCTGGTGCTGTACGGCGATGTCCCCCTGACCCGAGCCGAGACCCTACGACCGCTGGTGGAAGCGGCCCGGCATGGCCGGTTGGCGCTGCTGACGGTCGAATTGACCGATCCAGATGGTTATGGCCGCATCGTTCGCGACGAGTCGGGACAGGTGCGGCGTATCGTCGAGGAAAAAGACGCCACGCCGGCGGAGCGTGGTTTGCGCGAGGTCAACACCGGAATTCTGGCGGCGCCCGCGGCGAAACTGCGCGGATGGGTGGTTGGGCTAGGCAACGATAATGCCCAAGGTGAGTATTATCTGACCGATATAGTGGCCCTGGCGGTGCGCGACGACGTACCGGTCGAGCCGTTCACGGTGGTCGATCCGGCGGAGGCGCAGGGAGTCAACGATCGCCGGCAACTGGCGGAGTTGGAGCGTTGCTATCAGAGGCGGCGGGCCGAAGCGCTCATGTGTGGTGGCGCGACCCTGCTGGACCCGGCGCGTGTGGATGTGCGCGGCACGGTGACCACCGGTCGGGATGTGGTGATCGACGCCAATGTGGTGTTCGAGGGGACGGTATGTCTGGGTGACCGGGTTCGAATCGGGCCGTTTTGCCTGCTGCGGGATACGGTGATCGGCGACGATGTCGAAATCCTGTCGCATTGCCGGATCGAAGGGGCGGAAGTGGGCGCCGGGGCACAGATCGGACCTTTCGCCCGCTTGCGGCCCGAGACCCAACTGGCGGCGGGCGTGCATATCGGTAATTTCGTCGAAACCAAAAAGACCCGCATCGGTCCGGGTTCCAAGGTCAATCACCTGACCTATCTGGGCGATGCCGAGATCGGCACGCGGGTCAATGTCGGCGCGGGCACCATCACCTGCAACTACGATGGGGCCAACAAGCACAAGACCTTGATCGGCGACGACGCGTTCATCGGCTCCAACAGTTCGCTGGTGGCGCCGGTGCGGATCGGCCAGGGCGCCACCGTGGGCGCGGGGTCCTCGGTGAGCCGCGACGTGCCGGATGGCGGCCTGTGTCTGACTCGTGCCCCGCGCAAGGATGTGCTCCACTGGCAGCGGCCGGTCAAGCCGAAAAAGAGCTAGACCGCCCTTTGATTTCTTCGATTTCGCACTTTGGACGAGCTGCATGGTTAAGACTCGCTTCGCTCCCAGCCCCACCGGCTATTTGCATATCGGTGGTGCTCGCACCGCTTTGTTTTCCTGGCTGTACGCCCGCCGGCATGGCGGCCCTTTCGTGCTGCGCATCGAGGATACCGACCTGGAACGCTCGACCCCGGAGGCGGTGAACGCCATTCTGGAGGGCATGAGCTGGTTGGGGCTGGATTACGACGAAGGGCCGTTTTACCAGACCCAACGTTTTGACCGCTACCGGGAGGTGTTGCGGCAGTTGCTGCGCGAAGGCAAGGCTTACTACTGCTATTGTACCCGGGAGGAATTGGAGGCGCTGCGCGCCGAGCAGATAGCGCACAAGATCAAACCGCGCTATGACGGTCGTCACCGCGGCTATCAAGGAGCGCCGCGCGAGGGCGTGGAGCCGGTGGTGCGCTTCATGAATCCTGTTGATGGCGAGGTGGTGGTCGAGGATCTGATCCGCGGCAACATCGTGTTCCAGAATGCCGAGCTTGACGATCTGATCATCGCCCGCGCCGACGGTACGCCCACCTACAACTTCTGCGTGGTGGTGGACGATATGGATATGGGTATCACCCATGTCATTCGTGGCGACGACCACATCAATAACTCACCCCGGCAAATCAACATCCTCAAAGCCCTGGGCGTATCGGCCCCGCAGTACGCTCATGTACCGATGATTCTCGGACCGGATGGCCAGAAGCTATCCAAGCGTCATGGTGCCGCCAGCGTGATGGAGTACCGTGACATGGGCTATCTGCCGGAAGCGGTGCTGAACTATCTGGTGCGGCTAGGTTGGTCGCACGGCGATCAGGAAATTTTCTCGCTGGACGAGATGACCGAACTGTTCGATCTCGACGGCTGCAACAAAGCGCCATCGGCGATCAACCCTTCCAAGCTGATTTGGCTCAACAAGCATTATCTGAAGACCTTGGATCCGATCCATGTTGCTCGTCATTTGAGTTGGCACCTGGGCCAGTTGGGAATCGATCCCAGTGAAGGACCACAGTTGGCGGATGTGGTCCAAGCGTTCGCCGAGCGTTCCGACACCCTTCACGACATGGCTCAGGCCGCGATTTTTCTCTACCAAGAATTTGAACAGTACGATGCCAAGGCGGCGAACAAACACTTGACGGCCGCCGCTGGGGAGCCACTGCGACGCTTGCACGAGGCGCTGGCGGCACTGTCGGAGTGGCGAGCCCAGCCGATCCACGAGGCGGTGAAGGGGGTGGCCGAGGCCGGTGGATTAGCATTGGGGAAGGTGGCGCAACCGCTGCGGGTGGCGGTGTCGGGCACGGCGATTTCGCCGCCGATCGACGTGACGCTGGCGTTGCTGGGCCGGCGCCGGAGCCTGACTCGAATCAAGCGGGCGCTGGCGTTTATCGGGGGTTGACAGGGCTAGGGAAGTACTTTAAAGTTCACGACCTTAGCCGATTGGGGCCATAGCTCAGCTGGGAGAGCGCCTGCATGGCATGCAGGAGGTCGGCGGTTCGATCCCGCCTGGCTCCACCATCATTATCCGCCACTTTTCACGAGCGGCATTTTTCTTTCTGTCCCCATCGTCTAGAGGCCAAGGACACCGCCCTTTCACGGCGGTAACAGGGGTTCGAATCCCCTTGGGGACGCCATACAAAACAACAAGTTATAAAATAACCCCCGCTTTTTGCCCAATATTTGCCCAATATACGGTGCAAGACGGGGGTAGACGGTCGTGGATAGATTTCCCCTGTTACCCGAAAGTCCAGCTCACAAGGCACAGGCCGACCGGATGCTCGAAGGATTCAGCGGAAGCCGATCCAGTCCACAGAGGCCATGGTCTCGATAAAGCTGTCGGCTGATTTCCCCGAAACTGAGGCCAGAGGCGCGCAACTGCCGCATTTTCGACCGCCAGGCGCGACGCTGGTCGGGATGCAGTTGCGCGTAGGCTAGTCCTTCACTAGCGACGCCGCTAGCGGCGGGCTGGTCGGATTCCTCCAGGCGACGCAGCGCCAAGGCCACCGTTTGGCTGTAGGTCCGGTCCATGGACGCGCTCAGTCTCTTCAGGCGGGCGTGATCTTCCGTGGACAAGACGAACGCTACCTGCTTGCCCATCGATTCCCCTCAAAAATCGCCATATCCTCCCGCTTGGGGCGGGGCCGTTCGGGCGAATTTTCGGTGCGCTGGCCATGTTGCAAGGAGGCACGGATCAGCCGTGCATCCGGTGTGCCGCTATGGCTATGCGCTGTCTCGCCGGACACCGGATTCGCTCCCATGGGGAGTTAGGTAAAGCGGTTCAGTCCCGCAACCAGCGGGAAGCCGGTCGCGGGCGGTGGCCGGACCTCGCGGGCCTCGCGGCTCAGACCCATCGCGGTTGCGAAGGGCGACGGGCTTGGCTTGGCGGGTCCGCCGGTGAAGCGGACGGGCGCGTCATGCCCGGATGGCGGGCGTGTATCACGGTCCCAATCGTACCGGCGGGCCGCGATTCGGTAGGCCGCGCGCGCTCGATAGCCTTCGGTGATGCGGCGGTGCATCAACTGGTCCTAAGCTTGTGCGCCGCGAGAAACTGCCCGATGTTGTCGTTGAACAATCGGCGGGCGGCGGGCGGGGCGGCATGCCACTCGCGTTGCAGGTCGCTCGGCAGGTGGCGCGTGGCCATGCGGTTGTAGACGCCTTGGGCAACGCGGGTTGCTTCGAATTCGGACCGGCCAGCGTCCAGCAGGGCGTTGCCGACGGCTTGGGCCAGGCTTTCAGCGCTCGACATGGGGCGGGGTCGTTGGTGCAAGTGCTCGGAAATGTAACCCATGTTCGTTTCCTCAGGCGGTTTTGGCTGGCTCGACATCCGGCGAGAGAGAGAGATGCAAACGTTTCGCGGCGGCTTGCAAATCCTCGATTTCATCTTGCAGCTTGGCCATTTGCCCTTCGAGCAGGCCAGCTTGCTTGGCGCGCGCCTCGG
The DNA here is from genome assembly GCA_020445045.1 of Candidatus Competibacteraceae bacterium. Lineage (GTDB taxonomy): Bacteria > Pseudomonadota > Gammaproteobacteria > Competibacterales > Competibacteraceae > Competibacter. The sequence continues at coordinate 8,777 of JAGRHI010000085.1, forward strand.
CGGGCAGGCCGGCCGTATCGGGCCAGGGTAGCTCATTCGCCAGCCGCTCGGCTTGCTCAAAAAGCAGCGGCTCCAGCAGCGCCAGAAATAGCGCGTCGGCGAATTCACCATGGCCGCCGCGTGTGGAAGTGTGCAGTCCTTCCAAAAAAGCATCGACTTCCTGCGGGCGGGGGTTCTTCGCGAATCGTTCGAGGCTGGTTCGCAGTTCGTGAAGCGGTGCGCGCGGTTCGCGGCGCAACAAATCCGTCAGGAATCGCTCGAAAAAACACCTCAAGTCGGCGCGATTCGGCGGCGCATTGACCAACGCGGATAATTGCGCGCCAACCGCGTTGCGCCGCGCCTGTAGGTCGCTGTGCTTGGCACGTAACTCTTTGGACGCGGCGAGAAGTTGTTCTTCAAGGGTCGGGGCTTTCAATGGCGTTCTCCGGTTCGTGAGTGACTTTTGCTAGGCGGACCAGGGCGGGCGTTACCAACTCGCGAATGCTGATGCCACGAGCGGCGGCCATCACCTTCAATTGGGTCCGCAGGTCGGGCGGAATTTCCACCACCAGTTGAGTTCGCTTGATCCGCATGGCCGTCTATAAATCCAGCATTAACGTTATGTAATAACATAGCATTCTACAACCAAAAATGCAAGCGAATCAAAGGCATTCATCGAGAGAATCGGCGACGATCAAGGCATGATGACTTCACCAGCGGCGACCGAAAACCAAAATGCTCCCATGCCCTCAGCTTCCGCCGTGGTGAGGGATTCGGCGGTTTCACGCTCGAAGGCGGACCCGACAGGGCCGGTCAACGCGCCCCATAAAGCCTCGCTCATGCCGACGGCGGCGCGCTGATAGCCGGGTATTTGGTGCAAGGCTAGGCGCAGATCGGGCAGAAGCGGGCCGATGTCCCCGCCCACATCGAGCAACGCCCCAGCCTCTTCCAGCAGGGCCGAAAGTGACGGCGCTGGCGGTGCCGGTTTGGCGCGGCCTGGGTGCAAGTGGGTTTCACGCCAGGCGCGGGCCGCTTCAACCGAAGACACGGGCATGCCCTTCGCAACTGACTGCGAAATAGCAGCTTGCGAGAGTCCGAGAGCGGCGGCCAACTGAATTTGGGTAAGAGACATGACTATAAACTCCTAATAAATATAACAAATATAAGGCTTTATATGGCCAATAGCTAGCGTAAAGATGGGGTCGCAATTACCTGTGTCTTGGGGTTTCCATGGGGACCCCGGCTGTTCTTGCCGGGGGTTGTGGCATCATGGATTCACTACCAGCCGACCGTTCAGCTTCCCAATCGCGCCTTCCTTCATCAGCTGGACCAGCACCATTTCAACCATCGCAGGCGAGTCGCCCTTGCTGTTGCCGACTAGCCGCGCCAGGTCCTCTTGCGTCATGCCACCAGGGCAACCCGCCAAGGTGTTCAGGATGCGGGTTGCCAGCGGTGACGAAGAAATCGGAACGCCATAATTTTCGGAACTGGGGGATTTAGGGTCATGAGGGTCATGGGGGTCATCCCCAACGGCCTCGGTTTTCAAATTACCCTTATGACCCTAATGACCCTGTTTCCATCTAGCGTGAAATTTTTGGAATCGCTGTTCATCGACGATAACCACGCGCCATATCTGGCGATTGACTGTGCTCCCGGAGTTTTCGAACCGCATACCCGCTTCCACGCGCCGTTCCGATTTCCGAATGAATTCACCCACTAACTGGCTACGCACGTCGCCACGTCGATCCGTGAAGTATTCCATCAGCGTCTCCCATAGGGCTTGGGCAGGGCGTACTTCGTCGCCTTCTTCGTTGGGTTGGGTTTCGCGAGCACGGGTGACCGCTTCCTTGCTGGTAGCGCCCGCGCTGCGAAAAGTCTCGTACCAGGCCAGCAGCAACGCCCGCAGTTTGCGGCGAACAGGGTCCGCTGATTCCAGTTGCGCCGTACCCGCGAGCGGATCAGCCCAGCCCAACCAGGTCAGCGCGCGGCGAACCATCAGGTCCCAATCCTCGAAAGAACCCATGGGCGGGTAGGGTTGCCGGGGCCGTCCGGCGGCGATGTAGGAGCGCAAGGCGGTCAACCCAGCTTGCACCAGGCGCGGCCGGTGCTCGGGAATCCAGGTCACAAGGTTCCGGTCGTACTGCCGACTTTCCGGGGCTTCCGAACGGGGATCGAGATTGCAGACCACCACGCGGCGCGTCATGTCGCCAATCACTTGCACGTTGTTCCCGGTCGCCAGGAACAGCGCGGCGGTCGGCACGGTCGCGGTCTTGTTGAAGCCCAGCAAGCGGCCGGTGATGGTCTCCCCGCTCAGGACCTTGCAGAGCGTCGCGCCGGCCAGGGGCACTTCCAGGTTATCCAAATTGATGACGCTATCCCCCGCCAGCAGCACCGACAGCATGCGCTTTTCCACTTCATCCGCGTCGACGCCCAGTTCGAAAACGGTCGCGGGCCGTCCGGTCGCCACCAGGGGGGGGATGTCCGCCAGTAGGGTTTTGGCGCTGCCGGGCCGGGTCGCCTTTTCCAGGAAGATCGGCGCGGTCGGCAGGCTGGGTCGGACCAGCGCGGTCAGCAGGGCGGCCATGGCGGCGCTACGGTCACTGTCTTCGGTGAAACTGAAGCCTTGGTCTTCCTGGCGCTCGCTGTTCAGGCAAGGCCGGTCGAACAGTTCTTCGTTGAGGTATTTCAGGGCGGCCTGACCCTGCTCGCGGGTCGGATTGGTGGGTATGGGCGGAAAGTTCTCTTTCTTGGCGTCGAAAAACAGCCCGGTGTCCTTGTCGTAACCGGGTTGATCGAGAATGGAGCCGTCCGGGCGCAGGGTGGGAGCACTGACCACACTAATCAGCGGGGAAAACTTCCAGGAGCCGGATCGCGCCAAGAGGGTTTGGGCGATGGCGGCCGGGGCATGGCAGCGCTTGTAGTCGTGGGCCTTCTCGTTCCATTTTTCCCAGTGAATGAATCGATTCAGCTTGTCCAGCATGGCATCCCGATCAAACGGGTTGATGGTGACCGCGCCTCGGGGCCGGGTGATGCCTCGGACCGTGGCCGCTTGCTGGTGACTGATCCGGCATAGGTAGCCGCTCCGCTGGTAGATGCCCGCGTCGTGCTGAATCAGCGCGGCCTCGGCTTCGTCGGTCGCCTCGGGTAAGCCACCCGCCACCACACGGACCTTGGCCGGGCGCTTGGGGCCATGGTCGCGTTCCGGGGGAGGTTCGTTCGAGCTGGGCGCCAACACCGTCGAGTTGGATGCGGTGGTCTTGCCTTTGCGGGGCTTGTTCGCTTTGGTTTTTCCCTCTTCGATGCTGATCACTTTTTTAGCGATCTTGCTGGCAATGCCATCAGCGATTTTTTCGAGGTCGCTCTCTCTATGCTCACCGTCCATGCGAGTTCACTCCCGAGAAAGCGATCGCCTCTTGAATCCGCTCGAAGGCCAGGGCCAACCGTTCGCGGTCTTCGTCGGAAAGCGCGCGGCCTTCCAGCAGAAAGCCAGCGGCGGCGGCGACCACCAACGCCTCGCGGTTCAACGCCCGCAGCACGTCGGCGGCCGGGAAGGGGCGGCGTTCGGGGTTGGCGTGGCCGATGGCGCGCGAGTCGGGCGGGAACAGGTCAGCGAATTCCAGTCCCACGGCGGCCAACACGTCGGCGGGCGAACAGCCGCAGTGGCAGTGAAGGAGGACGCGGCCGTCTTCCAGCTCGCGAATCGAGAGCGAAGGGGATTTGTCATCGTGGGCCGGGCAACAGGCAATCCAGCGGCCAGAACCGGTCCCGGTCTTGCGAACCTTGTCCAACCGGGAAATTAGGTCGTCGATCATGATGAAACCTCGCTGTTTTTTGGTGACAGCGAGTCGAAAATCCCATAGAATTCCGCTTGTTCAGAGCAGGAATTCTATGGGGCCGACTCGCTGAAAAGCGGTCGGCTTTTTAGTTGGCGGCGTTTGGATTCACTAAGCGCTGCAACGCTTCGTGAATTAAGCGGGTTGCGGCTTCATTCCGAGAGCATTTCCATTTCTTGGCAAACTGATTAAGGGCTTCAGCTTCAGAATCAGATACCGCGAAGCTTAATTCACGATAAAAAATGTCTGAATAATCTTCAAACGCCTGATCCAACAAAGTACCAATGGCCGTCGCGGCAGCCAATCCATGACGTTGATCCATCACGCCGGATTTGTTGGAATTAGGCAAATTCCTGAAATGCTCGATAAGTTGAGCGGCAAAAAATGATGCAGCGTCCAAACGCTCGGCGGTTTTTTCTTTGAGGTCGTAAAAATCACTCATGGGTGCAGTCTCCACATTCACGGATTAGAACCGGCGATGGGTGCCGGGAATTGGCGGGTTTCAGAAACCGATCAGAAGTTCGGCGCGCAGTCTTACGAGTAGCGCAACCCGCCAATTCCCGACATTGGGAGACTGGCAACGGATTCCGGGCGGAATCCAGGCATGAAAAAACCTCGCTGACGGGGAGGGTAGACCGCTTCTGATCGCGTTTCTGAGGCGCTTGGAAAAAGCATAGCTCTTGGCGTGGCGCGGCGCAAGGGTTCACGTTCATGCCGCGCTGTCCCGTTGCTGTTCCTGGGTGGCAATGTAGTCTTCGATGGCCTTCCGGGAAACGTAGCGCCTTTTTCCCTCCTTGAAGGACCGAAGGCGACCATCGTTGATCAGGTCATAAAGCCGTTGCCGGCTCGTGGCGAGGGCCTTGCAGGCTTCTTCTATCGGAAACGCCAGCCGTTGCGGGGAAATATGGTCAAGCATGGTTGTTGCCTCATCAAAGTAGACGCAGCAACCATACGAACAATCGTTTGAAAGTTGCGGGATTCCCGTAAGGTTTTGCGGGACGAAAATTTAGTCCCGTAAGCCGAACGCCTCCCGAAGCTTTTCGGCAAGTCTTTGAGGGTCTTTCAGTGGCGGCGCGATGCCTTGGGCACTCAAATCTGTTAGCAGCGCTTCGGCGGCTTTGCGCCACCCATCGCCGCTTTTGCGGGTCTTGATGGGTTTGATTTCGTGCAATTCTGCTAGGGCGCGGATGATGGCTAGGAGGGATCGGCGTTCGCTGGCGTGTAGGGGTTTTTCTTCTACTGGTGGTTTTGGAAAGAAGTGAGCACGAAGTTTTTCAAATTCTTCATGCCAAAGGACAAGCTGTTGGCGAGATACTTCGACAGGGGCTTTAAAACGAATACAACCGACTTCTTGATCCTTATTTCTCCAATCTCCTTTCACGGTTATAGAGTTAATCGTCGTCGATGCGTTTAGCCTTAGCTCTTGCAACGTTTCTGAGTCAGCTATAGGACGTCTATCCCAGTAGCGACCGAACAAAATGTCTGTCGCACCCCAGTTGCCATCAGGCAGCCTTCGGTAAGTCACGAAATCGCCACTCGTCCCTATCATCATGTGGATTTTAAGAAACCCTTGTTCGCCAAAAAGTAATACATCATCAAAGGTCACTAACTGCTGTTCCCTATTGATTGCACGTAATGCCTGATCAACAGAAAACCATTTTGGACGTTCCATCATGCGCCCTCTTGCGCAATTCCCTCTTGTCGAAGAAGGAGCCGCGCCAGACGGGATAAGAGGGAATCCCGCTTTTCGCGGGCCAGGCTAGGCGCGGCATGATCGGTTATCGAGATTTCGTCACGGGCAAACTCACCACCTTGGAAGAACCGCCCATCCCGAACCGCGGCGCGGTACTGCGAACGGTCTCAGTGACGTAGGAGGGGGCCAGGTGCCCGTAGTGCTTTTCCACCATCCGGGTGTCCCGGTGCCCCAAGTTTTGAGCCAGGACGATCAACGGCATGCCCGCCATGACGGCAAGACTCGCGTAGGTATGCCGCAGGACGTGGAAGCTGATCGGCGGATCGATGCGGGCGTGTTCGCAGGCGTCCTTCAAGGGCCGTTGGTTGAGGTTATGCGTCCAGGGCTTGCCGTCTTCGGGTGACAGCAGTAGGGCGTTGCCGGGCTTGCCGGCGGCCAGGTCCTGGAAGAGATCGATGCCTTCCTCGGTCAACACCACATGACGGCCGCGCCCGCTCTTGCTCTCGCGAACGTGAACGGTACCGGTGGTCAGGGTGAAATCCGCCACCACCAGCCGCGCCAGTTCCCCATGGCGGCACCCGGTGGCCAGCGCTGCTTGCACCAGCAAACGGAAGCGCGGGCCGCTGGCGTTCATCAGGCGTTGGCTTTCCTCCACAGTAAGCCAGCGCACACGGGCCGCATCGACTTGGCCGAACGGCTTGACCTTGCGCCAGGGGGTGTCATCGGCCACCAAACCATCGCGCCAGGCTTGATTCAGCGCGGCCTTGAGCGTGGTCAAGACCCGGTTGGCCGTGGCCTTGCGCTTGCGGCTGGCGTCGGGATCATCGGTCGTGTCGCGGTATTGCTGAGGTTTCCCCGCGCGGGTCCGCACCCGTGGCGGCTGGTTGGCCAGAGCGTTCAACCAATCGCGAATCCGAATGGTGGTCAAGCGGCGAATCGGGATCGAACCCAGCGCCGGCAGGATGAAGGCTTCGGCGCGGTTTCGAGCATCGGCGGCGGATTTGCGGTGGTGCTCCATCCAAGCCAGATAGGCTTGGAGGGCTTCGCCGACGGTGACCTTTTCGCGGTCGGGCGACAACCCGGCGGCGGCATTGGCGAACGCGGTGGCGCGGTGGCGGGCCTGGGCCTGGGCTTGAGCGTAGTTCAGGATGCCGACTCCATCGGCGTCGGCGCCATCGTCGGCGGCGCCGATCAACTCTTCCCGGTAGCGCTCATCGCCGGCGTACCAGCGCACCAGCCACTTTCCGCCCCTCTTACCTTTCCGGTAGCCAAGGTGCGTTCCGGGATCGATTCCACGCCAGTAGGGTTTGCCACGGATGGTCAGACGGGCACGCGCGGCGCGGGTATCAAGCCGGGCGTCCCGTACCGTTTTTGCCATGGATTCCCCTTCCAGTTTTTGCCCAATATTTGCCCAATATACGGTGCAAGACGGGAATAGACAACCCTAGACGGTTTTTAACGGAATCAATTGGTTAACTAGACGGTGGTGGACGTCGATAGACGGTCTAGCCATTCTTTCACGGCGGTAACAGGGGTTCGAATCCCCTTGGGGACGCCAAAGCATCAGTAGTCGTTGCTCGGGTTCGGAATCAGTCCAGAATGCGCTTGCTGGTTCGCCGCTGTTGACTTCAAGCCGGCATTCTTGCGGTTGCCCCGGTCCGCTTGGTCCGTCGTAGGGTCAATAAACGCGGCTCCATTGACTGTACCAGCTTACACCCATCCCAACTCCCTCAGTCGTCGTGTAATTCGTCAAGTTCGATTTCCCCAGTCGGTGGCGCGTGACGATCAGACCAGAATAATGGTATCGCTGTAGGACGCGACCCGTTCATCATGGGTGAGCAAACGCATGGGTTCGGTCAGGGCCTGCGCCACCAGAAGACGGTCAAAGGGGTCCTGGTGATGGGAGGCGAGTTGCTCGACCGCTACCGCGTGCTCTGGCTCAATCGGGAGGATGCCGTAGCCGGCTTGCCGAAAATAGCCCAGCGCTTCTTCTCCCGAAACCGGCATGACGCCTCGTCCCAGGCTGTGCTTGATGGCGATTTCCCAGAGGCTCGCCGTACTCACCCAGAGGTGGGCGCGCGAGGCCAGCAGTATGTCCCGGGCCTTGGGGGAAAGCTTTGGGCTGTCCGTGATGGCCCACAGCGCGACATGGGTATCGAGGAGCACGTTCAACGGCTTGGTTCCCCAAGGAACAGGCGGGCGACTTGCTCGTTGTCGGTGTCGATGTCGTCCGGCACGACGAAAGCGTCTTTGGCAACGCCGAGGCGTGGCCCAACCGGAGCGGTTGATAACGGCACAAGCTTGGCGGCGGGTCTGCCGTTGCGGGCGATGATGATTTCCCGCTCCTCGCCGTGTTCGATGGCTTCAACCAAGCGGGACAAGTTGGATTTCGCCTGAAGCATGTTGACGGTTTGCATGTGATTCACTTGGTCTGGTCTGGCTAAGTACTCAACATAAGCCTATATTGAATGACATGCAACTGTCTGTGCTGGTTTCCGTTCGTCGCGAAAATCGGACCGCTCGTCCCGGTGCCCCATAAAGTTGACCTCAATTAGACTTATAGGTAAGCAACGCTAAAAGGGTCATATAGGCCATGAACAGAAAATCAGGGTTTACCCTCGTTGAATTGATCATCACGGTTGCCTTGGTGGCGATTATCGTGACGATCGGTATCCCTTCGTTTCGGACGGCTATTCTCAACAACTCTCGCACTGCTCAGGTGAACGAGTTTGTTGGTGTTCTCAATATTGCTCGTTCCGAGGCGATAAAACGTGGTATGAGAGTCACGATCTGCCGTAGATTGAATAACACCACCTGTGCTAACGATACCACAAGTGTCTGGGAAAATGGATGGATCGTTTTTGTCGATCAAAACCAGGATAGCGTAATTGATACTGGCGAGGAAATTCTCAAGGTTTATGGCACCATCCCTAATAATTTTACCCTACGTACTGGCGGAACATTCACTCAATCGATTGCCTATTTACCCAATGGTGTTAGTACTAGCAATAATAATTTAGGTACGGGTACTTTTAGGCTTTGTGATAATCGAGGACTCGACCAGGCTCGTTTTATTGCCATTAGTATAACCGGACGGGTTAGAGTCAGGGAAAAAGCAACAGGGGATACTTGTCCATGAATAAGCATATCAGTAATTTTCAACGATTTCGCCCTAATGGCGGATTTACTCTGCTTGAAGTTTTGGTTGCAACAGTAGTGTTATCGGTAGGGTTGCTCAGCTTAGCGGGATTGCAGGTGATCGGATTACGCACGGGCCATAGTTCCTATTTGCGCACGCAAGCGACAATTCAATCTTACGATATTATTGACCGCATGCGTGCCAATGAATTTGGGGTAATCAATGACAATTATAATCAACCTACCCAAACTGGATCAGCAGGTACTGAAAATACAAGTTGCGAAACAGTTAACGGTTGTGGCACGGCATCCATGGCAGCGCATGATCTGTTCAGATGGAACGAGGCAATTGCTGATGTATTACCGGGAGGTGTAGGAGTGGTTTGTATCGATAGTACCCCCGAGGATGGTGATCTTGCTGATCCTGCTTGCGATAATGTAGGAGGAGGAAATTCGGCGACGGCAACCTACGCAATCAAAATTTGGTGGACTGATGACCAATCTGGCACACAGCAACTTTTTGCGACGAGCTTCCGCCCATGAACACCTCAATTCCAAAACATCGCCAACACGGTATGACCTTGATTGAAATCATGGTTGCATTGGTGATTAGTCTGTTTCTATTGGCGGGATTATTACAGATGTTCATCGCCACCCGACAATCATCCAGGATTCAGGAAAATCTGTCTCGTGTTCAGGAAAACGGTCGATTTGGAATTGAGTATATCAATCGGGTCATTCGACAGGCAGGTTATCGTTCTAGAGCCACCATATTGAACGGTGAGGATTTTAAGCAGAAGTTTAATGTTGACAGAATTGGGGGAACCGATAACGACGGAACTAATAGTAGTGACAGAGTTATTGTTCGTTTCGAGGGTGAGAACGTTGGTCAAGGCGAAGTGAGAAACTGTCTCAATCAGTCAATCAGTTCACCTGCAATCTCGATCGATACTTTGAGTATCGATTCTAACAACAATCTGCAATGCCAAGCAGTCACTCCGGTTGGAGCGGCACCGCAAACCCAACCTATTTTGGAGAATATGGAAGATATTCAGGTTTTATATGGTGAAAAGAAAGGCAGTAACCTTGCTTACGTGTCAGCAGCTAATGTACAAAATTGGGATAATGTTTTTAGTGTACGAGTGAGCCTTGTATTGAGAACTGCTGATGATAATTTGGTCGATGCTCCTCAACCCTACACGATCAATGGCGTGACAACCACCCCCCCCGCGACTGATCGGCGTTTGCGTCGCGTGTTTACGACTACCATTGCGCTGCGTAATTGAACTAGCAGGATATTCATATGCTCAACAAGCGATTTAAGCTTAAAAAACGTGAAACAGGTAGTGCGTTGATTATCGGCTTGACCATCTTATTGCTGATGTTGATTCTCGGTACGGCGGGTATGCGAACCACTATCATGGAAGAACGGATGGCAGGTAATACGCGAGACTATAATAATGCTTTCCAAGCAGGAGAGGTTGGCTTGATCGATGGAGAACAGGATTTAAGTAACAAAGATCCCGTTACGAAACAAAAGCTTCGCCTTGTGGATTATTCAAGGAACGATTTTGCTAATGACTGCAATGTTGGTAATACTAATAGGCTATTAGATGGTCTGTGTGTGGCAACTACAACGAATCCTCCACAATGGTTAGCAATTGACTGGAATGCGGTAGGAGTACCGGGTACTGCTCCACTTCCTTATCGGATCTATGGTCAGCATACTGAGATAAATGGCAATCCACCAACTCCCTTACCTCCCTATCCATCTGATCCAACCCAGCGGCGTAGGCAACCTCGTTACATCATTGAGTATCTCGGTGGCCTTGGTTCATTGGTCGTCGGTAGAAACCCAACTGCACTGACTAACTATTTCCGCATCACAACCCAAGGTTACGGAATCGCAACGACCGACGATGCACCTCCATTACCCATCGCTCGAATGATGTTGCAATCGATTTACGGAAAATGAATCCTCAGATGGATTCGCTGCATTGAATTGAGGAGAATAATTTTATGAACATCAAACGATTCGCTCAATCTTGGCGTTTGTGTGGAAGCTTGCTATTCGGTTTGCTGCTTTCTTTGTCGTTACCGCAAGCACGAGCCACAACCGATATTTCAAATTTACCGCTTTTTCTTGGTGGAAACGGCACCCCGCTCGCCATGCTGGTTATGGGGCGTGATCACAAGCTTTACTATGAAGCCTATAATGACGCTTCCGATCTGAACCAGGATGGCGAGATCGATGTGGGTTACAAGCCAGATCTGACTCAGGATAATCAGCCGCTGAATTATTTTGGTTATTTTGATTCGTATAAATGCTATAGCTATAGTAGCGGTGTATTCACTCCGATTTCCGTTACAACGAATAAAAAATGTTCCGGGAGTTGGAGCGGTGATTTTCTGAATTACCTGACTACTTCCCGTGTGGATGCCCTACGGCGAGTGCTGTACGGTGGTTATCGATCCACCGACAGCACGACGGCAACTGTTCTGGAACGGGCACGCATTCCTCAAGATGCTCACAGTTGGGGTAAGGAATATAAAAGCATCGCTTTTGATGGTTATGATATTCGTGAGTACACCCCTCTTTCGTTACCTTTGCCAAATACGCGCCATTTGTTTGCAAATACCACTCTGCAAAACGATACAACTCAGACGCCTTTGTTGAGAGTACTCACGAATAGCGCCTATCGGATTTGGGAGTGGGTGGCGATCGAACGACCCGTAGCAGGTGACCGATGTCTCCATGGAGGCAGCGGACCGAATTGCGAGACGAGTGGGAGTACGACATGGGAAATCGTACCGAGTTCATTCCTTACGCTAACTCAGACTGTTTATAAGATTACGACTCGAGATAGCAGTACTGGGACTAGTAATCCAAGTAGTAGCAGTGAATTTGATAGCCTAGTGCTCACCAATGCGATCACAGCCAATCTATGCGGTTTACAGCTAGCTTCCACTATCAATGGCAGTGGTAATCCTTTCAATGGTGTCAACGGCTGTAGTAATGAGAATTATCTGACCATATTTACAGGACAAATCAATATTCCCACGGATGGAACGTATACTTTCGCGGTAGATGGTGATGATGCCGTCGATTTGCAAATTGATGGTGCTATCGTAGCTTCTTGGTATGGTGGTCATGCCAGGTGTAATTGTAACACTTACTCTGGTTCGATTTTCTTAACCGCCGGATTGCATACTATACGGTTCCGGCACGAAGAAGCTACTGGAGATGATTATTACTATTTAAGGTGGCAACGTACAGTCCCCGCTTCAGTCAGGACGGATTACACCGTCCGAGTGGAGGCATGTGTTAGCGGGTTACTAGAACCTGAATGTAAAGGCTATCCAGAGAGTGGTCCCACAGTCTATAAACCGACTGGTCTGCTGCATGATTATGGCGAAACCGATCGTATGGCTTTCGGTTTATTGACGGGTTCTTTTAAGAAGCATATGTCAGGTGGTGTGCTTCGCAAGAATATTTCATCATTCAAGAACGAAATCAATGCCAATACGGGCCAATTTATAGTACCGGCCAGTGCGGGCAGCATCGTGGATACGATCAGTAAAATTCGCGTCGTCGGTTTTCAAGGTGCCTACGCCTATAATGATGGCGGTTGCGCGGTGCCCATGGTAACCGCGATGCAGGAAGGCAGATGTGCCATGTGGGGTAACCCGATTGCCGAGATGATGTATGAGGGACTGCGTTATTTCGGTGGCAAGTCAGGACCGACTTCGGCCTATGCTGTCTCTAGCGCCACAGATGAGTTCAGCAGTTTTGTTACTGCGGACAAACTCAATCTACCCCTGCCAAACTGGACCGATCCCTATCGTTCCGAGGCAAATGGAGGCTATCCTTATTGTTCCAAGCCCTTTGAGCTAGTGATTGCCGATGCGCCTTCCTTCGACACCGATCAACTACCTGGAGTGGATACCAATTTTGGCAGCGGCATCAGCAGTGACATCGGTAGTTTGAATGTGGCCAGTATCGGTCAATTGATCTGGAATAATGAAGACGGACCAGGCACCAAAAATATCTTCATTGGCCAATCTGGTAGCGTCTACGATACGGCGCCGACTCCGAAAAGTGTCAATAGTTTTGGCAATATCCGTGGCTTGGCCCCAGAAGAGCCGACCCGTCAGGGGGGGTATTACGCTGCTAGCGTGGCCTACTTCGGTAAAACCACGGGGGTTCGGCAAATCAATACCGGTTCCACCAACCATGATGTGAAAACCGATACCTTTGGTGTTACATTGTCTTCCCCACTGCCGACCATCGATATTCCGATGGCGAATGACAAGACGATCACCGTCGTACCGTTTGCAAAATCCGTGGGAGGTAACGGTATCAGTGCCACCAAGGGACAGTTTCAACCGACTAATACGATCGTTGATTTCTTTGTTGAAACCATTGCCAATACGGGCGCGGGTAACGTCGATGCATCGGTCAATGGAGGGCGGCCCTATATTAAATTCCGAATCAATTATGAAGATTCGGAATACGGCTCCGATCATGACATGGATGCCATCGTTACCTATACCTTTACTGTTGATGCCAGCAATCAATTGATTATCAACCTCAGTTCCGATTATGCCGCTGGCAGTGTGATTCAGCACATGGGTTATGTGATTTCGGGAACCACGGCGGATGGCGTTTATCTGGAAGTGCGTGATGTAGATACCAGTACAGGCAGCGATCCAGATTATTTTCTGGATACGCCACCCACCTTTATCGGTATCCCGCCAGCACCGGATTCCGGAACCGGTACTTGGGACGATAATGTGGCGCTTCCCCTCACCGCGACTCGAACGTTTTCGCCCAGCACCGCCGCCACGGCGATCACAGCTGCTTTCATCAAGCACGATCCGCTGTGGTATGCCGCCAAGTGGGGTGGATTCATCGACGCCAATGCCGACGATCTTCCCGATCAGACAAGCGAGTGGGATCGAGATAACAATGGCAATCCCGATAGCTATTTCCTCGTAACCAATGCGGGCAAGCTCAAAGAACAATTGAGTCAAAGCTTTGAAGAAATCGTTCGGCGTACCAGTTCCGCTGCGGCGGTGGCGGTCAATTCCAGTTCACTGATCGCCGGCGGCCGTCTCTATCAGGCACGATTCAACAGTGGCGACTGGACGGGCGAATTGCGGGCCTTGTCAATTAATCCGAATACTGGCGCCACGGAACAGGAAGTGTGGTTGGCTCAAGATCAATTGAGTGCGCAAAACTTCAATACCGGAAGGCAAATTCTGACCATCAAGCCATCCACAAGTGGTGGTATCCCCTTCCGCTGGCCCACCACCATCCCCAGTAGTGGAGAAACCAACGCTTCATCGATCGATCAGGCGCAAATCGCCGCATTGAATGGTAGCGATGCCGAAGGCGAGGCAAGACTCGATTTTCTGCGCGGCGACGCCAGTAATGAAGATCCGCAGGGTAACCTATATCGCAAGCGGACGATCGGTACCAATCGTAACGTGCTCGGCGATATCGTCGACTCCAATCCGTTCTATGTGGGGCCTCCAAGCGCGGGATATCCGTTTGGCGACTATCGACAGTTTTCCATCGATAAGCAGAGCCGCTCGCCGATGGTCTACATCGGGGCCAATGACGGTATGCTACACGGCTTCAACGCCGAGACTGGCGCGGAAGTGTTCGCCTACGTACCGAGCGCGGTGTTCAGTAAATTGAATGCCTTGACTGAGCTGACCTATGTCAACCAACACCAATTTTATGTGGACGCCTCGCCGACCGTGTTGGATGTACAGTTCAGTGATGAAAGTTGGCATACGGTGCTGGTCAGTGGCTTGCGTGGAGGAGGTGCCAGCTACTTCGCCTTGGATGTGACGGACCCCACGACGCTGACCGAGACCAACGCCGCCAACGTAGTACTGTGGGAATTTACAGACGCCGACTTGGGCTTGACCTTTAACCAGCCTTCGCTGGTGCGGCGGAAAGATAGCGATGCCAATGCCGATAATAACCCTTGGGTAGCCGTGTTTGGCAACGGCTACAACAGCAATAACGCGAGCAAAACGCCGGCTACCACCGCTGTCCTTTATGTGGTGAATGTTCAGAACGGGCAACTCATTCGAAAGATCGATTTAGGCGAAGGGCAGGGATTGTCCACCCCCAGTGTCGTGGATGTCGATGCCGACGACATCGCCGATTTCGTCTATGCGGGCGACTTGGAAGGGAATCTGTGGCGATTCGATATCAGGAGCGCTGATCCCAATAGTTGGACTTACGCCAAGCTGACGACTGCCTTGGATGCCAACGGTAATCCGCAGCCGATCACCTCCGCGCCGCAAGTGACCCGGCAACTGGTTTCGGCCACCGACCCGAATACCTCCTTGATGGTGTTGTTCGGTACCGGTCGTTACCTGGGCGTGACCGATGTGACCAATACCGATCAGCAAACCTTCTACGGGATATGGGACGATGTGGGTGGTAGCGCATGTCCCGCGAACTCCACCACCGCTTGTTTTACTCGCGCCGATCTGCAAGCACAGATTTATTGTCCTGGTAATCCCGTCGATCCAACCTGCCAGTTGCAGGTCGATGCGAGCACAACCGTGACGTCGACGGGCAGTGTTAGCAGTGGCGGCAACAGCTATCGGATTACCAGCGCAAGATGCGTGGAATATGGAACCACCGGTGCCAAATTGTGCGGTGATCCGGCAAGGGCTCAACAGCGCGGTTGGTATCTCGATCTGAAACTGGCCGGGGAGCGAGTGGTCGGTGATCCACTGATCATCGGCAGCCGCGTGGCGTTTACCAGCATCCTTCCAGATCCGGATCCCTGTGCGTTTGGTGGAAATAGCTGGTTGAATATATTGAGTGCCGTGGATGGACAACGCCTGCCCGCAACCTTCGTGGCTGGCAGCAGCACGCCTGGCCAACCCGCGACCTCGGTGACTGAAGCGAGTACGGGGTTTGCGCCCAGTAGCGTGGCCATAACGGGTATCGCTTCGGCGCCGAACGTCATGCGGGCGCCCGATCAGCAACGATCCATCCTCTACGTCAGCACGTCGGAAGGCTCGGTGGAGAATTACGCGATCGTGGACACCGAGATTGGCCGGCAATCCTGGCGGCAACTGGAGTTTCAATAATGAACGTGGGTAGTGGATGGACTGGGATGGCGTGGCGGCGTGTCCGAGGGAATCGTGGTTTCACCCTGATCGAACTGATGATTGCGTTGGCGGTAGTCGCCATCCTGGCCGCCATCGCCTATCCCGCCTACCAGAACAGCGTGCGCAAATCGCGGCGGGCGGATGCCAAGAGTGTGCTGTTGAATGCGGCCCAGTGGATGGAACGGTTTTACACGGAGAATAACCGCTACCATCAGGATCGGGGGGGCACGGCGGTGGCATTGCCGGCGGGGTTGACGCAGGCCCCGATCGAGGGAGCGACCAAGTATTACAACATCAGCCTGACCAATTGCGCCGGCGCGGCCACGGTCACCGCCAATAGCTTCACCCTTCGCGCGGTACCCATCGCGGGCAGCGCTCAGGTCAATGACCGATGTGGGGCCTTAACCGTGACCAATACGGGAGTTCGAGGTGTCTGCGTTGCGGCCCCACCGACAGCGGACGAGTGTTGGCGCTGAAGCATGGAGCGCACAAAGGCCGGCGCAATGCCGGCCTTTGTGATTATGGTACGCCAACCTTGTCCCCGCTCACCCGGTCGCGGCCTTGACGCTTGCTGGCGTACATCCACTCATCCGCCCGCTTCAACCATTGATCCAATGTTTCCTCCGGCTGGTAGGCGGTTACCCCGAAACTGGCGGTGACTAGCTCGTCGTCAAAGCGGGGTCGCTCATGCAGGGCGGCGCGCAGGGTTTCGGCCAGCGCCACGGCGTCCGATCCAGTCGTCTCCGGGGCCAGGATCAGAAACTCCTCGCCGCCCCAGCGGGCGAATACATCGCTGCGGCGTAGCCGCCCCCGCACCTGCGCCACGACTGCTTGCAGCACCCGATCGCCTTGGTCGTGGCCGTAGGTGTCGTTGATCTGCTTGAAGTGGTCGAGATCGAACAGAATCAACGCCAGCGGTCGGCCGTGGCGGCGGGCGCGCTCGATCTCGGTTTCCAGCACCGCCAGCAAGTAGCGTCGATTGAAAAGACCGGTCAGCAGGTCGGTGGTGGCGAGCCGGTGCAGTTCGAGTTCCATCGCCCGCTGTTCGGTGATGTCGCGGCCGATCCCTTGAATTTCGATCAGGGCGTTGTCGTCATCGAGGACGGCTTGGTTGTGCCACTGCATCCAGCGGTGCGCGCCGTCGGCGCGTACCACCTGATGCTCCTGAATGTTGTTGGGATGCCCAGCGTCGCAGCTTAGCACTTGGGCCAGCGTGTCGGCCCGGTCGGTATCGAGGACCAAGGGGGCGATGTTGGTGCCTAGCAAGTCTTCCGGCGCGCGGCCGAAATAGCGGCAGTAGGCGACGTTGACGAAGGTCAGCGTGCCGTCCGGTAGGCAGCGGTACACCAGATCGGTTTGTCCTTCGACGATGGCCCGGTAGCGCGCTTCGCTGAGCTTGAGTAATTCCTCGGCCTGTTTACGCTCGGTGATGTCGAGCACGGTGAAGGTAACGCCCTGAGCCAAATCGGCGGCATTGAGCGGGGCGGAGCTGAGGATAATGTCGATGCTGGCGCCGTCCTGGCGACGCCAGCGGACTTCGACGGTGCCAATGCCTCGTTCGACGATCTGCCGATATTTCTCCAGGCCGACCCAGTCGAAATCTTCATCATTAAGGTAGAGTTGGCGAGCGCTGCGTCCGACCAGTTCCTCACGGGTATACCCCGTAAGGCGGCAAAGCGCGTCGTTGGCGTCCTGTATGATACGGTCGCGGACCACGCCGATGCCGACCGGCGCAACGCGCAGGATGCTTTGCAGCCGAGCTTCGCTGGCCTGTAGGGCCACTTCCATCCGGTGGTGTTCGGTGATATCCAGCGTCGCGACGCGGCACAGCCGCTCGTGCTCGGTTTTTAGGCCCACGCCGACCAGCGACAGGTAACGAGGTGGCAATTTTTCCAGGCTCAGGTTCGCCTCGCCGAATTCCTTGGACGTTCCCACCAGAACCCGGTTGAGAAAGGTCCTGAACGCGGGCAAGGTTTCCTTCGACACGAATAGCCCAAATCCTCGCCCGATCAGGCGCTCGCGCTCCTGGCCCAACAGCGCCGCGCCGGTCAGGTTGACCTCGCGAATGATGCCATCGTCGGTCAGGGTGAAGTAGCCGACCGGGGCGAAATCGTAGAGATCGACATAGCGCTCCAGGCTTTGTTCGAGCTGGTCGCGCATCCGCGCCAGATCTTCGTTCTGCATTTCCAGCTCGACTTGGTGGACTTGCAGTTCGTGAACCAGCCGCGGGCTCTCCTGCTCGGTTGGGGAGAGGGCGGCGATTTCGATGGGTTTTTTCATGACGGGAGTACCTTGTGCCACCGATCCGGCGATCCCGATCCGGCGATCCGATCCTATAACTTTAGACTTGATCAGGGGTTTTTATCGGCGCTTGCCGGGTTGGGCGCGACATCCGCCGTCCGCGTCCGTATAATTTCCGACTTCTTTTCTCGGCTATTCAGCGGCTCGTGCCGCCCGGACTGTGATGCTCACCGCTCCCCATCTGTTTTCTCACCGCCGATATTGGGCCGCCCGTTTCGGCATCGCGCCCTTCCTGCCGATGTCGCGCGCCGAGATGGACACACTCGGTTGGGATTCCTGCGACATCATTCTGGTCACCGGCGACGCCTATATCGACCATCCCAGCTTCGGCATGGCCATTGTCGGCCGCCTGCTGGAGGCGCAGGGCTTCCGGGTCGGTATTCTCGCTCAGCCGGATTGGACCTCGGCCGAGCCATTCCAGGCGTTGGGTCGGCCGAATCTGTTGTTCGGAGTCACCGCCGGCAACATGG
>JAGRHI010000424.1:0-1336 GCA_020445045.1 Candidatus Competibacteraceae bacterium
CACGTAAACTGAGGGACACCACCAAAAATCCCTGATGATGGTTTTTAATCATCTTGAGATTTTCCAAGCTGCTGTACCAACTATCTCCCGTCACAAACGCCGGTTCCAGACCCCACCCCCTTACTTCAGCCAGCATCTCTTGAAAATAATCGTTTTTCGTCTTGTTTTCCGTTTTATCGTAAATTCGGTAGTTGATGGGTTGATGGTGGCCTCGTGGATCGGTGTAATACAACGTAATCAGGTTAATCCCTTTGACCACCCCATGATGTTTTCCTGACCAAAAATAACCGACAAAGGCCATGAGGTGGCTATACGGCTTGTCCACTACGCTATCATCGATACTGACGGTACCCCCCTTCAAATTCAGGTTGGCGCGGACCTCATTGAATAAATCGTGGGGCGTATACTCTTCGCGGAGTAAGAACCGATTCACACTGTCGTGGCTGATCTTCATCACTTTCCCCAACCGACAACAGGTCGGTGAGTGTGGTGTGCTCAATATAAAAGATACATACATCGCTAAAGTGCAACGGGCGGTGGGTGGGTGGCTGATTGTTCTCATTAACGGCAACATTCATGACCAAGGTTTGACTTGTTATGCACATTATACGATGTTTGTCAATGCGTAAGT
The DNA here is from genome assembly GCA_020445045.1 of Candidatus Competibacteraceae bacterium. GTDB lineage: Bacteria > Pseudomonadota > Gammaproteobacteria > Competibacterales > Competibacteraceae > Competibacter. The sequence continues at coordinate 632 of JAGRHI010000424.1, forward strand.
TCTAAAGGTTATGGTCTAGCATGTTTTTCATTGGCGTTAAAAAGACAGCGATTCCGGCGACGCGGGAATTTGCCGTTCTCGGCGGGCCGGGATCAACCTGCTATCGGGTCACACTGAACAGGAGGCTGTGATGAAGGAAAGCGAGTTCGCGCAACTCAAGCAGCGCATCGAAACCCTCGAACGGGAAGTGGCCGCGTTGAAAAATCGCGGCCTTCCCTACCGGAGCATCCGCAAGCGCTCCAGCCGCATGGTCTGGGGTCTGCCACTGTACGACATCGCCATGGGACCCGATCCGGCCAAGGGCGAACTGCGCGGCCACGCCCGTGGCATCGTCGCCATCGGCGATTTCGCCACCGGAATACTGGCGCTGGGCGGCGTCGCCCGTGGCATCGTCGCTGTCGGCGGGCTGGCGCTGGGCCTGCTGTTGGGGGTCGGTGGCCTTTGCACCGGCGCGCTGGCCGTCGGCGGCCTGGCCATTGGCGGGATTGCCATCGGCGGCGGTGCCATTGGCGGGATTGCCATCGGCGGCGGCGCGTTCGGTTACTATGCGGTGGGCGGTGGCGCGCTGGGCGAACACGTCATCGACGGCATGCGGCAAGATCCCGAAGCGGTGCGCTTCTTCGGCAACTGGTTGCCGTTCCCGCTGGAGTTTCCGTACCGGCACTCCCGCAACTGAACCGGGATTCGCTAGATGCGCCGCAGCAG
>JAGRHI010000424.1:1347-1737 GCA_020445045.1 Candidatus Competibacteraceae bacterium
GCACGTAAACCGCCCCGGTTCCACCATCCACCGGCCGCGCCGAACAGAACGCCAGCACCTCGTCGCGCTGCCGCAGCCAGTGATTGAGCTTCTGTTTCAGCACCGGCCCGCGATGACGGGAACCGTTGCCCTTGCCGTGGACGATCCGCACGCAGCTCAGGCTTTCCCGCCGGGCGGCGCGCAGAAACCCCGCCAACGCTTCTCGCGCCATGGCGACCGTCATGCCGTGCAGGTCCAGCGCCGCCCCGACCCGAAATTGCCCGCGCCGCAATTTACGCAGCACCGCCTGCCGCACACCTTCGGCGCGGTAGTACAATTCCTCGCCGGTATCCAATTCCGCTGGTTCGAAATAATCCGACAGCATATCGTCCAGCACCCGCCGTTCGTCGG
>JAGRHI010000086.1 GCA_020445045.1 Candidatus Competibacteraceae bacterium
TGGGCATTGGAATCGGTGATACCGATCTGCGCGATGGCAGGGCCTGCCGGGCTACGCAACAGCCGAATGAGCATTTCATCGATCACCAGCGGCACCAGCAGATCGGCGTCTTCCTGTTGCAGGATCAAATCCATGATCCGGATGGCGGCGGTGACGATCTTGGGATGGCTGTTGCCGACGTAAATGGCTTGGGTGTCCGGCGTTTTGGGTAAGCTGTGTGGAAAGACTTTTAAAATCAGTTCGATCAGCTTCTGAGGATCAAGCGGCACGACAAGACAGAGGAAGGGCTCTTCCGGGCTGGCCTTGACGATGCTGGCACCGACCGGCACTTCGGCCGCATAAACCACCATACGGGATTCGTTGTATTCAAAGGAGCGGTGTGCCAGCGAGACGCGCTTTGCCCCTTGGGCGACGATGCACATTCCCGGCTGACTCATGGTGCGTGTCGTTTCGGGAGTCGTCTTGGTCTCCTTGACCACGTGTAATCCGTAACCTGATAGCTTGAAGCGCCCGTCATGCGGCGCGAATCGGGCAATCAAATCGGCCAGTTTTTTCAAATCGCCACTGTCCGGTGGCGTTTCGTCATCCCCGACCTTTGCAAAAGATACTAGGTTTTCATTGGGTTGCAGCATGAGTTCTATTCGTTCTCAGATCATCGACGAGAATTATTCATCATTTTTGGCAGCGCCGTAATCACGATCGAAATATCCAGGATGATCATCAGATAGCTCACCAGGATGATCATGAGGATGGGAATGCGCTTTGGGGCGATGCCGTGAGTCATTGACGACCTGCTTTATTGCTGAGCCGCTTACGCGGCTTCCGGTTGAAGGGAGGCCATATCGATCACGAAACGATATTTGACATCGCCTTTGACGGTGCGGTCGTAGGCCATGTTGACGTCCTTGATCACGATGGTTTCGATATCGCAGGTGATGTCGTGCTCTCCGCAGAAATCCAGCATTTCCTGCGTTTCCGGCAGTCCGCCGATCAGTGAGCCGGCCATCGAGCGGCGGCGGAAGATGAAGGGAATGCCATCCACCCGGGTTAGCGCCTCGACCGCGCCGACGATGACCATGGTCGCGTCGCGTTTCAGCAGAGCCATATAAGGATCGACGTTATGGCCGACGGGTATGGTGTTGAGCAGGAAGTCGAAGCTGTTCTGCGCCGCTTGCGTCGCCGCCTCGTCAGTGGACAGCAGCACTTCGTCCGCGCCGAGCTTCTGTGCGTCTTCGCCTTTTTCCGGCGAGGTGGTGATCATCACCACATGCGCGCCCATGGCATGGGCGAACTTGACGCCCATGTGACCCAGACCGCCCAGGCCGATGACGCCGACTTTCTGGCCCGGTCCCACCTTCCAGTGGCGCAGCGGGGAATAAGTGGTGATGCCGGCGCAGAGCAAGGGCGCGGCGGCCGCTGGGTCGAGGTTCTCGGGAATGCGCAGCACGAAGCGTTCATCGACCGTGATCTTGTCGGAATAGCCGCCGAAGGTGAAAGGGTGTGGCGTGCCGCCGATTTTGTCCTCGCCGCCATAGGTTCCGGTAAAGCCGTTTTCGCAATACTGCTCCAGTCCGTCCTCGCAGGCTTCGCAATGGCGGCAGCTATCGACCAGACAACCGACCCCGACCAAATCGCCGGGCTTGAATTGGCTGACCTTGTCGCCCACGGCACTGACCCGCCCGACGATTTCATGGCCGGGCACGAACGGGTATTGAGTCCAGCCCCATTCGTTGCGGGCCGAATGGATGTCGGAGTGGCAGATACCGCAGTACAGAATGTCGATGACGACATCTTCCGGTCGGGGGTCGCGGCGTTCGAAGTTGAACGGCCCCAGTGCGCCGGTGGGGGAATCAGTGGCGTATCCGATGGTTTTCATCATCTTAAGTGCTCCATCAAGTTCTATTGGTGATCGACGTATCGTTGCATCGCCGGCGAATAACGGTCGCCGTGAAGGGGCATCTCCGCTGTGGCTCGCTCGATGTTCGCAAGGTCGGTCGGCGTCAGTTCCAGCGTCGCGCCGCCGAGATTTTCCGCTAGCCTGGATGCTTTGGTTGTTCCGGGGATCGGGACGATCCACGGTTTTTGCGCGAGCAGCCAGGCCAGGGCGACCTGAGCCGGGGTGGCGTCTTTTTCCTGGGCGATCCCGCTGATCAGCGCGACCAGTGCCTGATTGGCCTTGCGGTTTTCTTCCGTAAAACGCGGCACGTTCCTGCGCATGTCGTTGTCGGCAAAGGAGGTGCTCTCATCGATCTTGCCCGTCAAAAAGCCCCTGCCCAGTGGAGCGAAGGGCACGAAGCCGATCCCCAATGCTTCCAGTGTCGGCAGGATCTCTTGTTCCGGTTCGCGCCAGAACAGCGAATATTCGCTTTGCAGGGCGGTGACCGGCTGCACGGCATGTGCTTTGCGGATGCTGTGTACGTTCGCTTCCGACAGGCCGAAATGCTTGACCTTGCCTTCGGCGATGAGGTCCTTTACCGTGCCGGCCACGTCTTCTATCGGCACGGAGGGATCGACGCGGTGTTGGTAAAACAGGTCGATACGGTCGGTGCGTAGACGTTTCAAGGATTCTTCGGCGACCTGCCGGATGCGTTCTGGGCGGCTGTCCAGTCCTTTGGCCGCCATGCCGTTCTGAAAACCGAATTTGGTGGCGATCACCACCTGATCGCGGATCGGTTCCAGCGCCTCACCTACAATCTCTTCGTTGGTGAAGGGGCCATAGGCTTCCGCCGTATCGAAGAACATCACACCTAGATCGAAGGCTCGGCGAATGAGCTTGATCGCCTCCTCCTTACTGATGCCCGATCCATAGCCGAAATTCAGGCCCATACAGCCAAAACCAAGCGCGGAAACTTCCAGTCCACTGTTGCCAAAGATACGTTTTTGCATGGCCTTCCTCCGTTTGCAATTCATGCTGCTTGACTGTCGAGATGGGCCTTCATGATAAATTTTTGGAGAGAAATAGCTTGCCTAAAGCTACAAACATTATGCCTATCTCTACTTAATTACGAATGTGACTTCGTGGTTTAGTTTTTTATTTGAAATATTAGACATTATCAGAAACAATCATGAAAATTTTATCACTTTTAGATCAACTCATTGATCATAAATGAATTTTCATATGATCATGCTTATTTGTTAAGATTATTTTTTTTGTTTCTGATAATGTCTATTTTTTATGTGATCGCTTTTTAATTATTAACCAAAAATTAATAAATTATAATTAATAACGTCAATAACCATAATGTCATATAATAGAATTGTGTAAAAAAACGGTAGAAATAGGCAAATGCATATTTGCCAAAAACCGTGAGATCGTGGGAAGTGCTGACGGTGGTGCCACGGTCAGCAGGTGGGCATCAACGTCGGCGTTCACGGTTTCTGCGTGGTCAAGTCCTATTGTTGCTGGAAAAATGGAGACGGGATGCGGTGGGTGATGCCGCCGGTGCGGTCCGTTGCCGGAACTCGGCCTGCAGCTCGGTTTTCAGTTCCTCGATCTGTTTGAGTTCGAACTCGCTGATGACCAACCGCCGCCAGGACTGGCTGGCGCGGGCCAGGGCGGCGAACATCAATTTCAGGACGGCCCGTTCGCCGAAGGCGTGCGGAATGATTTTGGTCCGCCGCCGTTCCTCGCCGAACAGCCGCTCCAGGAGATTGGTGGTCCGAATGGCCTTGCGGTGGGCGATCGGTAGCCGCAGGTGGGCGATGCAGGCCTCGAAGTCGTCCTCGAAGCAGGCCACCGCGCCGGGAAACTCGCGCGCGTAGCGACGGCGGAACTCCTCGGCGGCGGCGCGCGCCGCCAACGGCGAGAGGGCCTGGTACGCCGCGAGGGCGTGGGCCTTGACCTCCCGCCACCGTTCTTCAGGCACCTTCGACCCCAAGTTGCGCAGCTTGTGGGCCAGACAGCGCTGGCGCAGGCTCTGGGGAAAGACTTCTTCCACCGCCCGGATCAGCCCCGGCGCGCCGTCCGTGGCGATCAGGACCGGGTCGTTCATCCCCCGGGCCTTGAGATCCCGCAGGCATTCCCGGGCGCTGGCGGTATCCTCTTTGCTGGCCGAATATAATCCCAACAGGTGCTTGGCACCCGACGCCGCAATGCCCCAGGCGGCCAAGACCGGCTCGCGCGGTTGGCCCAGGTGCAGCCGTTCGGCCACCCCGTCCAGGAACAGGTAGAGGATCGGTTGCGGGGTCAGATCACGGCCCGCAAACGCCAAGTAGTCCTCCCACAGCCGTTCGGTGACCTGGCTGACCGCACTTTTGGTCAGGACGCAGCGCCCGTCGGCACCGGTGAAGGCCGCCTCGATGTCGCGCACCGACAGGCCCCTGGCGTACATTTCCACCACGAGACGGTCCAATTCCTCCGTGCGTCCCGACAGCGCTTGCTTCACCTCGCTGGCCCACGGTTCGGCCGTGCCCGTCACCTGCGGTACCGCGTACTCCACGATCCCCTCGGCCGTCTTCAACTGTCCGAGACGATTACCGTTGCGGTAGCCCGCCGGTTCGCCCCGTTCGTAGTAGCTCCGCCCCAGGGCGTCCGTGACCTCGGCCTCCAACGCTTCCTCGACGATCAACCGCACCGCGTTGCGCAGCAAGGCGCTCTTGTCAAAATCGCCATTCAAGATCTCCGCGATCCGTTTGCGGGTCCGGTCGCTCGCCGGTACTCTAGTCATCATGGGATGCTCCTCTTAAGGTGATTTCCGAAGATAAATA
>JAGRHI010000425.1 GCA_020445045.1 Candidatus Competibacteraceae bacterium
CATCGTCACTCTTCCCCCAAATACGCCTTGATCACCCGCGGATCGCCGCGGATTTCATCCGGCGTACCGGTGGCGATGGGCCGACCGTACTCCATGACCAGAATCTCGTCGGAAATGCCCATGACCAGACTCATGTCGTGCTCGATCAGCAGCACCGCCACCTCGTGCTCGGTACGGAGGTCGTTGATCAGCCGATCCAGATCGCGAGTCTCCTGCGGATTCAAACCCGCCGCCGGTTCGTCCAGCATCAACAGCTTGGGTTGGGTGATCATGCAACGGGCAATTTCCAACCGCCGCTGTTGGCCGTAGGCGAGATTGCCGGCCTCGCGGTTGGCGACCGCCAGCAGACCGACCTTGTCCAGCCAGAATACCGCCCGATCCAGCGCCGCCGCCTCGGCACGGCGATAACCGGCGGTTTTAAACAAGCCTTGCGGAAATCGGGTTTCCAATTGGGCATGCTGGGCAATCAGCAGGTTCTCGACCACGGTCATGTTCTTGAACAGCCGCACGTTCTGAAAGGTGCGCACCAGTCCCAGCCGAGCGATGCGATGGCTGGACAGACCGTGGACCGACTGCCCCTCCAACAACACGCTGCCCGAAGTGGGGCGATAGAAACCGCTGAGGCAATTGAAGACGGTGGTTTTGCCGGCGCCGTTGGGTCCGATGACGGCGAAGATCTGGTGACGATGCACGTCGAAGTGGATCTGATCCACGGCCAGCAGTCCGCCAAAGCGCATGCTCAGATCGCGAACTTGCAGTAGGGGACGCTCCACCGGTGTGACCAGGGGAGGCGTGAGAGGAATGGCCTTACTCATTGGCGACTTCCGCGCGCGCCGGCAATTCCAGTCGGGGCCGAGTCGCCGGCAGCAACCCCTGTGGTCGCCAGATCATCATCAGCACCAGCACCAGGCCGAAGATCAACATCCGGTATTCGGCGAACCGCCGGGCCAGTTCCGGCAGCGCCGTCAAGGCGATGGCGGCCAGGATCACGCCGACCTGGGAACCCATGCCGCCCAGCACCACGATGGCCAGCACGATGGCGGATTCGATGAAGGTGAAGGATTCGGGATTGATGAAACCTTGTCGGGCGGCAAAGAAAGCCCCCGCGAACCCGGCGGTCGAAGCGCCGAAGCCGAACGCGGAGAGTTTGATGGTGGTCGGATTCAGGCCCAGCGAGCGGCAGGCGATCTCGTCTTCCCGCAAGGCTTCCCAGGCCCGTCCCACCGGCATGCGGATTAGGCGGTTGATCACATACAGAATCAACAGCGTCATGACCAACGCCACCAGATAGAGGAAGATGACGGTGTCGGTACCGCTGTAATCGAGACCGAAGAACTGATGAAACGTGCTTCCCCCTTCGGTGCTGGGCCGGCGGGCGAATTCCAAACCGAACAGGGTCGGTTTGGGGATATTGCCGATCCCATCGGGACCGCCGGTCAAGGTATCCAGATTGTTCAGCAACAGGCGGATGATCTCGCCGAAGCCCAAGGTCACGATAGCCAGATAATCGCCGCGCAGTCGCAGGACGGGAAATCCCAACAGACAACCGGTGGTCGCCGCCATCAGGACGCACAGCGGCAGGCATTCCCAGAACGACAGGCCGAAATGCAGCGACAGCAGGGCGTAACCGTAAGCGCCGACCGCGTAGAACGCCACATAACCCAGATCCAAAAGACCGGCGAAGCCCACGACCACATTCAAACCCAAGCCGAGCATGACGTAGATCAGCGCCAGGGTGGCGATATCGATCGAGCCTCGCGACGCGGTGAAAGGCCAGACCACGGCGGCAAGAATCACCAGGCCCGCCAGGATCGGACGATAACCCGCCGGCGGGCGGGCCGGCCGGGGTAAGCGCCGGGTGACGTGAGTCCAGCCGGAAACCGCTTTCAGGGGGACCTGAAACCAGTGCGCCAGAAACACCACGGCCATGCTCAGCAGCACCGGCATGGGGTTTCCGCGCAGGGAAACCTCGATCCCATCGACCTGAATATGGATACCGAGAATCGGCACGGTCAGCAGTCCGGCCAACAGGGCAACCAGTACCGCCTCGGAAAAACGTCTGGGCATGATCTAGACCTTTTCGATCTCGGGCTTGCCCAGAAGCCCGGTTGGACGAAACAGCAGCACCAGCACCAGCAGGCTGAACGCCACCACATCCTTGTATTCGGTGCGCAAGTAGGCGGAGGCGAAACTTTCCGACAAGCCCAGGATCACCCCACCCAACATGGCGCCGGGAATGCTGCCGATGCCACCCAGCACCGCGGCGGTAAAGGCCTTGATGCCGGCCTCGAAGCCGATGAACGGGTTGATCTTGCCGATGTACAGGCTGATCAACACGCCGGCCACCGCCGCCAAGGCGGCACCCAGCACGAAGGTCATGGAAATCACCCGATGGGTGTCGATGCCCAGCAGATTGGTCATCGTCAGGTCCTGGGAGCAGGCGCGGCAGGCTCGTCCCAGGCGGGAACGGGCGATGAACAAGGTCAGCGCGGTCATGAAGATCACGGTCACGGCCGCGATCAACACCTGCATATAGGACAGATAGACCTGAAACCCCGTCTCGGGACCGAAACGCCAACCACCGGCGATCAACGGTTGCATGGATAAATCGCGAGCGCCCTGGCCGATCTGCACATAATTTTGCAGGAAGATGGACATGCCGATCGCCGAAATCAAGGGGATCAAGCGCGGCCGGCCTCGCAGCGGCCGATAGGCGATCCGTTCGACGGTCCAACCGTAAGCGCTGGTGACCAGAATGCTGATGACCAGGGTGAGCAGCAAAATCACCGGAACGCTCTCCACGCCGAACTGCACGGTGAGCGCGGTGATGGTGAGCAAGCCGATGTAGGCACTGATCATGTAGATTTCGCCGTGAGCGAAATTGATCATGCCGATGATGCCGTACACCATGGTGTAACCGATGGCGATCAGCGCGTAAATACTGCCCAGGGTCAGACCATTGATGGTCTGCTGGATGAATTCGAGCATGGAGAATCGGATAGAGGGTGAGGCCTGGGGCGAAGGGTCAGGTCGGAACGAATGCCTTGCTGGCCCGTTCCGACCTGGATGGCGGTCCGTATGGTCCGGTGGCCGCTTACTTGACCGGGGTCTTGGTCGCGTCGGCGTGCCACTTGAAGATGACGAACTGGAATTCCTTCAGGTCACCGTTCTCCTTGAAGGCCACCTTGCCGATGGGGGTATCGAAGTCGTGTTGGTGGATATAACTGGCCAGTTTGACCGGATCTTCGGTCTTGGCGCCCTGAATGGCGTCGGCGATGATCTGTACCGCCGCGTAGGCGGGCATGACGAACGGGCCGCTGGGATCTTCGTTCTTCTCCTTGAACGCCTTCACCAGGCCGGCGTTGGCTGGGTCGGCACTGAAATCCGCCGGTAACGTCACCAGCAATCCTTCCGAGGCCGGACCGGCGATGGCGCTGATGTCCTTGTTGCCCACCCCTTCGGGACCCATGAACCCGGCGTCGAAACCCTG
>JAGRHI010000426.1:0-343 GCA_020445045.1 Candidatus Competibacteraceae bacterium
GCTTCGCCGGCGCGGCCGTACTGGCGTTGCGGTCCGGATTTCCGCGGGCAACCGGCCGAGTGGCGTTCGCGCGCCGGGTGCTGGTGGTGGGAGTGGGCGCGCAGGCGGCGCGGTTGGAGCGTTTGCATCTGGACCAAACCTGGGGTTGCCGGATGCTCGGCTACGTCCAGGTTCACGAAGACGAGCCCGACGAACCCGCCGGTGTGCCGATCGAGCGCCGGCTGCAGGTCACCCATCGGCTGGTCGATCTGGCGGCGGGGCTGCAAATCGACGAGATCGTGGTGGCGCTGGACGACCAACGCCGAGGATTTCCGCTGGACGAGTTGCTGGAGTGCAAACTGGC
>JAGRHI010000426.1:382-760 GCA_020445045.1 Candidatus Competibacteraceae bacterium
GAGACCGGCCAGATCGCGCTGGACGCGCTACGACCGAGCAACATCTTGTTCGCCGACGGGTTTCCGGCCCTGTTCAACCGACAGTCGTTGAAGCGTGGTCTCGATCTCGCCGTCGGCCTGCTGCTGCTGGCGTTGGCATGGCCGCTCATGCTGTTGGCCGCGTTGGCCATCGGGCTGGAATGTGGGTTACGGGAGCCGATCCTGTATCGGCAAATCCGAGTGGGCCAGCACGAACGGCCATTCGCGATTCTCAAGTTCAGAACCATGCGAGCGAATGCTGGAAGCGAACTCGCCCAACCCGACGATCCACGCGTCACGCGAGTTGGTCGGTTGCTGCGGGAAACTCGCATCGACGAGCTGCCTCAGTTGATCAACGTG
>JAGRHI010000426.1:809-3230 GCA_020445045.1 Candidatus Competibacteraceae bacterium
CCCAGCTTCGGGCGGCAATCCCGTTCTACGGGCTGCGCCACCTGGGCCAGCCTGGTCTCACCGGCTGGGCGCAGATCTGCTATCCCTACGCCGATTCCGAACAGAGTTCGCGGGAGAAACTACAATACGACCTGTACTACCTGAAGAACGCCAGCCTCGGCTTCGATTTGCTGATCCTGCTGCAAACGGTTCACACCATCCTGTGGGGGAGCGGGGCGCGGTAGGGATGGACGGATTGGGTAGAAATATGCTGGGCTTGAGGTTGACAAGGGTATATTTGTATTATTGTTAAATCATAAATATCATGATAGTGCAGTATCGAACGGCGAGGCTGGCTGTTCGTGACACTGAACGGGAGATTGACCGTGGTTGAGGCCAAGGTTGGCGGCTTGGGATGTGGATTTGGATGCAACCCACAGCCGACTTCGACCAGCTTCACATATTTTGCATGGGGCAGGATATGTAGAGTTAGACAATAACTTGTTAACTTATTGAGGCCTAGGTGCGTATGGGCATCGAACATTTCGTTGGCCGTGACGACGCGATGAAGCGGATCCAGGATGTGCTGACCGGGCGAGAGGCCGCCGGCGGCAAGCTCACGGTGCAGAGCATCGAGGGGCCGGGGGGCATCGGCAAGACATTCCTTTTCAACAACGCCATCTCCAGGGTTGACCTGACCAACCGCAACTATCTTATCCTGCGGATCGACGGAAGCGCCCCACCCCCCCGAAGCCTTGTGCGTATGGTGGCAAGGATGGTGGACGGTGCGGAGGCTGCCGCGATTCAAGATCGCCCGTCAGGGTATTACTTCCCCTCTGTGGATCGCGTCGTCAAGGCAATCGAGACGATCTTCAGTGAGGCCGTAGCCGAATTTAAAAAGAGACATCCGGACAACACGAACGGGCAACGGGTCTTGCTTCGGCTCCTCGACATGGTGCTCGAGGCGGGAATACGGATCAATGACGCGATCCCTATCACCAAGAACTATGCCAACTTCCACGAATTGGAGAAGCATATCAGCTTCGACGAATTGGAGAAGCTAATACAGGTGATCGAGGATATAGTCCCCTTGATGGTGAGTCTGCGCGAAGAGGTCCCGTGGTTCTGGGAACGGCTGGGCCTCGATGGGTCTACTGCACTGCGAAACGCGATCAAGGAGAATGCCTGTCGGCCGCTTGCTGACGCGCTCCATTCGGACCTATCCGCGATCCTCGCGGGATACCGAGGCAAGGACCAATTCAAGGCAGCACACTCCAAGAACAAGGGCATTGATCGGCTGCTGCTGATCCTCGACGACTACGAGATGCTCCAAAAACCACTCGGAGAATTCTTGGCTGGGCACCTGCTTCCAGCGCTGCGTTCCGCCAACTTCCAATCGGTCGTCATGATCCTCGGGCGAGATCAGTTGGAAGCAACCCACACTGCTTGGGACCAGCACTTCAAGCCAAACCTGCTAGAGCGGATAGCTTTAGCACCGCTGTCTCGCTCGGAGATGGATCAGTTGGTCGAGTCGTATGGGGTGCGAGCGCACGACGATAAGGAACGCGCCTGGCGCGACACGCAGGGCTATCCCTTCTACGTGCAACTCTGGACTGAGGAGGTGGCCTCTGGGGGCCGGAGTGCGATCATGCTTAAGCGCTTCCACGATAGAACCACGCGCTGGTTGAGCGACAGGGAAAAGGGATGGCTTCAGCACACGCTGTTTCTCAAGGAGGTCAACATTCGCACCCTGCGGAGGATGCTCGACGACGAGCAACAGGCTAAAGAGGCGTTAGAATGGTTCCAGTGTGAGGGCTCGGTTCGGGATACGTCCAGCAAAGTTTTTCGGGTCCGCGAGTATCTTCGGTCCCGGCTGATCGACTACTTGCTGGTCAGCGATCCCGACTACTGCGAGCAGTTGCAGCATCGAGGCCGGTTGGCGATGAACGGCCAGTGCTAACCAGGCATATTTGGACTCCTCCCGTATTGCAAGAGATGGATCGCCGATCAACGTTGAGGATTGGTTGCAGTCATCAGAACTTTCGCCCGGAAGGCTTCCAACAGCCGCATAGAGTAAATACGGCCCGCCCTGATATTCATCACCGCGCATCAATCCCCGGCTGGCCGGCGAATGATCGCCTTAAACTGATTGCCGACACGATCATCCACCAGATCAATGCCCGGCCATGCCTTGAGAGCGCGGGGAATGCCACTGCCCAGCCCGCGATAGGGCAGAAGATGAGTAGCGTGCGACGCCAGTAGCGGATTGCGCATGTTCGACAGACCGTAGCGAATCTGTTCGATGTTTAAATGGTTGGGCAAATGGCCGGGGTTGTCGATTTCCACCCGATCGGCGAACACCAGCAACCGGATCGGGGCGCTGATGAAGTAATCACGGTGAATCAGGGCATTGACCAGCAATTCCTGCAACGCGATTTCCGG
>JAGRHI010000426.1:3299-3730 GCA_020445045.1 Candidatus Competibacteraceae bacterium
GCCCTGCACGTAATGCAAGTTGCGCTTGATGAAGGCCAGGCCGCGCTGATATTGCCCAGCCAGATGATCGAAAATATCTTCACTGTCCAGATAACGGGTTTCGTGCAACTCGCGACCGGGAAGAGCCACCGCTTTAATCATGAAGGCTGGCCGAAACCGCTCCGGCTTTTTAGCGAACAGCAACAAACCGGCCAGCGTCAACGCGCCATCGCGGCAGCGATTCCCGGTCTCTTATTTTTGTGACATAGATTTTTAAGAATATTTTTAATAAATGTCATTTAATTATACGAAAAAAGCCCTTATAAATCAACACGCCGGGAATTGCTGCCATCGCGGGCCAGCCCCATATTTCGTAGCAACCGCTCCAGGGATTGTTCGGCGTCGTCTAGTGGTTCCCGATAGCGGTTTTCGAAGTATTCCTCCAGCGCTCG
>JAGRHI010000426.1:3857-4010 GCA_020445045.1 Candidatus Competibacteraceae bacterium
GCATTTCCTCGCGGGCGGTGACGTGCCGCTTGTCGGCGCCGCTCTTGACCCAAATTCGCCCCTGATTATCGGTGTAGGGTCGATTCAGACCATCTGGCGTTTGGATCACCATGAGTAGACCCTGCGTTGTCTGGACGTTGAGCGAAATCGGAT
>JAGRHI010000426.1:4053-7143 GCA_020445045.1 Candidatus Competibacteraceae bacterium
AACTGGTTCAATCGACCGATGTCGGTGGCGGTCAACCCCAGCACTTCGCCAACATCGTTCACGCCCACGATCAATGTTCCACCGCCGGAATTGGAGAACGCCACCAATTCGGCGGCTAGCGAATCCACGTTGCTGATGTTTGCCTTGAATTGATGCCGGCTGTCCTCGCCTCGGGCGAGAGTCTTTAGGAGTTCGGTTTCGTTCATTTACACGGGCCTTTTGCTGACCGCGATCCGCTCATGGTCCAAGAAAGTATATACTCGGGATGTACTTCAGCCCGAGAACCTGCCATGCAAACCGCCCGCCTGTTTACCAACGGCAACAGTCAAGCCGTGCGCTTGCCCAAGGAGTTTCGTTTTGAAGGCGACGAGGTCATCATCAAAAAGGTCGGTAGCGCCGTCATTCTGCTGCCAAAAGTCTACGCTTCTCGCGATCTGAACGCCCTGCTCGACGAGATCGGTCCGCTGGACCTGGAGCGCCAGCAACCGGAAACCGATCAACCACGAGACTTTCGCTGAAGGTGGCAGCGATTCCCGGTCTCTTATTTTTGTGACATAGATTTTTAAGAATATTTTTAATAAACGTCATTTAATTATACGAAAAAAGTCCTTATAAATCAACGCGCCGGGAATTGCTGTGAAGGTGGTGTTGCTCGACACCAATATCTGCATCGACCTGTTGAACCAGCGCCCGGGCTTCGAGGCGATTCTGCGACGGTTGGACGGTCGGCAACAAGGCGAGGTCGTGCTGTCCGCCATCACGCTGGCCGAATTGCGCTTTGGCATCGCCGCTAGCCAACGCCGCGATGTCAATCTCGCCAAGCTGGAACTGTTCCTGGCCGTCTTCGAAATCGCACCCTTCGACGCGCCCGCCGCCACCGCCTACGGTTCGCTGCGCGCCCGTTTAAAGGTGCTGGGTACGCCGATTGGACCTTTGGATACGCTGATCGCGGCCCATGCTCTGGCGCTGGGGGCAATCGTGGCAACCAACAACGTCCGCCAATTTGGCCGGGTTCCGGGCCTGACTGTGGAAAACTGGCTGGATTCGATGGAATCGTGAGGAATCCGCATCGGGCATATCGTCGGGCATCCTGCCCATCGGGATAAGACGCAAAACGTCGCCAAACCGTTGGATCATGCGCCATCCCGAAGCGCATCTTGGAGGTTGAACCACGACCCACGACCCACGACCTATCCAGAATTCGTTTACCACCAAGCGCTTGAGGTGAAGCCCCTCCGGGGACTGGCTCCGAGCAACGCGAAGACAACAGTTGAAGGAAATGTTACAGATCACCTACACCATGCACCGGGGCAAAGTGTGCCGCCAGCAGCAGGATTGCATCTTGGTCGACGGCGCAATCCACCAGGTTCCGGTGTTGCCGATCACCGCCTCGACCTTGGCGGCGGACGAGGTGCTGTTGGCGGTGGCCGATGGGGTGGCGGCCAGCGGCGGCGACCGCCGGATCGCGCCGCAACAGGCCAGCCGGATCGTGCTGGAGGAACTGGCGAAAGCGGTGCGCGAACGCCCGGAATGGCTTCGGGAGGGCTTCGTCGCCAACCGGCATGTGCGACTGGTGCAAGCTCGACTTTCCGACAAGCTGGCTGATAATCCCAAAACATACGGTGCGGCTTCGACTCTTGCGGTCGCGCACGTCCGGGGCTACAGGGCCGCTATCCTCAACGTGGGCGATTCGCGGGTGTATCAGGTGAACCAGGAAGGACAATGGCGGCGACTATCCAAGGATCACACGGTCTTGCAGGATTTGCTCGACCGGGGTGAAGCGTCGCCCGATACGGAATACGCCAGCTTATACGGGATGCTGACCCATGTGCTGTGCGCTGACCACGAGGAAGGTGATTTCGCCATTCATCGGGTTCTGGTGACGCTGGAACCGGGGGATATGCTGGTGCTGTGCAGCGACGGTATCCACGACGAAATCGGGGAAGAAATATTGTGGGCGTTGTTCGATCCGGCGCTGGACGTGGCGGCGCAGGCCAAGGTTTGGCGGGATGCGGTGTGGGCAGGCGGAGCGAAGGATAATTTATCTCTGGTAATCTTAAGATTTGGATAACAATTGAATAGCTAGAGGCGCTCAAATGTCATATTTTCGTATACAAATGCATCCTGATTGGTCCGATCACTCGATTGTTTTTGCGCAACAAGGACTAAGGTGCATGAGGGCTATTGGGTTAGATTTCGATCTTGGTGAAGATCCATTGGCAAATCTTTCTCTAAATAATTGGAAATATCCTGATGATTTTGAGGGAGCGAAAAGAATACATGAAAGACTGCATAACAACGAAGGAGTTACTAAGTCTTTGGCCGGTTTTTATCACCTTAAACAGGGAGATATTATTTTATTGCATGGTGGAATGATACCTGTAGCATTAGTTGAAGTGACTGGACCGTATTATATGGTTGAAAATAATAATCAAGTGAGGAGTGGTTTAATATGGGAGGGAAATGATGAATATTATTGGGATTGGCCGCGCCACCGAATCCCAGTAAAGATACTTGGTTGGTATGAAGAAGATGGCAACAATTGTGATGGTTTGTTGGGTTTGCGCCCACCAGCCCAAGGAACATTCAGTTCACTTAAAGATAATACTTCGGAGACATTCAAGAAAATGAGTATTTGGGAAAATTTTTCGAAAAAAAAAGATCGAGAGCCAGTGGATGAGGACATGTCAAAAACTGATAGCCAGCTTAATGTTTTTGAAAATTTCAAGCAAATTATTCTTCATGGACCTCCCGGAACCAGCAAAACATATCAGGCGAAGCGCATGGCTGCCAAGTTGATGTTCATCATAAATGATGAGGAAATTGATGATCTTGTTAATCAAGAAGAAGAAAATGGAGCAGGAGCATTTTCTAATAAGCGTTTTAGGATAATTCGAGACCACAATAAGTCTGATGAATATAAAGGTCAATGGGCAATTGTACAATTTCATCCAGCCTACAATTACGAAGATTTTGTACGTGGCATCCAGGTTTCTGGCCAAGATGAAAAAATCAGATACGAAAATGTACAACGAATTTTTAGTGCAATGTGTAAGGCGGCAGAAAATAATGAACGACCACCGCCTGGAA
>JAGRHI010000010.1 GCA_020445045.1 Candidatus Competibacteraceae bacterium
ACGTTCTGTTTTTTCGGTTGCTCGGTTGGACCTATGTCGGACTGATTCGCAACATCCCGCCGTTGGTGTTCATCTTTATCTTCTATTTTTTCATCAGCAGTCAGTTGTTGCCTTTGCTGGATATCGAGAACCGGATCGCCGGGGCCACGCCGGAGACCTTGCGGGTGCTGGCCTGGTTGTTCGGACCGCTGGAGTTGCTACCGAATTTCCTGTCCGGGCTGATCTGCTTGGCGCTGTTCGAGGGTGCCTACGTCACTGAAATCGTTCGGGCCGGTATCGAGGCGGTGCCCAAGGGGCAGTGGGAAGCGGCGCGGGCGCTGGGGCTACATTCCGGTCAGGTGATGGGCGAGGTGGTGTTGCCGCAGGCGGTACAGAAAATGGTCCCGGCGCTGGCCGGGCAGTTTATCGCGCTGATCAAGGATTCGTCGCTGATTTCGCTGATTTCCATTCAGGAACTGACCTTCACCGGCACGGAATTGGCCGTATCTTCGGGGCGGGTATTCGAGGTCTGGCTGACGGTGGCGGCGCTGTATTTTCTGCTGTGTTTCGGATTGGCGCGGCTGTTCGGGTGGCTGGAGCGGCGTCTTGGCCGGTATCGTCGCCGTTGACTTCGATCCGGCAAGGGCGATGATTTTTTGTACCGGCGTTGGGTGAGAGAGCACGATGGAACAAAGATTACTGCGGGCTGATGAACTGGGCATTCGCTTGGAAATCGTGGCGGGTCTGCCCATTTGGGAGCCACAACCGGTTTACCGGCACCAAAAGGCAGTGGATCGGATTCGCGCCAGTATCGGTAAGCTTTCAGAGTGGATCGATAACACTGGGGAAGTTTGCGAATGCATCCATGCCGCCGATGTTTATATCGCCTTCCCAGACGGCTCCTTGAAACGACCCGATATTTCCATTTTTTGCCGGGAGCCTGACGAGCAGGAAGAGGCGATAACACTGGTGCCGGAAGCGGTGATCGAGGTCATCAGCAAAGGATACGAAGCCAAGGACTTGGACATAGGGCCACAGTTTTATCTGTCGCAAGGGGTTAAGGATGTGGTGGTTTTCAATCCGTATACGCTGGTTGTTCTGCATGTGCGCCGTGACCAGGTGGCGCGGCATGTTTCGCCGGTCAAAATCGACTTGCTTTGTGGTTGTTGCTGCATGGTGTGATCCTCACCGGATTGGAGCCACGGATCATGATCGACTATTCGACTTCCCGCGCGTTAGGAACCGATGAGTTTGTCGATGTCTTGCGGCGTTCGACTCTAGCCGAACGGCGGCCGGTCGATGATCCCGAATGCATCGCGGCGATGCTTGCCAACGCGGATCTGACCGTAACCGCATGGGAAGGAGAGCGACTGGTGGGCGTGGCGCGTTCCGTCACCGATTTCAGCTATTGCTGCTATCTCTCCGATCTGGCGGTCGACGCTCATTTTCAAGGGCAAGGCATCGGTCGGGAACTGATCCGGCAAACCAGGGCATTGCTGGGACCGAAGTGCAAGTTGATCCTGCTCGCCGCGCCCAATGCCGCCAGCTACTATCCGCATATTGGTTTGGAAAAACATCCCAGTGCCTGGGTGCTGGATTCGGATCGAAGCGTTTAGCCAGATCCGGCTCCACGCACCCTGGCTCCCCGCAATCGGTCACAGCGGTATAAACTGACACATGGGTTGAGAATTAAAACATGTGTCAGTTTGCGGTAGCAGCCACGCCCAGGAAGGGGAGGCGGAAAACAAAATAACCTTTCTGCGAGCACTTAGGGCAATGACCGTGTATCTTACGGCTCCAGGAAGTCCATCCGCAGCCGCCGTCACTGTCGCCATCCACCCCCGGAACCCGCCCCATGTCCAGCGCCGAATTACGCCCAAAAATTAATAAAATCATACTGGATAACTTCAAATCGCTGGTGGACTTTGAAATGGAACTCGCTGCCTTCACCTGCCTGATTGGCCTGAACGGGGCTGGCAAAACCACTGTGTTGCAGGCCATGGATTTCCTCAGTCAACTGATGAATGGCCGCTTGACGGAATGGCTCAAACAACGCGATTGGAAAGCGACCGATCTTCTTTGTAACAAACTGGTCAGGAAACGCACCATTAAATTTAGCGTTCATCTCACGCTGAACAATGGCCAGCCAGCGGTATGGAACGGCGAATTCAATACCCTGGCACAAAGGCTCTATTGTTCTGCCGAAACCGTCACCGTGTCCGATAAGATTGTACTCAAAGTCGCAGAGGGTAAATACACTCTCGCCAGCCAAACGGCCCTAAGCCCCATTCCCTTCACCTACCAAGGCTCGATCCTGTCCCAACTCAAGGACAGCGTATTGACCCCTGAATTACTAAACGCCAAACAAACACTGCAAGGCATTAAATCACTTGAATTACTCTCCCCGCACCTGATGCGCCAGCGCGCCCGGCAAGCCGATGATGTTGGGGTTGGCGGAGAAAAACTATCCGCTTTTCTCGCTAGTCTGCCAGAGACAAAAAAACAAGCGATCATCCAAAAGATGAAGGAATTTTATCCTAAATTCGTTGATTATTATGTTAGTTCAATACAAGCAGGCTGGAAAAAACTAAATATCAGAGAGGGTTATGTTCTGGAGGATCAAGGCTTATTCTCTACTCCAATATCGACTGAGGCTCGGCATATTAACGATGGACTATTGCGTCTGTTGACGATTCTGGCGCAAACCCAAACCGACCATTCGTTTTTGCTCTTCGATGAGATCGAAAACGGCGTCAACCCTGAACTCGTCGAAAAGCTGGTCAACGTGCTCCTCAACGCCTCGCAACAGGTATTAGTCACCACGCACAGCCCGATGATCCTTAACTATCTTCCTGATGAGGTTGCCCGCGAATCGGTCATGTTCATTTACCGCACCCGTGAAGGCCACACCAAAGCGACCCCATTCTTTACGATTCCCACTGTCGACTACAAATTGGGCTTGCTGGGACCAGGAGAAGTATTCGTTGATACCGACCTAACCGCCTTGGTGCAGGAACTCAACGTAGAGCAGCGACCCTCATGATTCTGATGCTATCCGGGGAGGGCAAAAGCGACATCGGGCACATGGTGCCAGGCGATTCAGGCAAGGAGTTCGAACCCGGCCCGATGGCGTGGATCGTGGATCGAATCGCCGAACGACGCTTGGATTATTCGTTGCTTGAACTGCAACAAGGTGGTGCTGAAACTGTGGAATTCATCAGCGAAAGCCAACTGGCCGAACAAGATCGACCCGGCCCGAGGCTGTTGACTGGCCTGAAGCGGGGCAAAAATACTGGGCTGTTTACTCGCAACGCCCAGATTTTGGGCCGGTTGGCGAAAGACCTCGAACGTACCCGCCAAGATGACGTGATTGCCGTGCTGTTCCGCGATGCCGACAGCACCCATGCCTGTAACGCACCCCAGTGGCAGCAAAAAGTCGAGTCGATGGAAAATGGCTTTGCCCTGGCCGAGTTCGGCAACGGCGTACCGATGGTGCCCCGCCCCAAATCGGAAGCGTGGCTCCTCTGCGCCATGAAGAACCCACCCTATCAACATTGCAATGTCCTGGAAGACGAACCGGGTAACGATAACAGCCCGCAAGCCCTGAAATTGCAACTGGAAACGGTGGTTGGTCACAATCTCTCTGCCCAAGAACAGGCCGACTGGGTCCGCGAGTGTCGCGTTGAACCGGAAAAAATCACCATGCCCAGTTTCCAGCGTTTCCGTGAGGCACTGGATCGCGCACTCGATAACGTGTTATTGCTCCGCCAGATTCAGGAGTCCTCATAACCATTCCCTCATCTATCGCTCTGGCCCTATGCCCCGTGACCTCCGGGATCAATTCACCGAATTGGTCGTCAAGGATCTACTCGGCCTGGTGGGCGACGAGAAAGAAGCACTCGACAAGGACCAACGGGTTCGCGAACGCTATCTGGTCGAGCTACTGGCCTCACAAAACATCCCGGTGGACACCGGCGCCCAGTGTGAACTGACATATGGATTGAGGGTGTGCCTTTCAACCGGTCTTGGGCTGCGAGCAGCGATCCACCAGATAGACGATGGAGCGGTAATAGCGCCCGCTATGCAGGGACAGGCCGATTTCGCAGGTGCGGCTGGTGGAATACCCGGACATGCATTCCTCCGGCAGCGCCGCTTTCAAATCCCGCAAGGCGCTGGCATTCAATTCCGGGTGAGTGAATCCCTTGTCCCCGGCCCAGCCGCAGCAGGAAATCCGGTCGGGAACGATGACTTTTTCCACGCAGGCTTCGGCGATGGCTTTGAGCTTGGCCTGCAAGCCCATGTTGATGTTGCTACACGTCGGATGGATGGCAACGGTTTCCGACCGTTTATGGATCGTCAACCGCGCCAGCACCACGTCGTGGAGGAACTCGGTGATGTCGTACAGCTTGAGCGGGGTTTGTGCCTGATTTTTCTTGACCCGCAAGGCGCAGGGCGTGGTATCGAACACGATCGGGTCTTGTCCGTTGCGACTGGCCTTGAGCAGGGCTTGCTCGACTTCCCGTCGTTTGGTGTCGGCCTGTTCCGGCAAGCCTTTACTTTCGAAGGGTTGGCCGCAACACAGTGAACCGTTGTCCTCGGGCAGAACC
>JAGRHI010000087.1 GCA_020445045.1 Candidatus Competibacteraceae bacterium
CCAAGTCCGCCCCGGAAAAACCGGGGGTGCCGCGGGCGATCACCACCGGTTTGACATTGTCGGACAGCGGCACCTTGCGCATGTGGACCTTGAGAATCTGCTCGCGACCCCGCACGTCGGGCAACGGAACCACCACCTGCCGATCAAAACGGCCAGGACGCAGCAGGGCCGGATCGAGCACATCGGGACGGTTGGTGGCGGCGATGACGATGATGCCTTCGTTACCCTCGAAGCCGTCCATTTCCACCAGCAACTGGTTCAGGGTTTGCTCACGCTCGTCATGGCCGCCACCCAGACCCGCGCCGCGATGCCGGCCCACGGCGTCGATTTCGTCAATGAAAATAATGCAGGGCGCGTGCTTCTTGGCTTGTTCGAACATATCGCGCACTCTGGATGCGCCGACGCCGACGAACATTTCCACGAAGTCCGAACCGGAAATGGAGAAGAACGGTACCTTGGCTTCGCCGGCGATGGCTTTGGCCAACAACGTTTTGCCGGTGCCGGGCGAACCGACCATCAGCACTCCGCGTGGAATCTTGCCCCCAAGTTTCTGGAATTTGCCGGGATCACGCAGGAATTCCACCAATTCGGCGACTTCTTCCTTGGCCTCATCCACGCCAGCGACATCCGAGAACGTAACCTTGATCTGATCCTCGCTCATCATCCGGGCACGCGACTTACCGAACGACATCGCCCCTCGACCAGCGCCACCTCCCTGCATCTGCCGCAGGAAGAACACCCAGATCCCGATCAACAACAGCATCGGGAACCAGGAGATGAAGATCTGCATCAACAGCCCCTGCTTCTCCGGCGGTTGCCCCTCGATATCGACACCGTGCTTGAGCAGCTCGCCGATCATGGCGCTGTTATCGGTTTCCGGACTGTACGTGGTGAATCGCTCGCCCCCACCGGTCCGGCCTTGAATGGCGCGCCCGTCGATCATCACCTGCGCGATTCGCCCTTCCTTGGCTTCCTGCAGGAACTGCGAGTAGGACATTTGGGCGGATGGCGCCACCTTCGGACCAAAACTATTGAAGACGGACATCAGCACCACCGCGATGACCACCCACAGAAGGATGTTTTTTACCATGTCATTCAAGGTGCGCACCTCAACGCTGCAAAAGCGGTTGTGATCTTGATACCGAAATAGAGAATAGAGGGATCGCTCGCTTCTCCCGAGCTTAACAGATTAAAAAATACCAGATTTTAGACCCGCTCACCCACGATAGTTCCTGGCCAGCCAGTACTGTTCGGCGCTACGGGCGCGCGATGCCTTGGGCTTGCGAGGCAAAACAGCGGCGAATGCGGCGCGCAGTTCCCTGAGAAATGGATCGATACCTTCACCCTGAAACACCTTGACCAGGAAATCTCCGCCAGGCCGCAAACATTGTCGGGCAAAATCCAGCGCCAATTCGGCCAAGTACATACCGCGCGGCTGATCCACCGCCTTGATACCCGTGGTATTGGGGGCCATATCCGATATTACAAGGTCCACGGGCCGGCCGTTCAGCGCATCCAACAATCTTTCCAGCACCACGGTCTCGCGGAAATCACCCTGAATGAATTCCATACCGGCCAGCGGTTCGAGCGGCAGTATATCCAGCGCGATCACCGCGCCTCGTGGACCAACCAGCCGTGCCGCTAGTTGCGACCAGCCTCCGGGTGCCGCGCCCAGGTCCACGACTGTGGCGCCAGGCTGCAATAATCGGTCTTTTTCTTGAATTTCCAGCAGCTTGTAGACCGCGCGGGAACGATAACCTTCCGCTTGGGCGCGGCGCACGTATTCATCGGTGAAATGCTCCCTCAACCAGCGGGTGCTGCTTTTACTGCGGGCCATCCAGATTTCGTTCCCGTTCGCGGTCGAATTGGGCCATGACCCGGTGGACCCGGATAACGATCCAAAGCATGCCCAGCAGCCCATAGCTCAGCAGCAACAACAATTGCAGCGACAGGCTCTCAAGCGCCCGCCCCTGCACCAGTAGCAGCAACACACCGACCGCCAGGATAATCCCTAGATCCAGCTTAACCTCGTTCAAAGGGCTCGGGGCTACCGTCAGCCCCTTGCCGCCAGTTACACTGTTAAAATCTTTCGCCATGTTCGATTATCCCGTGCCCATCCTGACCAACCCACAAAAGCGTCATCTCAAGACCTTGGCCCATCACCGCAAACCAATTGTGATCGTCGGCGACAACGGCATCACACCGGCGGTCATCCATGAAATCCTGCTGGCTCTCGGCCATCATGAACTGATCAAGATTCGAGTCAATGCCGAAGATCGCGAAGCGCGGGAAGCGATGATCGCGGAGATTTGCGCGGCGACCGACGCGACACTGATCCAGCGAATTGGCCACATCGCCACACTGTTCCGCCGCAATCATGAAACGCCGCGCATCGAACTGCCGTGAACTCTCGGAGGATTGTCAACGCTTCAGCAGGGTGGCGTCAATTATGGGCCGTGCTCCGACGATCACTCTGCATCGTCGAGGAAAAGAGGGACACTGCCCTGGCCGTTCTGGAAAAAGCCAATCACGGAAATGGCTGGAAAAACTCGCTGTGGTTCGAGCGTGACCTAAGACAACATCCTCAAGAAACGCCGCTTTATCCTAATGACACTCATGGGAGGATGCTTGGTGGAAAAATGGTTTTTTACAGCAGCCTACGTCGGTTGGGTATTTGCCTGACCACCTGATTCCATGGTGCTGGTGGTGGGACTCGAACCCACAAGGCCGCGAAGCCGCAGGATTTTAAGTCCTGTGTGTATACCATTCCACCACACCAGCGAAGGTAGGTTGGAGGCTAGGGTCGGAATCGAACCGGCGTCCACGGCTTTGCAGGCCGCTGCATGACCACTCTGCCACCTAGCCCGGTGACGAAGACTCATGCGCCAGCATCGATGGCCGGGCGCATAAAAAAGCCCCGATTTTATTTCGAGGCCAGGGAGTCTTGGAGCGGGAAACGAGACTCGAACTCGCGACCCCAACCTTGGCAAGGTTGTGCTCTACCAACTGAGCTATTCCCGCCGCGTAGAAACGCCATATTAACGCAAAAAACGGACTCGTCAAGCCTTCATCAAGCTTTCAGCACTGGCCAGGCCGCTAGCAGATAATGCAGCATGGACCAAAGCGTCAGTACCGCGGCAACCAGCAACAAACCCTGCCCCACCGCCAGGGTCGGGAAAAAACCGCCGAACGGCTCTCGATAGAGCAACAGCAGCACGGCGACCATCTGGGCGGTGGTTTTGATCTTGCCGATCATGGACACCGCTACCCGCCCATGCCCTCCGATCTGCGCCATCCACTCCCGCAACGCGGAGATGGCGATTTCGCGGCCGATGATGATCATTGCCGTTACCGCCATCAAGGGGGTGGGAATGGCCTGCACCAGCAAAACCAGTGCCGCCGCCACCATTAGCTTATCGGCGACCGGGTCGAGAAACGCGCCAAAGGCAGAAGTCTGGCCGAGCCGCCGGGCTAGGTAGCCATCCAGCCAATCGGTCAGCGCCGCCAGCCCGAACAATGCGGTGCACAGCAGGTTGGCGCCACGAAACGGCAGAAAGAACACGCCCACGAAAACCGGTATCAACGCGATCCGCAGCAGGGTCAGCCAGGTAGGCAGGTTCAGTTGCATGGTTCGACGGGCGGTCAACTTTCATCGTGGAAAACATCGTAGATGCGTCGTGCCAGTTCGGCGCTGATACCATCCACTCGGGCAATATCCTCGACGCCGGCCCGGGATAGTTGTTTCAAGCCACCGAACTGCCCGAGCAACGCCTGCCGGCGTTGGGTCCCGATACCGGGGATGCTTTCGAGCGCGGAGGTGGTACGCCCTCTGATCCGACGCTGGCGGTGGCCGGCAATCGCGAAGCGGTGTGCTTCGTCACGGATCTGCTGCACCAGATGCAGCGCGGCTGAATCGGCCGACAGTATAATCGGGCGATTTTCCTCGAACAAGTAAAGCGTTTCCAGCCCCGGCCTGCGTCCCGTCCCCTTGGCGATGCCGATCACCACGAGCCCGGTGATTCCCAACTCCTCCAGTACCTTGCGGGCCTGGGTCAACTGGCCTTTGCCGCCGTCGACGAACAGGACATCCGGCAATCGTTCCCGTTCATCGCGCAGGCGAACGTAGCGTCGGGTCAGCGCTTGGCGCAGGGCGGCGTAATCGTCGCCTGGGGTAATCCCTTCGATATTGTAGCGGCGATAGTCGGACTTGACCGGCCCTTCCGGACCGAACACCACGCACGACGCAACCGGCGCCTCGCCGTAAGTGTGGCTGACGTCGAAACATTCCAGTCGCGCCAGTTCGAATTCGCAGCCCAGTGCTTCCCGTAGCGCCTCCAATCGGCGATGCATCCCGGCCTGACTAGATAGGTGGGCGACCAGTGCGTGCTCGGCGTTTTGGAGCGCCATGGCCAACCAGCGGGCGCGCTCGCCGCGCGGGCGGTGGGCGATTCGCACCCGATGCCCGGCTCGTTCCTGAAAGGCCTGGATCAGCAGCGCCATCTCCGTCGGTTCGTGACTGATCAACAGATCGGCCGGAAGGGTCTTGTCGAGGTAGTACTGCGCCAGGAACGCGCTCAACACGGCGCCGGCTTCCTCCTCCTCGGGCAAACGGGGGAAAAACGCCTGGTTACCGAGCAGCCGACCACCGCGAAACATAAAAACCTGCACGCAGGCCACGCCGCACCGCACCGCGCAGGCCACCACATCGAGATCGCCGCTCTCGCCCTCGACATGCTGGCGCTGCTGGACCTGCCGTAAATCGGCAATCTGGTCGCGGCAGAGTGCCGCCTGCTCGAAATCCAGCGTGGCGGCGGCTCTTTCCATCCGCAATACCAGCTCGTCGATCACTTGCCCGCTCTTGCCTTCCAAAAACAGGACGGCATCGCGTAGATGGCGTTGGTAACCTGCCTCGTCGATCAGGCCGACGCAGGGTCCGGTGCAGCGCTTGATCTGATACTGCAAGCAGGGACGGCCCCGACCGCGGAAAAAACTGTCCTCGCATGGCCGCAGTCGAAAAGTTTTCTGTAGCAGGTTCAAGGTATCGTGGACGGCATTGACGTTGGGATACGGGCCGAAATAGCGCCCCGCCGCGCGCTTGGCACCCCGATGCAACACCATCCGAGGGAACGCGCCGGCCGATACATGAATGTAGGGATAGCCTTTGTCGTCGCGCAACAGAATGTTGTAGCGCGGCTTGAACTGCTTGATCAGCGTACTTTCCAGAATCAGCGCCTCGACCTCGGTATGGGTCACCGTGACTTCGACGGCGCGGATGCGGGCAACCAAGCTGCGTACCTTGGCGGCTGTCTGATTCTCCCGGAAGTAGCTGGAAACACGCTGCTTGAGATTGCGAGCCTTACCGACGTAAAGCACCGTGCCGCGCTCGTCCAGCATCCGATAGACGCCGGGCAACGCGGTGAGATGCTTGAGAAAAATCCTGGGGTCGAACGGCGGTGGTGGAGATATGGTCATCTTGGCGATATCGCGGCCCGCGGCCTGGGCCACCTCACTCAAAACGACCGCGCCAGATCAGGAATTATCCCGTCGGATATCGTATTTCTCCATCAAACGATACAGCGTCATGCGCGAAACCCCCAGTTCCTGGGCGGCGCGGGCGATGTTGAAGCGAGTACGCAGCAAGGTCGATTGGATCGTTTCGCGATCGGCCGCCATCCGAGCTTCGTCCAGGGTCACAAAGCCGCGCCCCAGCGAGCGCCGTTCCAGTTCCAGGTCGTCGGGGGTGACATACGGCCCCTCGCTCAACAGCACTGCTCGGCGTACCCGGTTCATCAATTCCCGCACGTTGCCGGGCCAATCGTAACGATTGATGACCTCCAACGCATCGCGGCTCAACCCTTTGGCGGAAGTCCTGGTCTCGGCGGCAAACTTGGTGAAGAAGTGCTTGGCCAGCAACTCGACGTCGTTCTTGCGCTCGCGCAGAGCCGGCGCCCGCAAGTGCAGCACGTTGAGCCGGTAGTACAAGTCCTCACGGAATCGACCGTCTCGCACCACCTGTTCCAGATGGGTGTTGGTGGCGGCGATCACGCGGACATTGACCGGAATCGGCTTGGTGCTGCCCAGGCGACGGATCTTCTTTTCCTCCAGAAACCGCAACAAATTGGCTTGCAGTTCGGGAGCGAGATCGCCGATCTCGTCCAGAAACAGCGTACCGCCATTCGCGGATTCGAGGTGGCCGATCCGGCGCTCGCTGGCGCCGGTGAACGCGCCCTTCTCATGCCCGAACAGTTCCGATTGAATCAGGTTGGCGGGCAGCGCGGCACAGTTCATGGCGACGAACGGCGACACCACGCGGGCGGAATACTCATGAATGGCGCGGGCCGTTTGCTCCTTGCCGGTACCGCTTTCCCCGGTAATCAGCACCGGCACATCCACTTCCGCTGCTTTCTGAATGCCCCGAAACAGGGTTTGCATGACGGCGCTGTTACCGATCAACCCGTACTGGGATTCCGTCTCGCGTTGCTGGCGAAGGGCGATTTCGGTCAGATTTGCCATGCCGTAGGCGTGCCCAAGCGTCACCGCCAGGCGCGCGGGATCGATGGGCAGGGTATGATAATCACAGCAGCGCTCGGCGATGATGCTGGATAACAGCTTGCGATCGAGGCACTGGCGAGATAGCGCCATGACCCACTGCATCTTTCGGCGAGCCAGCATCAGGTCGACCACCCACTGGACCGACCGCTCGGGCTCGCAGCTAAAAAGGATAACCAGGCCCACCTCAAACGAATGCTCGGTGAGCAACGTTCTGGCCATAACGGGTTCCTGGGCCCAATACACTTCCCAGTCCGCCGCCGCGATTTGCTGGAGCAAAGCCTCCTCAACCGCTCCCGTACTCAAAATCAGAAGCTTGCGCATCGAATCTCACCTATCGTCGATTGGATGGAACACCGAGTTCCGCCGTGCCGGAAAAGGACGCTCGGAATCATTCGTCGTTATACTCAAAGACAGCCACACCATACATACTGCGTCATCTTCAAACATCCAATTCGACCAAATGACCTTAAAAATGCTTCATATATGTTTTATTTGTAACCAACAACCCGTGATGAGCCAGATTGTATCAGTTCGAGGGATTTCCTCACGATTCGACAAGAGCTTTACCCTGCATACGCAATCATGGCGCTGAACTTGGCTGGTTTGTCATCCTTGATACTTGAAAAAGACACAGTAATGTAAATATTATGCATTGAAGCGTAGATATTGTCTACTACAATGACCTTGGCTTTTCGAGAAATCTGTATTATGAACCTGCACTATTGATGGCCCTCTGTCAGGTAGACAACACAACCGCCCTTTTTCCGAACGGAGGCAACCGACGCTTCATGTGACGATAGTCGCCTTATCTTCACGTTAGTGGCTTTCTACTCATCATTGAGTCCAAGGATAGCGATGTTCTATTTTCCGTTACGTACCTTGCTGTTTCAGCTCGATCCGGAAACCGCTCACAATTGGACGCTTGGTTTACTCCGTGCAACACCGACCTTACCACTGCAAGCGCTATTCGGAGCGTGCGTGCCGTCCCAGCCGTGCCGGATCATGGGACTGGATTTCCCTCACCCGGTCGGACTGGCGGCCGGTCTGGATAAAAATGGCGAATGTATCAGGGCTTGGGAAGCCTTGGGATTCGGCTTCATCGAGATCGGCACGGTCACTCCGCGCCCCCAGCCGGGCAACCCCAAACCTCGAATGTTCCGGCTGCCGTCGGCACAGGCGCTGATCAACCGACTGGGCTTCAACAACAAGGGCGTGGATTATCTGATCGAGCAAGTACGGCGATCCGGCTTCAAGGGCGTGTTGGGCATCAACATCGGCAAGAACGCCGATACCCCGGCGGAACGGGCGATCGACGACTACCTGATCGGCCTGCGCAAGGTCTACCCCTGGGCCAGCTATGTCACCGTGAACATCTCCTCGCCCAACACGCCAGGTCTGCGCGACCTGCAATACGGCGCGGCCCTGGAGCAATTATTGGCGGCATTGCAAGCGGAACGACAACGCCTGTGCGACACCCATGGCCGTTACGTGCCGCTGGCGATCAAGATCGCGCCGGACCTGGCCGACGCCGATTTGCCCCTGGTGGGACAGGCGCTGCGCCGGCACGGCATGGATGCGGTCATCGCCACCAATACCACCTTCTCGCGAACCGGTGTGGAAGGCTTGCCTCACGCTGGGGAAACCGGTGGCCTGAGCGGCGCGCCGCTGCGGGAACGCTCAACCGCGGTGGTGCGGCGCCTGGCCGACATCCTGGCCGGCGAAATTCCGATCATTGCCGTGGGCGGCATCCTGAGCGGGGCCGACGCCGCCGCCAAGATCGAGGCCGGCGCCAGCCTGGTCCAACTTTACACCGGCTTCATCTATCGCGGCCCAGACCTGATCCGGGAAGCGGTACTGGCGTTGCGTTAACCCCTCCCCGACCCGCTCTCAAGCCATGCTCGACCGTCTGATCGCCGTCGCGCCGATGCTGGACTGGACCGACCGGCACTACCGGTATTTCCTCCGACTATTGAGCCGCCACACCCTGCTTTACACCGAGATGGTCACGACTGGGGCGATACTGCGCGGCGATCGGCAACGGCTGCTGGCCCATGATCCCACCGAACATCCGCTGGCCCTACAACTGGGCGGCAGCGACCCCGCCGAACTGGCCCGCTGTGCCCGCATCGCCGCCGACTGGGGCTACGACGAGATCAATCTCAACGTCGGTTGTCCCAGCGACCGGGTTCAATCGGGCCGGTTCGGCGCCTGTCTGATGGCGGAACCGGATCTGGTGGCGAAGTGCGTGGCGGCGATGCGGGCGGCGACGGACCGGCCGGTGACGGTCAAAACCCGCATCGGGATCGATGAGCGGGATTCCTACCAGGAACTGGCGGATTTCGTGCACCGAGTCGCGGCGGGTGGGTGTACGGTCTTCATCGTTCACGCCCGCAAAGCCTGGTTGAACGGCTTGAGCCCGAAGGAAAACCGGGAAATTCCGCCGCTGCGTTATGCGGTCGTGCATCGACTCAAGCGAGATTTCCCCGAATTGACCGTCGTACTCAACGGCGGCTTGACCACGCTGGAGCAGGTCACGGAACAATTACGACAGGTGGACGGGGTGATGATCGGCCGCGCGGCTTACGAGAACCCTTACCTGCTGGCCGAGGTGGATCGACGGTTCTTCGGTTCGAGCGCGTCGCCACCGAGCCGTCATCAGGTGATTCGGGCGTTGCTACCCTATCTGGAAGAACGACTGCGGGCGGGAACACCGCTGCACTGCATGACCCGACCTATCCTCGGATTGTTTCAGGGCATACCGGGGGCACGGGCCTGGCGGCGCGTCTTGAGCGAACGGGCCTGGCGGCACGGAGCGGGGGTGGAAGTGGTGGAAGCGGCGCTGGAGCGGGTGGCGGAAACCGACCGAGAGTCTCCAATCGCGGGCGCGACTCCCCGCCACGATGCAGAATCGACGACAAGGGCGTAAAGTGACATCCGCCCGCATCAATCGCGGTTTCCCCAACCCCTATCCACCGCAACAAAATTTTCGGGCGCGAACCGCCACGACTTTGTAAAGGACCGCCACCGATGTACGAATTTCTGCACTATCAAATTCGCGACGTAATGACCGTCGACCCCATCGCCATCAGTCCAAAAGCCAAACTGCGCGAGGCCGAGGAATTGTTCGAAACCCACGACTTCAACGGCGTGCCGGTGGTGGACAGCCAGCGCTACTTGCTCGGCATGCTGACCAAGTTCGACTTGCTGAATGCGTTTCGCTTCGACGCTCACACCCTGGTCCCGCATTACGACGACATCATGGAGCAGACCGTCGAAACGGTGATGACCCGCGAACCGATCACCGTCGCTCCACAACTACCGCTCAGCCGACTGCTGCAAAAACTGGTGGAAATACGCACCAAGAGTCTACCGGTGGTCGAGGAAGGCCAGCGACTGGTCGGCATCATCTCCCGCCAGGACGTTCTGAAAGCACTGCGCCGCGCCACCACCAAACGCGAGGTGCTCACTCACGAGGACCCGGCGCCATGACCACCCTGCTCTACACGCATTCGGCTTGCCAGGAACACGACACCGGTTTCGGCCACCCGGAATGCGCGGCTCGACTGACCGCCATCCTCAACGCGCTCGGCACCGCCCCGTTCGCGGCGCTGGAGCGGCGCGACCCACCCGAGGCCACGCGCGAGCAACTCACCCGCATCCATAGCCAAAGCCACGTCGAGCATGTCCTCGACCGGATTCCCAAACAAAAGTATTACGCCATCGACGGGGACACCGTCGTTTCGCCGCGCTCGGGGGAGGCCGCCCTGCGGGCGGCGGGCGCGGCCTGCGCGGCGGTGGATGCGGTGCTGCGACAGGAAGCCAACAACGCCTTCTGTGCCATCCGCCCGCCCGGTCACCACGCCGAACCGGCACAGGCCATGGGGTTTTGCCTGTTCAACAACGCCGCCATCGGCGCCGCCCACGCCCGCGCCGTTCACGGTCTGGAACGGGTGGCGGTGATCGATTTCGACGTGCACCACGGCAACGGCACCCAAGCGGCGTTCGAGCATGACCCCGGCTACCTGTACGTCTCCACTCATCAGGCTTACATCTACCCCGGCACCGGCCGCCGCGAAGAACGCGGGGTCGGCAATATCGTCAACGTCCCGCTGCTGGCCGAGAGTGGTTCGGCCGACCTGCGCCACGCTTGGCATCAGGACATCGAGCCCGCGCTACGACGGTTCCAACCAAAATTGATCCTGATTTCGGCTGGCTTCGACGCCCATTACCTGGACCCGCTGGCCGAACTCAATTTCAACGAGGACGACTACGAGTGGCTGACCCGAGAGATTCTGGCGGTCGCGGCCGACTGTTGCGAAGGCCGAGTGGTATCGGTGCTGGAGGGTGGCTACAACCTGTCGGCGCTGGCCGCCAGCGTGGCGATTCACGTCAAGGCGTTGATGGAAGCGCCACGCGCGGCCCAACGCGCTTTGGTGAAGGACATCCTGGAACGGCGGAAGGCCAAACGGAACGAAAACGACTCATGAACGTTCGACCACCGCCAAGGACGGCGGCTCCATGCCACCGACCGTGAAACCATCGGCGGTTTCCGCCAGCCCACTGCCCAGCCACCCCTCATATCCGCCTTGCAGTAGCGACAATCGTTCCTTCAGTGTCCCCTTCAGCAGATGATAGGCGCGCACGGCCCGTTCGCCTCGCTGACAGTAGAGCAACAGCTCGTCGTCTGGCCCCACCCGCGCGGGCAGGCTCTCGATCCGATCCAGCGGCGCGTGCTCGGCGCCTGGAATATGCCCGGCGGCAAACTCGGCTTCGGTGCGGACATCGATCCAGCGCAATGCGGGACGCCGCCGACCAGCCTTCAAGCTGCGCCAGGGCAACCCATCGGTGGACATGGCCTGCACCGTCGCGGACCTCCCATCCGCCTGGAGATCCGAAGTATTGGCGCAAACCCATTCGGTTTCGGCCAGCGCGCGGATTGTGGGCGCATCGCCGCAAACCGGGCAGTTTGGATCGCGCGGCAACCGCGGCTTTTGAAAGCGCATCGCCAACAGATCGACCATGAGCAGCGCGCCGATCAACGGCTCTCCGATGCCCAGGATCAGCTTGAGCGCCTCGTGGGCCTGCAAGGTTCCGAACAGGCCGGGCACCGTTCCCAGCACCCCCGCTTGCGCGCAGGACGGCACCGTTTCAGGGTCCGGCATTTCCGGAAAAAGACAACGATAGCAAGGTCCCTCCGGCGCGGCATAGACCGAAAGCATCCCCGAGAACGCGCGGATGCTGGCGCCGACATACGGCTTACCCGCCAACACGCAGGCATCGTTCACCAGATATTTGGTGGCGAATCGATCGGAACCTTCGATCAGCAGGTCATGCGCTTCGACCAAGCGCGCGGCATTGGCCAGAGTGAAAGCCTCGGGGTAAACGTCGATCCGGAGATGCGGGTTGAGCGCAAGCAGGCGGGCGCGAGCTTGTTCGGCCTTGGCCGCGCCGCAATCCGCCGTGTCATACAAAACCTGCCGCTGAAGATTGCTCAGTTCGACTTGATCGGGATCAATGACGCCCAAGCGACCGACTCCGGCGGCGGCCAGGTACAACAAGGCTGGCGCGCCCAGGCCACCGGCGCCGATCACCAGCACGCTCGCCCGTCGCAATTTCCGCTGACCGTCAAGTCCGATCTCGGGCAAAACCAAATGCCGAGCGTAGCGCAGTTGCTCTTCGACACTGAGCGCGCTGGCCGGGTCCGCGGGTTGATGCAACGAACTGGACATCACGAAGAGTTTCTCTCTATGCGGTTTTTGGAAAGCCATGCGCGCGGAAGAGATCCAGCCAGGCGCGAACCCGCCCGTCCGGGTCCGGCGCGCGCAGCACGTCGGAAACGACCGCGATGGAATCCGCTCCTGCCGCCAACACCGCCGGCGCCCGTTCCAGCGTGATCCCACCGATGGCGACCAGTGGACCACCAAAACGGGTTTTCCATTCGCCGATGCGGTCGAGCCCCTGCGGGGACCAGGGCATCTTTTTCAAGGTCGTCTCGTAAATCGGCCCCAGGGCAACGTAATTGGGCTTGGCGTCCAAGGCATTCGCCAATTCCTCGGGGCTGTGGGTGCTGATCCCCAGCTTGATCCCGGCCGCCCGGATCGCCGCGCGGTCGGCGCCCGCCCAATCTTCCTGCCCCAGATGCAGCCACGCCGCGCCTTCCTGAATCGCTTCCCGCCAGTAGTCGTTGACGATCATCTGACAGTCATCGTAATCGGCGGCGATGGCCAGGGCTTCGCGGATTTGGCGCCGCGCCGCCGCTTCGGGCTGTCCCTTGATCCGCAACTGGATCGTCCGCACACCCAACGGCAGGAAGCGGCGCACCCAGCGGACATCGTCCACCACGGGATAAAATCCATGGACTCCATGGGCCTGCATCGGGTACATCCCTAGGATTGGTGCCAGAACGGCGTGCCGGTGACGGGCGTGCTTGGTTCGGCCATTTCCTGAACCGGCATCGCGCCGGCGAGGTAAGCCAGCCGGCCGGACTCGACGGCCAGACCGAAGGCGCGCCCCATCTGGACCGGATCGGTCGCGCGGGCGACGGCGGTGTTGACCAGCACACCGTCGAAGCCCATTTCCATCGCCGCGATGGCGTGGGACGGTTTGCCGATGCCGGCGTCCACGATCAGCGCGATATCCGGGTAACGAGCGCGCAAGGTCCGCAGCGCATGGGGATTGTTCAAGCCTTGCCCCGAACCGATCGGCGCCCCCCACGGCATCAGGATCGAGCAGCCGGCCTGAA
>JAGRHI010000088.1 GCA_020445045.1 Candidatus Competibacteraceae bacterium
CGACCGAGGGGAACAGGCCCTGACGAATTGCCCACAGTTGCGTGAATTCTTCCGGGCGGCCGGTGAATTGGAACGGGAGCAGGGTTGGCGTGGCGGCGAGGGCGGCAGCGATGGTTTCGACCTGCGCGTTGAGGGTCGTCGAGTCCAGCGCCCGCGTTTCCACCAACAGCGCGGCGGCGGTTTCCGGTAGTTCCTTGAAATAGGACGGCATGCCGGCCTTGTTCTCCACCGAACGCAGCGAGGCGCGGTCCATCAATTCCACCGCCGCCACCGGCTGGCTTTTCAGCACCGCCACCGCTTCGCAAGCGGTCTGGATGTCGGGAAAGATCATCAGCGCCGTGGCCTTGTGGGTATGCTCCTCGACCGTGTGATAGGTGATTTCGGCGATGAAGCCCAGCGTGCCCTCGGAACCGATCATCAAATGCTGGAGGATTTCGAAGGGGTCTTTGTAATCCACCAGAGCGTTGAGGCTGTAACCGCAGGTGTTCTTGATCTTGAATTTGTCGCGGATGCGTCCGGCCAGTGCCGCATCGGTACGGGTGCGTCGCCCGAGTTCGGCAAGTTGGGCGAGTAAATCACCGTGACTGCCCTCGAACGCTTCGCGGCTGGCGGAATCCCCAGTATCCAGCACCGTGCCATCGGCCAGCATCACTCGCATGCTTTTCAGCGTTTGATAGCTGTTCTGGGCGGTGCCGCAACACATGCCACTGGCGTTGTTCGCCGCGATACCGCCAATCTGGCAGGTGTTGATCGACGCGGGGTCCGGCCCGATCTTACGCTGGTAGGGCGCCAGATAACGGTTGGCGTGGCCGCCGACGATGCCCGGTTGCAAACTGATCGTTGTCGCGTGTTCGCCGATCCGCCAGTTTCGCCAGCCGTCGCCCAATTGCAGCAATACCGAGTCGGTGATGGCCTGACCGGACAGGCTGGTGCCGGCGGCGCGGAAGGTCACCGGCGTTTCGTGTCGGTGCGCCAGGGCCAGGATGCGCCGCATCTCATCCTCGCTTTCCACCCGCACCACCAGCTTGGGAATCAGCCTGTACAGGCTGGCGTCGGTGCCGTAAGCGAGTGTGCGCAGCGGGTCGGTAATCAAACGCGACGCTGGAATGAAGGCTTGCAAGTCGCGGTGAAGCTGCTCGTGGGCTGTCGGTGGCATGTGCGTCTTAGCCTCTCTCATCGTCCAGAATCAGCACGATCAACTCCTTGGGGCCGTGAACGCCGAAGGTCAGCACCAATTCGATGTCGGCGGTCTTGGACGGGCCGGAAATCAACAAGACGTTGGTCGGCATTCCCTCGGCCCAATGCTCCCGGCGCATGGCTTCGGCTAGGGAGCCGTGAATCTTGGTCGCTTCCAACACCGCGATATGCACCGCCGGCGCCAGCGACAGCAAACGCGGTTCGTGTACGTCCGGCCACAGAACCAAGGCACCCACGTCGGCAAGCCCACCCTGGGTCGAGGTGATGCCCGCGTCGATGGCGAACAGCCGTTCCTTGCACTGCTCCACCGTCTCGGTATAGCCGACCAGCGGTGGCAAATCGCTTTCCCAGGTTTCTTCCAAGGTGATCCCGATGGCGGTGGTTGGGCTGTACAACAAGCCGTTCGCTGAGCGCTTGCGCAACACTTCCTTGAGAATGCTGGTCCAATTGCCGCTGTCGGTGATGTGCACCTCGGCGTGCATGGCTTCCAGCAGTTGTTTGAGCCGCGCTACTTGGTCGGCGTGGCTCAGTTCCGTGTCGGGCGGTGCGACCGGTTCGGTCGTGGCGGGGACCTCTTGCGGCGTTATCGCCCGCAGTCTGGCGAGGATGTTGGCGCGCGCGTCACTCATCGTTCAGCCCCTTCTCTTTGGCCAGCACATGCAGGCTCTTGCTGGCGAACTCGGGCAAGGCCCGGGATTGGGTCCACTTTTTCACAATGTCCGGCCCCGGCAGCTTGGGCAGTTGCGGACCGAGCAGGCCCAACAGCTTGGCGTTCAGGGCGTTGAGCCAGGGCGTTGCGTTGCTGAACGCCCAGCCTTTCCACGTCAGATTCTCCATGGCGTTGACCTTATAGCCGTGGCCGTTGACCGCGTGGGGAGAGCCCGTCTTGTCGTAGGATTCGACGCGCAAGCGGCGCAGGATATCGACGATGGGAATCTTGACCGGACACACTTCCTCGCAAGCCCCGCAAAACGTGGAGGCGGTGGCCATCGCGCCGGCGTTTTCCAGTCCCTCCAGTTGCGGGGTCAGGATCGAACCGATGGGACCGGGGTAGACGTAGCCATAGGCATGACCGCCGAGGCGGGTATAGACCGGGCAATGATTCAGGCAGGTGCCGCAACGGATGCATTTCAAGGTCTGCCGCCGTTCGGGGTCGGCCCAGATTTCGGTACGCCCGTTGTCGAGCAAAACCAGATGGACTTCCTTGGGGCCGTCCTTCTCGTCCGGCTGGCGCGGCGAAGTGATCATATTGAAATAGGTGGTGATCAACTGGCCGGTGGCTGATCCGGTCAGCAAGCGCAACAGCGGCGGCACGTCGTCGAGCCGTTCCACCACCTTTTCCAAACCCATGACGGCGATATGCACCGGCGGCGCGGTGGTGCACATCCGGCCGTTACCCTCGTTTTCCACCAGGCACAGCGTACCGGTTTCGGCTACCGCGAAATTGACCCCGCTGACTCCTACTTCCCCGGCGAAAAATTTTTCGCGCAACACCTGACGGGCGATGGCGTTGAGTTCCTCGACTACTTCGGTATACGGCGTATTGGGAATCTTGTCGTGAAACAGCCGCGCGATCTGATCGCGGTTCTTGTGAATGGCCGGCACGATGATGTGCGAGGGCGTTTCGTGATCCAGTTGGATGATGTACTCGCCAAGATCGGTTTCCAGCGCCTCGATGCCGCGTTCGTCCAGAAAGCGATTGAGGTGCATTTCCTCCGATACCATCGATTTACCCTTGATGACGCGGGTGGCGTTGTGGCGCCGAATGATTTCCAGGCAAATCTGGTTGGCTTCGGCTGGCGTCTCGGCCCAATGCACCTGAATACCGTTCTCGGTGCATTTTCGCTCCAGTTGCTCCAGCAACTCCGGCAGCTTGTTCAGCGCCCGCCGGCGGATGGCGTCGCCGCGCGCCCGCAGTTGCTCGAACGCCTCCGGGTCGGAGAACAGGTTCCGACGCCGTTGCCCCAGCGTGTCCATCGCCGCGCGGAGATTGCGGCGTAGTTGGCCATCGTTCAGGGCTTTTTTGAAGTTCTTGGGAAAATCGACCACGGCTTCGGTCATTGGGTGCGCTCCAGCAGGAATTCGGCGATGTGCTTGGCGGGAATCGAACTGTTGTGATGCTTCAGCGCCCCACCGATGTTCATCAGGCAACCGCAATCGCCGGAAAGGAGCAGGGCAGCGCCGGTTTGCTCGATGTCCGCGACTTTATCCGCCACCATCGCCGAGGAGATATCGGCCTGTTTGACCGAGAAAGAACCGCCGAATCCGCAGCATTCGCGTTCCCGTTGCAGTTCGATCATTTCGACGTTTTTCAATTGACGAACCAGTGACTTGGAATAGTCGATCACGCGCATCTCGCGCAGCGCGCTACAGGAGGAATGCCAGGTGATTTTGATCGGTTGCCCCCGATCGTCCAGCTTGATGTTGAGCACCTTGACCAAGAATTCGGTCAGTTCGAAAACGCGGTCGGAGAAGCGTTGCGCTTCGGCGGCTTCGGGCTGGTCGGTGAACAGTTTGGGATAGTGGTGTTTCAGCATTCCGCCGCAGGAGCCGGACGGAACGATGATCGGGTAATCCTTGGGAAA
>JAGRHI010000089.1 GCA_020445045.1 Candidatus Competibacteraceae bacterium
GCAATACCGTAAAACCGTTGTAGGGCGCGGTGGCAAAACCGGGGCCGGCGCAACGGAAGTCGAGCGCCACCGCAGTGGTCGGCGACATGAAGGCGATGTCGCGGCGGCAAACAGGACGTTCCACCGGCGCTTGTTCCCACCAGTTGGGAATCAGTTCGTTGAGAATGGCGCTGCCGTAAAACACCGCGCCGGAGACATTCTTGGCCCCCGGATATTCGCCGCGCTCCAGCAACAGCACCTTGAGACCGGCGCGGGCGGCGAGCAAGGCGGCGGCGCTACCCGCCGGTCCGGCGCCGACGACGATGACATCGAACTGTTGGTTAGCGGGATGCGTGGTCATGGCGTCATCTCCAAAGTCCGATGGGTGACGGAGGAATCAGTCGGTGCGTTCGGTTTACCATGGTCAGCATCGCGGGCGGCAGTGAGCGCCTGCAATTTCCTGAGCAGAATAGGCAAGATTTGATGCAAGTCGCCGACGACACCCAAATCCGCCCGTTTGAGAATCGGCGCGGTGCGGTCGTTGTTGACGGCGATGACAGTTTCGCTGCCGGTGATGCCGGACAGATGTTGACCCGCGCCGGACACGCCGAACGCCATGTACAGTTTTGGAGCGACGATCTGGCCGGTCGAGCCGATGAAGCGTTCCACGGCCAACCAGCCACGATCCGCCGCCACGCGGGTGCCGCCCAAAGCCGCGCCGATCTGTTCGGCCAATTGCTTCACCAGCGCCATGCCGTCCGATCCGCCCGTACCGAAGCCGCCGGAGACGATGCGTTCGGCTTCGTGCAAAGGCACCGTGCGTGGATCGGCGGGCAGGGTCCGCAAGGTGCGATCGCGGAAACCGGTGGGATCGAGTTTCGGGCGCACGACGGTGACTTCAGCGATACGTCCATGCCGGGGAGTACCCACTCCGCGCCCGCCGGGGGTGAGCATGGCACAAACCAGGGTGGCGTAAGGCCAGATCAGCCGTTCCTGGCAGGCTCCGCCGTAAGTATGGCGAATCACTTCCGGGTAACCGTCGCCGACGATGCCGATGCGCGTGCAACAGCCGACCAGCGGCAACCGCCAGCGCACCGCCAGCCGTGGCAGCCAAGCGCGGATCGGGCCACTGTCCGGGGCCAACAGCAGCACCGGATGCGCCTGGAGCAGCACCGGGGCGAGCGCCTGCAACCAACCGTCGGCGCTGAACTGCGCCAAGGCATCGTGTTCCACCAGCGTGATCCGGTCCGCGCCGTGCGCCGCCAGCGTCGCCGCCAGCGGAGTGATTTCGTTGCCACACAGGATAACTTGCACCTGTGCGCCCAACCGATCGGCCACCTCGCGGCCTTCTTCCACGCATTCCAAACTGGCGAGCGTCAATTCGCCTTGTTCCCATTCAGTGACGACCACGA
Organism: Candidatus Competibacteraceae bacterium; assembly: GCA_020445045.1. Classification (GTDB taxonomy): domain Bacteria; phylum Pseudomonadota; class Gammaproteobacteria; order Competibacterales; family Competibacteraceae; genus Competibacter. Next base: position 1,392 of record JAGRHI010000089.1, read on the forward strand.
CGCATTTATCCATTTAAATGGCCCTCCCGGCGCGTTCGCCTTCGATGATCGCGGCGTGCGCCCGGCGTGGCGCGACGCAGTCGCCGATGCGGTAAAGCGCGGGCACCCGCCCTTTCAAATTTTGATAAAGCTCCTCATCGACTTCGCGAACTTGCGAAAGCATGTGGGTGGCGCGGGCGTTGTCGGCCTTCAGTGCCTGATACAGGCTATCGTCGGCCTGACGGTGTACCGCCAGCACCACCGTATCCACTTTGGGGAAGTGCACCATTTGGCCACTGTAGTTGTGCAGCGCCATGACCACGCCGTTGTCGATGCTGAGCACCGAATGATTCGGCGTGCAGCGAATGCCCAGCCGTCGGGCTTGGCGATACCAGTTTTCCAGATCGAGGGTGACACCCAAATCCTGACCGACGTATAGGGTGGGGGTGACTATTTCCACTTCGCAGCCCTGTTCCGCCAGATACTCGGCGACGCTGGTGGCTTCGTGGAAGCCGAGCCGATCCACGATCAGCACCTTGGGTCCCGGCGTGACCTTGCCCGACAGGATATCCACCACGTCCGCCACACCGGGGCTGTCGCCACCGGGAATAGCGGCATGGTTGGGTAACGAACCGGTCGCCACGATCACCGCGTCCGCCTTGGCGGCCAACACCGAATCGAGTGTGGCCGTGGTGTTGGTCTGCACCTCGACGCCTAGCTGTTCGATCTCATGCAACAGATTGCGCACGATATCGCCGAATTCCGCACGCCCAGCCACCCGCACCGCCCAAATCACCTGGCCGCCCAGGCGAGCTTCCTTTTCCAGCAAGGTGACGCGATGCCCGCGACGGGCGGCGACGGTCGCGGCCTTCAATCCGGCGGGGCCGCCGCCGATCACCAGTACCCGCTTGGGCTCGGTGACGGTTGACAAGGTGTCGACTCCGTAGCGCTTTTCCTGACCGGTCGCCGGGGTTTCGATGCAACCCATCCACCGGTTGAGTCCCATCCGTCCCACGCATTCCTGGTTGCAGGACAGACACAGGCGGATGTCGTCGGCTCGGTTCTCCCGCGCCTTGCGGGCGAATTCGGGGTCGGCGATCTGGCCGCGTACGATGCCGACCAGATCAGCATGGCCTTCGCTGAGAATTCGTTCCGCCTGGATTGGGTCCTTGATCCGACCCACGCCGATCACCGGCAGTCGTACCGCCTTGCGAATGGCCGACGGGATGAACAGCGCGTAGTCGGGCGGAATCCGCATCGAGGCTTCGATCATGTACAGGGTCTGAGTGGCGGTGCCGATGCTGGTGTTGATCAGATCGATTAGTCCATCCGCTTCCAGCAGTCGCGCCACAGCCACCGTTTCGTCCAGGGTGATGCCGTCACGGATCAGTTCGTCGCCGCACAGCCGCACGCTGATCACGTAATCGCGGCCCACTTCGTTGCGAATGGCGGCGATGATTTCGCGCAGCAGCCGCGCGCGGTTTTCCAGGCTGCCGCCGTATTCGTCGGTGCGTTGATTGGTGTTGCGCGACAGGAACTGACGGACGATGGAGGAATGGGAGCATTGCAGCTCCACGCCATCGAAACCGCCCTCGCGGGTGTAGGCGGCCACGCGCGCATAACCCTGGATGATCTCCAGAATATCCTCGTGTTCCACCGCTTTCGCCACTTCACGGAACAAAGGATCGGCCAGCGCCGACGGCGCCCAGGCGGGTAATCGGGTGAACATGCCGCTGCCCTGGCCGCCATTGTGGTTGATCTGCGCCAGGATCGGCGTTCCTTCCGCATGGACCGCCGTGGTGATCCGCCGATAATGCGGGATCACTTGGCGGTGAAAGGCGTGAATCAGTTTTTCGTAAGGGTGATCGGTGGGATGGGTGGATTGCTCTTCGGTGATGATCAATCCGGTCCCGCCGCGAGCCCGCTCTCGATAGTAGTAAAGATGCCGCTCGCTGGGCAGGAAATCCTCGGCGTAGTTGGTCAGATGCGCCGAGAACACGATCCGGTTCTTGACCGTGATGTTGCCGATCTTCATCGGGGTAAATAGCAGTCGCGAACGATTGCTCATGGCTTAGACCTCCCGTCCGGCTCGATAACCTTCCAGGATCGCGTGACTGAGATAACGCGGGGCGACGCAGTCGCCGGCGCGGAACACCCGCAAGCCACTCTCCTTGAGTGCGAAATACAGGGTTTCATCGGGCCGCTCCGGCGATACATCCACTACCAGGTCAATTCCGTCGAGGCGGATTTCCCGGTAATCGAAATGGTCCGCGCCGATCACGCTGTGTTCGGTTACTTCCAGCGTGTCGAATTGCGGACGGAAGACGATGCCACGGGCCGCGGCGCGCTGATTCCAGGCGGTCAACTCCAGCGATGCGGTCAAGCGCTGGCCGACGAACATGTCGCTGGTGACCACTTCGACTTGCCAGCCGCGCTCGGCCAGCCATTCGGTCACCGCCATGCCGACCGGATCGCCCAGGGTGTCGAGAACCACGGCACGACCTGGCGTGGTTGGAACTTCGCCGCGCATGACTTGCCGGGGATTGATCACCGGCGCGTTCGGGTGGAAATGGACGCTAGAATGATGACTGGGTATTCCGCCTACCGCCACGATCGCTGTGTCGGGGGCTTCTTGACCGACCTGTTCGGCGGTTATGTCCACTTCGGTCTGAATGTTCACGTCCAGCGTGCGCACTTGCCGTTCCAGCCAATCCACGGCCAATGCCAACCGTTCCCGACCCGGCGCGGCGGCGGCGAGTCGGATCGCGCCGCCAAGCCGGGACTCGCGTTCGTACAGAGTGACGTCGTGACCGCGCAGCGCCGCGACTCGCGCCGCTTCCAGACCGGCCGGTCCGCCACCCACGACCAGAACCCGATGCGGCGTCCGGGCGCGTTTCAAGGGTGCGAATTCGGCCTCGCGCTCGTAGCCGGCGGCCGGATTATTGGCGCAGCTCAGACGCGGGTTCTGCACCAGGCCGATGATGTTGTCCTGATTGGCGAGCAGGCAAGGACGAATGTCATCGGCGCGGCCTTCACGCCATTTGCGCGGCAAGTCCGGATCGGTGATTAAGGCGCGGGTCATTTCCACGGCGTCGGCTTTCCCGTCAGCCAGCAGCGTCGCCGCCATCTCCGGATCGACGATGCTGCCCTGGGCAAAGACCGGTAGCGCGACCGCCGCCTTGATCCCCGCCGCCAGCGGGACGGCGAAGCCGGGCGGTTGATACAAGCCTGGCCGGGTCAGGTGGCTGGTATAGATGCTACCGCTGGTGACGCTGATGAAGTCGATCAGCCCGTCACTCGCCAGACAACGGGCGATCTCCGCCGCGTCTTCCGGCTTGATCCCGGCCCAGGGCGCGTGTTCGTCGCCCGACAGGCGCAGCCCGACCACCGCGCCGCGACCCAGTTCGTCGCGCACGCTTTTGATGATCTGACGGGCGAAACGCAGCCGATTGTCCAGCGAGCCGCCGTAGTCGTCGCTACGTTGATTGGTCAACGGCGACAGAAACTGACGAATCAGGCTGTCCTGACCCGCGTTCAGTTCGACCCCGTCCAGGCCGCCGTCCCGAGCGTAGCGGGCTGCCTGCCGGAAACCTTGGATCATGGCGGCGATGTCGTCGGTATCCATGGCCTGGGGCAACTCGCGGCTGTTGACTTCCGGGACCGGCGAGGGTGCCCACAGCGGCAATTGGGAATAATGGCTGCTGCCCTGCATCCCGCCATGGGTCAGATGCGCCAGCGCCAGCGCGCCGTGGCGGTGCAGCGCATCCGCGATTTGGCGATAACCGTCCACCACGGCGGCCTCGTGGCCGAATATCGCGTACTCGTAGGGCCAGTCCGAAGGGTGGACGACGCTGCCTTCCAGGACGATGGTTCCCGCACCACCGGCGGCGCGGGTTTCGTAATAGGCGACGTGCCGTTCGGTGAAACGGTTATGGGTGGCGAAGTTGGTCTGATGGGCGGCGAATACAAAGCGGTTCGGCGCTGTCTTGCCACCCAGCGACAGTGGGGCGAAAAGCCCGGCATGGCGATCTTGCGGCTTGCTCATGGCGTTGCCTCACGCGCTACGGATTTCAGGTATTGCTCGGATCGAATTCATGGCGATGCGATGCTCGCCAGTTGTGACACGGCCTTGACCGGTATCGGAAAGGGCGCCGGTTGTTGAAACACGCAGTCTGGGTCGGGTGCATCCAGGGATTGCTGGGTGAAGTGTTTGACGGCCATGCAACCGCCATGGCATTGGTCGTAGGCGTTGCAGCTCTGGCAACTGCCGCCGACTTGCCATTCCCGCAGGTGCGCGAATAGTGGGGAGTGGCGCCAGATGCCGGCGAATCCACCCGGTTGGCGCACGTTGCCACCGGAAAACTCCGGGGCCAACATGAACGGGCAGGCGTACACCTCGCCGACCGGGTCCACACAACAGACGATGCGTCCGGCGCCGCACAGGTTCAACCCGTCCATCGGCTGCCCGTAAGCCGATAGATGAAAAAAGGAATCACCGGTCAGCACGTCACGATGATTCAATAGCCACTCGTACAGTCCGCGATTTTGTTCGTGGGTCGGGCGCAGGTCTTGCCATACCGCGCCGCCGCGACCGGTGGGCCGCAGCCGCGTCAGCCGCAGCTCGGCCCCATAACGCTGGGACAGGGCGTATAGATCGTCGATTTGCGGATAGTTGTAGCGGGTAACGGTGGTGTTGATCTTGAACGGAA
>JAGRHI010000090.1:0-2363 GCA_020445045.1 Candidatus Competibacteraceae bacterium
TCCGGCCACCGCATGGGCACCGCCGAGGTCGAGTCGGCGCTGGTGCTGCATCCGGCGGTCGCCGAAGCAGCGGTGGTCGGCTTCCCGCACGACATCAAGGGTCAGGGTATCTATGCCTACGTCACCCTCAAGATGGGCGTCGAACCGACCGAAGCACTGCGCAAGGAACTGATCGCCCACGTCCGCAAGGAAATCGGTCCGATCGCCTCGCCGGACGCGCTCCAATGGGCGCCCGGCCTGCCCAAGACTCGCTCCGGCAAGATCATGCGCCGCATTCTGCGCAAGATCGCCGCCAACGAAGTCGATGCGCTGGGCGACACCTCGACCCTGGCCGATCCGAACGTGGTCACCGATCTGGTCGATAACCGCGCGGTGAAGTAACGACCCGCCGGGATCGCGACAACGATCCCGCGGTCACTCCGAACCCGGCCGTTTCGTCGAGACGGCCGGGTTTTTTCATGGCGCCGCGACGGCTTGGCGCACGCCCGTTTCGCTGATCCAAACATCGATCAGCCGCGCCGGAGTGACGTCAAAATACACATTGCGCACGCTGACACCGGGCCACGCCGGCACCGCCAGTTCAGCGGACGCCATTTCCTCCAGTTCCGGCGGCGACTCGTCCTCGGCGCGCTGTTTGAAACTCTCGCAGCAGACGTGGAAGGGTACGCCACATTCGCGCGCCGCCAGCGCCAGCAAAGCAGTCCCCACCTTGTTGATGGCCGAACCGTCGGCCAACAGACTGTCGGCGCCGACCAGCACGCCATCGGCGCGAGCGACGAACAAACCCATCTGGGCGTCGGTGATGTAAGTCGTCGGTACGTTCCAGGCCGAGAGCCGCTCCACCATCCGCCGTCCCTCGGCCAGTGGCCGCGATTCGGTGACGATCATTCGCAAATCCTGATCCTTGAGCAAGCGGCAGGTTTCGAGCACCGTCGAGCTGAGACTGTGGGTCATCAAGGTACGGCTGGGGCCGAACCAACGGGCCGCGTGGGCGGCGCAGTCGGTCACGGCTTGGCGCGACAGGGCGATCAGCGCCGCCGCGTGCTCGGCGGCCAGCCGGCGGAACGATCCCAGATCCCCGTTGGCGGTACCGATCCGCTCTTGCCAGCGCCGCAGTAGGCTGCCGATCGGCGCCATGCTCGGCCGGACTGCCGCCAGTTCGGTGGCCAAGGCCAGCAAGCGTTGCCGGAATTCGTCACCGTCGGTGGCCGGCAGCGTCTTCGCCGCCTCCGCCAGGATCGCCAGGCAACGACGGGCCAGTTCGCTGGCGCCGTGGATGCGATCATCGCGAATTTCCGCGATTTCATGGTTGAATTGCGAGTGGTTCATCATTAAGAATTAAAGGGATAATGAATGATCGCTGGTCGCTACCAGGATATGACAACGCCGCCCCCGCCGGCGGTCCGCCCACTTCCCGATTTCAGCAGGAGACCGGTTATGAGCGATGTTGATCCCATCATCGGTAATTGGTACCGCAACGAGGACACCGACAACGATTTCGAGGTCGTCGCCCTGGACGAAGATGCGCAGACGGTCGAAATTCAGTACTTCGACGGCGAGTTGGAAGAGATGGATCTGGACGCCTGGTACGAGCTGCCGTTGGAGATCATCGAAGCGCCGGAAGACTGGTCCGGCCCCTACGATGAAATCGAGCCGGACGACCTGGGCTACGACAAGGACGAAGAGTTCAGCGACGAAAACGACCTGCTCGCCGACCGGGAAGACTGAGCGCCAGCCGCGCCGCGCCGGCGGTTCGTGGCCGGCGTCACTTGTCCCGTCGCGCGCGGGCAAACGCATCGGCCAAGGCCCCCGGACGATTTTCCGGCGGTGGTTCCCGACGGTCGCGACCGTTGGAACGGTCCTTGCGCGGCCGGTTCCGTTCGTGGGCGGCGGACGGCGCGGTGGTGGATGCCTGGCGCTCCCGCTCGCCGACCAGCGCTTGACTCAGGCGTAGAGTCAAGGCGATGCGCCGCCGTTCCAGGTCCACCTCCAGCACCTTGACCTTCACCACCTGACCGACCTTGACCACCTCGCGCGGGTCTTTCACAAAACGATCCGCCAACGCCGACACATGCGCCAGTCCGTCCTGATGCACACCGATATCGATGAACGCCCCGAAGTTGGCGACGTTGGTCACCACCCCTTCCAGCACCATCCCCGGCCGTAAATCGGCCAGCTTCTCCACACCCTCCTGAAACGCGGCGGTCTTGAATTCGGGCCGGGGATCGCGCCCCGGCTTTTCCAGTTCCGCCAGAATGTCGCGCACCGTCGGCACGCCAAACCGCTCGTCGGTGAAGCGGGTCGGCTCCAGCGTCTTGAGAAAGGCGGTGTTGCCCAACACCTCGTGCAAGCCACGCCCGCTG
>JAGRHI010000090.1:2405-7697 GCA_020445045.1 Candidatus Competibacteraceae bacterium
GAACGATCCAGTGGATTGTCGCCATCGAGAATGCGCAGGAATCCGGCCGCCTGCTCGAAGGTCTTCTCGCCCAAGCGGGCAATGTTCAGCAACTGTTCCCGCCGCCGGAACGGGCCGTTGGCGTCGCGATGCTCGACGATGTTGCGGGCCAGCGTCGCGTTCAACCCGGCCACCCGCGCCAGCAACGGCGCCGAGGCGGTATTCACGTCCACGCCGACCGCGTTGACGCAATCCTCGACCACCGCATCCAGGGTTCGCGCCAACCGGGCTTGTCCGACGTCGTGTTGATACTGGCCAACGCCAATGGCTTTCGGTTCGATCTTGACCAGCTCCGCCAACGGGTCTTGCAGGCGGCGGGCGATGGACACCGCCCCGCGCAAGGACACGTCCACCTCGGGAAACTCCCGCGCCGCCAACTCCGAAGCGGAATAGACCGAAGCGCCGGCTTCCGAGACCACCAGCTTTTGCAGACGCAGTTCGGGATGATGCCGCATCAATTCGGCCGCCAACCGGTCGGTCTCGCGCGAGGCGGTACCGTTACCGATGCTGAGCAACTCCACGTTGTGCCGGCGACACAGTTCGGCCAGCGCGTGCAGGCTTTCGTCCCACTGCTTGCGCGGGGCATGGGGATAAAGGGTCGCGGTCTCCACCAACTTGCCGGTGACATCCACCACCGCCACCTTGACGCCAGTGCGCAGTCCGGGGTCCAGCCCCAAGGTCGGCCGGGCGCCGGCCGGCGCGGCCAGCAGCAGATCGCGCAAATTACTGGCGAACACCCGGATCGCCTCCTCCTCGGCGGCTTCGCGCACGCGTTGCTTCAATTCGGTCTCCAGATGCGACAACAGTTTGACCTTCCAGGCCCAGCGAGCGGTTTCCCGCAGCCAGCCATCGGCGGGCCGACCCTCGTCACGAATGCCAAAATGGGCAACGACCCGCCGCTCGCCGGGATCGGGTCCGGGGGCTTCGGGATCGCCGATTTCCAGCGTCATCCGCAATACCCCTTCATTGCGGCCCCGGAACAGCGCCAGGGCGCGATGGGAGGGAATGCGCCGGAGCGCTTCCCGGTAGTCGAAGTAGTCGCGAAACTTGGCGCCCTCCTCGGCCTTGTCCTCGATCAATTGCGAATGCAGCACTGCGTTGTCCCATAGGTATTCGCGCAATTCCGCCAGCAATTCGGCGTTTTCGGCAAACGCTTCCATCAGAATCTGTCGCGCCCCATCCAGCGCCGTCTTTACATCGGCCACGCCACGCTCGACATCCACGAAGCCGGCGGCGACCTGCTCGGGCGTCCGCGTGGGATCGGCCAGCAGGCCGTGAGCCAGTGGCGCCAACCCAGCCTCGCGGGCGATCTGCGCCTTGGTGCGGCGCTTGGGCTTGTAAGGTAGATACAGGTCTTCCAGCCGAGTCTTGGTGTCGGCGGCGTGGAGAGCGGTTTCCAGCTCGGCGCTCAACTGACCCTGTTCGCGGATGCTGGCCAGGATAACCTCGCGCCGCTCCTCCAACTCGCGCAGGTAGCCGAGCCGTTCTTCCAGCAGGCGCAGTTGCGTATCGTCCAGCCCGCCGGTGGCTTCCTTGCGGTAGCGGGCGACAAAGGGCACGGTGGCGCCGCCATCCAGCAGGTTGACGGCGGCTTCGATTTGGCTTTCCCGAACGGCGAGTTCGCGAGCGAGAGTGGCGACAAGGGTCATGGGAACGAATCGTTGGCTCTGTGTTGTGGGAGGCGAAGCACTTGTAAGACATCGCCGCTCTGCTTGCAATCCTTCACTTTGACGCGGATTCTCTCCGCGGCCTCGCGGGCACCGCGCAAGAGGCGGAACCCTGGATCACCCGCAGCGGGGTTCCGCGCCACCCATATCCCACGGCGGCGGGCACCGTACGCCGAGGCGTGCCATCCCAAACCCCATCCCGAACCGATGCACTATAGAGGGGCAACCTCTGTCACCGATGGCGGATTCATGAAGCATTACAGGTCAAAATACGCATTTTTCGTTCTATTCTGTGCTGGCGGGTGCATCAAAATGAGGCCAAGCTGGCAGCCTCGGAGCGCCGCGATGCGACAAAAACATGACAATAACCTCGTGAGGAAAAGCAAATGACCAATGACGAGCGAATGCAAGTAGCTTACAAAAAACAGTGTCGAACGACACTGATCGCTTTTGTGGTGGTCACCTTGATGACCCATATTTTCCCGATGTATTTCCTGTTTCCCGACTTGAACAAGGTGACGATCTTTGGGTTCCCGGCGGACTACTGGCTCACCATCGTCATCGGTTGGCTGGTATTGATCCCAGTGTTCTGGATCTATATCCAGATCAGCGAAAAGGTCGACCAGGAAATCAACGACTCCAGCAGTGAAGCGGCGGACGGAACGTCGGGAGGTCAGCCATGAGCAAATTCCTGACGCTGATTGCCCTGCTCCTGCCCTCGCTGGCCCTGGCGCAGACCGCGGAACCCAAGTACTACGTCTTCGAACCATCGAGCGCCGTCTCGACGCTCGGTATCATCTATACCCTGCTGATGATGGGATCCTTCCTCTACGTCGGTTGGCTGTCGAAGCGACGTGTTACCTCCAGCGACGACTACTTCGCCGCCGGCCGCAGCTTTGGTGGACTCTCGAATGGCTTGGCCATGAGTTCCAACTACATGAGCCTCGCGACCTTCCTGGGCTTCACTGCTCTGCTGTGGAAGATGCAGTACTACGTGGTGACGCTGGTGCTCAGTTTCACCGGTGGCTTCGTGCTGATCTCGATTGCGCTGGCGCCCGCACTGCGTCGCTGGGGCAAATACACCAGCATGCAGTTCATCGGCGAGCGCTTTGGGCAAACCGCCAAGGTGGTCGCCGTGATCTGCATGATCTTCCTGGCCCAGCTTTATCTGATTGGTCAAATGAAAGGTGTCGGCAATGTCTTCCAGGTCATGTTCCACTGGGACTACACCACTGGTCTGATCGTCGGCGGCCTGGTGGTCACCGCTTACGTCACCATCGGCGGCATGTACGGCTTGTCTTACAACCAGACCTTGCAAGCGATCATCATGTTGATCGCCTTGTATGTGCCGGCAACCATCATTCTGTTGAAGCTCGGCGCGGGCCCGGCCAGTTTCTTCCCACCATTCGGCTACGGCGAACTGGTACCGCAAATGAACGAGGTCATGGCCTCCTATTTCAACCCGTTCCTCACGGTGAATGGCACCGTGCCGATGAGTTTCAAGTTTTACTTTGGCGTGTTCTTTTCCATCGCCTGCGGGACGATGGGCTTGCCGCACATCGCCATGCGCTATTTCACGGCGCCGTCGATCCGCGACGCCAAGATGTCGACCTTGTGGGGTACCTTCTTCATTGGCCTGGTGTTCTTCACCACCTTCGCCATTGGCTTCGCCGCCAAGCTCTACACCGTTAACGAGCTGAACGCCCAAGGCCTGCAAATTCAGGCGAAAGAAGCGGACCTGCTGATCGTGGTGATGAGTCAGGCACTCACGCCAGGCTGGATCGCGGCGATGCCGGTGGCCGGCGCGTTGGCGGCGGGCTTCTCGACCATCGCTGGTTTGCTGATGGTGATTGGCACCGGTCTGGGCAGCGATATCTACTCGACCATCAATCCGAACGCGGCGGATCAGAGCAAGATCAAGATGGGCTACATCTTCACCGCGCTCGGTGGCTTGGCGACCATCGGTCTAGCGCTGAATCCACCGGACTTTCTGTTGACCAGTGTCATTTGGGCCTTCATCGTGGCAGCTTCGACCTTCACCCCGGTGCTGATTCTCGGCATCTGGTGGAAAGGCGCCAACAAGCCCGGCGCCATTGCCGGCTTGCTGGTCGGCGGCATCTTGTCCGGCATCTTGTTTTTCAGCAAGGGTAAACTGGGTGGTTTCACGCTGATCGATGCCGGACCGATCGTCCACTTGATCACCGGTATCTTCACCATGTCGGCGGCCTGGTTCGCCATCGTCGTCGTCAGCCTGCTGACCGGTGGCGAAAAGAACGAGAAGATATTGCGCGAGATCGACCGCATCCACGGTTGGCAGAACTACGATCCCAGGCGCTATGGCAGTAATACCTTCGCGTTGGTGACCGCCGCCTTTGCCTTGGCGTTGATGATCTGGTCGGCGATACCCGATCCGACCTACGCCAAGAAACCAGAAGCGCCGGCGGCAACAACTCCGGCGGCTCCGGCGGCTCCGGCGGCTCCGGCGGCTCCGGCGACTCCAGCGGCTCCGGCGGCTCCGGCGGCGGACACCGCGACCAAAGCCGCGACCGAGGCAGCCGACGCCGTGAAGGCAGCCGCGGATGCGGCGGCGGACACCGCGACCAAAGCCGCGACCGAGGCTACCGACGCCGTGAAGGCGGCCACGGATACGGCGGCGGACACCGCGACCAAAGCCGCGACCGAGGCCACCGACGCCGTAAAAGCAGCCGCCGATGCGGCGGCGGACACCGCGACCAAAGCCGCGACCGAGGCCACCGACGCCGTGAAGGCGGCCACGGATACGGCGGCGGAAGCTCCAGCGGCGGAACCCGCTCCGGCAACCGAAGCACCGCCCCCGGCCGCTCAACCCGCTTCGGGTCAACAGTAGCCCTTCTCCGAAGCTCCCCTCTCCCCCTCACGGGGGAGATTTGGGATGAGGGGTGAAAGCCATCCCGCATCCCTACCTTCCCCCGCAAGAGGGGAAAACGCTTACCGCTTAAAGAGCCCAAGCCAATCCATGCCTATTTTCGATATTTTTCTCCTACGGCCACAGGCGGCCATTCACGCTTGCGAGAACCGGCGCGCGCCACTCTGGATCAGCGCTTTCATCATGCTGATCGGCACGGTCTATGGCGTGCTGGTCGCTCTGCTTCAGCGCGGCTTCGGCGGCGAATTGCAAGGCATCCCGGTTGTCGATATCCCATTCTGGGTCCTGATGCTGGGCAACATCCTGCCGGGCGTTCTGATCACGATCATGATCCACATTGGCATCATGCTGGTGGCTTGGCTGATGGCCAAGGCGTTGGGTGGTCCAGGTGAACTGGGTCTGCTTTATCGAGCGGGCGGTTATCTATTGCCATTGAGCCTGCCGGCATTGCCCGCCGTGGCGTTCACGGTCGCCACGACCACCACCACCGCGCATTCGGCGGGATCGATGCCCATGCTTTATCAGGTGCTGGCCATTTGCGGCGCGGCCCTGTTTCTTACCGGTCTCCACCAGATGTTTCGCGTCACGCAAAACTTCCCATCGGTCCGCGCCCTGTTGGCGGTCGCCCTATTCGCGGCCTTCTCGGTTTCGATCCTGAGTCTAGCCTGATAACCTCACCCG
>JAGRHI010000090.1:7807-7934 GCA_020445045.1 Candidatus Competibacteraceae bacterium
GGCACACCCTGCGCCGAAGCCATTCGGCACATGTTCGGCGATCATGCCTCCAGTGTCGTCGTGATCGACGCCAATGGACGCTTACTGGGTATTCTGACCAAACAGGATGTGACTCGACGCATCGCTT
>JAGRHI010000091.1:0-3864 GCA_020445045.1 Candidatus Competibacteraceae bacterium
GCTATGCGGGTGGCGCGTGACTATACGAACAAAGTCCTTATAAATCAACACGCCGGGAATTGCTGGCAGTCTGGTGTTTGGGCGGTCGAGTTCGTTGTTGGCTGGAAACGAAAAGGGGCGCGTTGTGGCGCGCCCCCGGTTCCGCCTTCGCCGTTAAGGACTTAGGCAGGGTGATCGTTGGCCATCCAGCGGTGGAAGAAGCCAGCCAGCGCCGCGCCGACGATGGGCGCGACCCAGAACAGCCACAACTGTTGCAAAGCCCAGCCACCGACGAAAATCGCCTGGCTGGTACTGCGCGCTGGATTGACCGAGGTGTTGGTGACCGGGATACTGATCAGATGGATCAGGGTCAGGCACAATCCGATGGCGATGGGCGCGAAGCCGGTTGGGGTATTTTTGTGAGTAGAGCCCAGGATGACGATCAGGAAAAAGAAGGTCATCACGACTTCGCAAATCAGCGCGGCGTTTAGGCCATAACCGCCCGGCGAATGTTCGCCGAAGCCGTTGGCCGCGAAGCCGCCGAGCGTGGAAAAGTCGCTCTTGCCGGTGAAAATCAGGTAAATGATGCCGGCACCGGCGAGACCGCCCAGGACTTGGGCGATGATGTAGGGGATCAGATCGGAAAGTGGGAAACGTCCGCCAGCCCACAAGCCGACCGAGACGGCAGGGTTGATATGGCAGCCGGAGATATGACCAATCGCGTAAGCCATGGTCAACAAGGTGAGGCCGAAGGCCAGCGACACGCCGACCAGGGCGATGCCCAAGGGATACTTGTCGGGGCCGTAGAAGACGGCGGCCAGCACGGCGCTTCCGCAGCCACCCAGCACCAGCCAGAGGGTGCCGATGAACTCAGCGGCCAGACGATTTGCAAGCGGCATATGGATTCTTCCTCCAAGGATTAAGAGATGCTACGAGATTGCCGTCATCGAACTGCGACGGTGGGCGCCAACCCGCTGACCAGAGGGTGAATCGAGATTGATATGCGGGTGGCAGTGTATAAAGTAGTTGGCATCCCGTCACAAAGTCAATCCAGTGTTCAGACGCTCTCGCCTCGACCGAGCAGAACGCGCAATTTTTGTCCCAACTCATTTTTGCGATAGGGTTTGGCCAGGATTTCCACATCCTCGGCGAGCTGACCGCCAACGATCAGCGGGTGTTCGGTGTAGCCCGAGGTGAACAACACGCGCAGACCAGGATGTCGGCGTTGTGCCTCGGCCGCCAGCTTGACGCCATCCATCTCGCCCGGCAGCACGATATCGGTGAACAATAGAGCGATCTGGGGCGTCGCCTCCAGTAGTTCGAGCGCCGCCGCGGCATCGCCGGCCTGTCGGGTGTCGTAACCTAGGGCACGTAGGGCGTTGATAGCGAACAGCCGGACATCGGTGTCGTCTTCGACCACCAGGATGGTTTCGCCGTGGCCCTTGAAAACGGTATCCGCTGCTTTCACGCCCGCCGGCGGGCTGGAGGGAGTCTGCATTTGCGGCAGATAAAGCCGTACCGTGGTGCCTTGACCGGGTTTGCTGTGAATCGCGATGTGGCCGCCGGACTGTTTGACCAGGCCGTAAACCATGCTGAGCCCCAGGCCGCTGCCTTTGCTGGCTTCCTTGGTGGTGAAGAAAGGTTCGAAGGCATGTTCCAGCACCTCGGATGCCATGCCGCCGCCGTTGTCGCGGACCGCCAGCATGACATACGGGCCGGGCCGCACGTCTTGCTGGGTCGCGGCGTAGTTCTCGTCGAGTTGCACGTTGCCGGTTTCCAGCGCGAGCTTGCCGCCTCGCGGCATGGCGTCGCGGGCATTGATGGCCAGATTGAGCAGGGCGCTTTCGAGTTGGTCCGGATCGACCAGGGTCTGCTTCAGGTCGGCGGCCAGCATCGTATCGATCTGGATGTTGGCGCCCAGGGTGCGTCGCATGAGATCGAGCATGCCGAGTATCAGCTTGTTCAAGTCGGTCGGTTGCGCCAGCAGCGGTTGGCGGCGAGCGAACGCCAGCAGCCGCCGGGTCAGATTGGCGCCTCGGTCCACCGCCCGCAGCGCCTGCTGGGCCAGCTCGTGCAGCCGGGGCTGAGCCGCCAACTGTTCATGCAGGAGTTCGAGATTGCCCATGATGACGGCGAGCAAGTTGTTGAAGTCGTGGGCGATGCCACCGGTGAGCTGACCGATGGCGTGCATCTTTTGTGCCTGACGAAGCTGCACCTCCGCCTGCTTGCGCTGGGTGATATCGCGGGCGACCACGATGGCGGCGGACTTGGCGACGATCTGCACGTCGGGCGGTGGGAACAGGTGTTGTTGCGCGGTGTTGGCGGGGATGGTGGAGCGGTCGGTGAACTGCACGTCGAGCGGCGCGGTGCGCGATTCGAACCAGCGCGGACCCGAGGAGGTCTCCAGCTCGTATTCGGCGATTTGAATTTGCTGGGTTCGCAGCGCCCGCAGGATGATGTCGAGGAAAAACGCCGCCATTTCCGGTGAGTGGACTTCGCTGAGCAGTCTGCCACGGATGGGCGCGGGGACTTTGCCGCGCATGAAGGTGGCGCCGATGTCACGCCCCGCGGCCAGCACTTCCCGGTAGCGCCCGTCCTCGTCGACCACGAAGACCAGATCCGGCATGGCGCGGGTCATGGCCCGCAGCCGAGCCTCGCTCTCCCGCAGCGCGGCTTCCGTCTGATTGCGGACCGCGATTTCCTTGATGAGGGAACAATTGGTGGTTTCCAATTGGGCGGTGCGTTCCATAACTCGTTGCTCCAGCTGGGCATAGGCTTCGCGCAGCACGGTTTGGGCCTGTTGCATCGAAGTACGCATGGTATTGAACGAACGGGCAAGTTCGCGGAGTTCATCATCGCCGCCGGCGATCAGGTTATCGCTTGGGTTCCCTAGCGCCAGTTTTCGGGTCGCCTCGGCCAGGGCGGTGATCGGCAAGGTCAGATCCCGGGCGTGCTTTCTCGACATGCCGTAGGCGACGGCCAGCATCACCAGAATCATGATCGCCAGATTCCACACCGTGATGGCGCTGGCGGCCCGCGCGGCGTCGGCTTCCTGTTCGAGACGGGTTTTGGCGTCCGCCGCCATGGCGGTCGCCAGCGCGATCACCCGGTTCGCCATGGGATTCGTTTCCACCGCCAACCGGTGCAGCGCGATATTCCAACCCACCGCCTGACGCTGTCGGATGATCTCCCGAGCGAAGATGACGAAGGCTTGCCATTCGCGCTGAAAGAGTTGCAGCAACCGGCTCTGTTCGAGCGTGAGTAGGGGGTCGGCGGTCGCTTGCGCGACCAGGGCCTGGGTCGTGCCCAGTTGTCGTTCGAGCTGTTCGGTATAATGCGGGCCGTCCGGCCCCAGGATTTCCCGCAGCAGCAGATGGCTGCCGGCCAGCGCGCTCTGGATTTCCAGCAAACGCGCGAGCAGGGGTTTTCGGCCGTCGTCGCTCTCCCGCGCTGTCTCTTCGAGCGCCAGCAGCGCCGCCGTGATCGAAGCCAGTTCCCGCACGCTGGGTTCGACATTGAACAGGTAAGTTATCCGCGCCGGTTCGTTGCCCGGAGCGCGCGCTACCTCTCGCACCCACCACTGGGACTCCTGGAGATCGGCGAGCAGGGCTTGCAGTTCCCGCAGCCGCTCCGCGATGCAGCTTTGTCCCGCCAGCAGATGCCGGCATTGCTTGATTTGCTCGGCCGCCGGCTGGATTTCCTGTTGCCAGGCCGCGCGCCAGTCCACCAGGAATTGCGGGTCGCCGAGGCTGACCCAGCCGCGCAGGCTGGCCAGGGAGTGCTGCACGCCGGCCAGCATCTGGGCGGACGCTTGCGCCAGTGGCACGCCTTCGTTGACCAGCAGGATGACTCTGGCCCGCAGTTCGTAGGTCGAAACCAGGGCGA
>JAGRHI010000091.1:3913-6775 GCA_020445045.1 Candidatus Competibacteraceae bacterium
CGGCGGTGGAGTGGGTGTTTTTGCGCGGCGTGCTCAGCGTTCTGGCGTGGTGGAGTCATGTTTGGCTTCCCCAGGCGCTATTGGATCGGCGGCGATGAAGCGTTCGAGCTGTTGCAGTTGCGCTTGCAGGATTCCGGCCCGCTGATAGCTGTGTGCTGGAAATTTTCGTCCGGGATAAAAAGCCGGCGCCAGGGATTTGTCATCGCCCAATTGTTCATACAGATGATTTAATTGCGAAACGACCAGGGAAGCCACCATATAAACATCGCCGGGCGTCAGTTGAGTCATGTCGGTTTGACGGGTATCGATGTCGAGTACGGCAAATCCCAGGATTTTCGCGACATGGGTAATGCTGCGCAGACAGGCGATCAAACGTCGATAGACATCGCTGGGTTGTTTGTTCGGTTCGAACGGCGGTTCTTCCGGGATGCGGGTCGCTTCCGGATAGCGAGCCAGCAGACGGGCCGCGTAGCCAATCGCCAAGGTGATTTCCATGTAAACGTCGCTGGGCGCGAAGTGCCGTTCCAGCAGCTGATCCACTTGGCGGTTCAGGTCGAGCAGGGCGGTGAAGTGATCCGGCTGGTCCGGGGCCGGTCCGGTCCTGGTCTCGGGTTCGGGGGGTATCTCCAAGGCGCGCATCATCTGCTGGAGAATCCCATGGGCGCCCTGGAGGTTCGCCAGAATATCCGAGAGTCCCGGTTCGCCCGTGGATGTGGGCGGCGGGGTGGCGCGCACCCGACTGATTTCGAACAGCAACCGGTCGGTTTTTTGCCACAGCGTCAGCGTTTGGAAATACAGGTCGCGAGTCAGGCCGCTGTGAATGCCGATATTGAATTTGCCGGTCCTGGGGGCGCCCATGAAGCGGCGCAACCGTTCCAGGTCCTGGCTGTAGGCCGCGATTTGCGCGGAGATCGCGTCGCTACCGGTTTCGGTCGTTCCCGGCGACAGTGGGTCCGGTCGGGCATCCTCGGCGCGGCCGTTGCTTCCGGCGGCGAGCAGCAGGAAGAGCACGGATAGTGTGCAGGCACGCAACGAGCCCCACGCCACGGCCCGCCATCGCAAGCAGCGCGTGGCCTGGCCATGGCGACCGGTTGGACCGAAGTAGCGACCAAATTTCGGTTTTCCGTCGGTGGTCAGCAGCCGTCGTGGTGTCATGGCGGATCCGGTTTACGGGGGTTTGCGAAGAATTTCGAGGCTACGGGGTTGGCGCGGCCCGCGACATGCATCATAAGCGACCGGTGGCTTGTTTGAGCAATGGTTTCTTATGGCCGGTGGCGAACGGCACGCGCCGCCGCGTGGGTGTTCCTGTTCCGTCGCGCCGTCGTCAAGCGTCGTCGCGGGCAGAGGCGGGACGTCGTTCCAGGGCAGTCCGGTACTGGGGCGCATAGACCGCCGCCAGCCGGACGGCCTCGAACAGGCTCAGGGGATTGGCCGTGCCCTTGCCCGCCTGGTCGAAGGCCGTGCCGTGATCGACCGAGGTGCGGATGAACGGTAGGCCGATGGTGATCGCGATGGTGCGCTGGAAATCCACCATCTTGGTGGCGATATGTCCTTGGTCGTGGTACAGCGCCAGCACGGCGTCGAAGGCGCCGTTCAGGGCGAGGTGAAACACCGAATCGGCGGCGATGGGGCCGACGACGTCGATTCCCAAGGCCCGCGCGGCGGTGATGGCCGGCGCTAGTTCCCGCGATTCCTCGTCGCCGAACAGGCCGTGTTCGCCGCAGTGGGGATTGAGCCCCGCCACCGCCAGTCGTGGTTGCGGGATGCCCAGGGCCATCAGCGCGCTGGCGCAGCGTTGCAGATAGTCCAGCACCCGTTGTTGGGTGACCATCTGGATGGCGCCCGCCAGCGAGACGTGGCGGCTGAGAAAAAACACTTTCAGGGCGAAGACCTGGAACAAGGTCAGCGGATCGGTGGTTCCGGTCAGCCGGCCCAGCAACTCGGTATGGCCGATATCCTGAATGCCGGCCGCCCGAAAAGCTTCCTTGTTGATCGGGGTGGTGGCCATCGCGTCGATCAGGCCGCCTTGGCACAGCTCGACGGTTTTGTGGATGAACTCGAAGGCGGCGCGGCCGGCTTCCGCTTGCACTTGGCCGAACGCGACTTGGTCGGTGTCCACGTTGGCCAGGTCCACCAGGTCGATCGTGCCGGGTCGGTACTGGCCTTGGGCGGGGTGGTCCACGATCCGAAGGGCCAAATCCAATTTCGCGACCCGTAGCGCCCGACGCAGGGCGCCGGTTTCGCCGATGACCAAGGGTTTGGCGATGTCGTACAGAGCGGGTTGCGCCAGCGCCATGGCGACGATTTCCGGGCCGATCCCGGCAATGTCGCCCAGGGGAATGCCGATGATGCCGTGGCGGATTGNNGCGGATTGCCTTTCTGTCGCCCATGCCGTCACCTCGTCGTCGGGGTTTGAAAGGTTTTGCGGCTCCAGGGTGAAAACGAGGTCGAACCGTGGTCTGAGGGTGTGCGGTCCCCCAACACGATGGTGCTATACTCCACCGCTTTGCTGGAACCGGTCAGTCCGGACAAGCCACCCGATGCGGCATATCCACTTCACATTGTAGACGAGTAGCAGCATGGCAGAGAATCGATATCTCTTGAACACGCAATTGGCGCAGATGCTCAAGGGCGGGGTCATCATGGACGTGGTTGACGTGGAACAGGCCCAGATCGCCCAAGAGGCGGGCGCGGTGTCGGTCATGGCCCTGGAGCGGGTACCAGCCGACATCCGTAAGCAAGGTGGGGTGGCGCGCATGTCCGACCCCGGTCTGATCAGGGCGATCAAGGAAGCCGTCACCATTCCGGTCATGGCCAAGGCACGCATCGGCCATTTCGTGGAAGCGCAGATCCTGCAAGCGC
>JAGRHI010000091.1:6921-12541 GCA_020445045.1 Candidatus Competibacteraceae bacterium
CCAAGGGCGAGGCCGGTACCGGCAATGTGGTGGAGGCGGTGCGCCACATGCGCGCCATGAACCGAGAGATTCGCCAGTTGGTCGGCATTCCGGCCGAGGAAATCATGGGTTTTGCCAAGGCCAACGGCTTGCCCTACGAACTGGCGTTGGAGGTTAGGACGCTGGGCCGATTGCCGGTGGTCAACTTTGCGGCCGGCGGCATCGCCACGCCGGCCGACGCGGCCTTGATGATGCAATTGGGCTGCGACGGTGTGTTCGTCGGTTCCGGCATTTTCAAGTCGAGCGATCCAGTGCGCCGGGCCCGTGCCATTGTCAAGGCCACCGCCTATTTCAACGATCCCGAGAAGCTGCTGGAGGTTTCGATGGATTTGGGCGAGCCGATGCCGGGGCTGGACGTGGCCAACATGCCGGGCGAGGAGCGGCTGGCGGGACGAGGCTGGTAATGCCCGCGGCCGCCGGTTCCGGCTCGGTCGGCGTGCTCGACCTGCAGGGCGGGGTGCAGGAGCACCTCGATCACCTGCGGCGGCTCGGCGTGCCCGGCCGGCCGGTCAAGCGTGCCGCCGAATTGGAAGGTCTGGCGGGGCTGATTGTTCCCGGCGGTGAAAGCACCTGCCTGTCGCGCTTGCTGACGATTTTCGATTTGAGGGAACCGATCGAACAGGCGTATCGGGGCGGTTTGAAGCTGTGGGGGACCTGTGCCGGGGCGATCCTGCTGGCCCGGGAGAACCTCGGCGAAACGCCGTATTTCGGTCTGATCGACATCGCGGTCAGTCGCAATGCCTTCGGTAGTCAGCTCGATAGCTTCAACCGCGCGGCGCTGGTGCCGGCGGTGGCCCGCGAGCCGGTGCCGTTGACCTTTATCCGCGCGCCGAAAATCGTGCGGGTTGGGTCCGGCGTGCGAGTGCTGCTGCAACTGGACGACTACATCGCGGCGGCGGAGGACGAGCGGATTCTGGTCACCGTCTTCCACCCGGAACTGACCCCGAGCCTGGCGTTTCACCGCTACTTCGCCCGCAAGTGCGGCCTGAATCCGGCCGGGACGGACGATGCGGGTCTCGATCCCGATTGGACGCCGCTGAGCTGGACCTGCTTTAGTTCCCACGCCTGAGCAATGTTCGACGTCCCAGCGCCGATCGGGGCGGGGGCGCACGTTTTTCCTCCAAGCGGCGAGGTCAAGCTTGGCCGAAGCGTCATGGCCGGATTTCAATCGGTGTGCCGTCTGGAATCGTCCGCCAGAGTTCCTCGATTTCTTGGTTGGTGACAGCGATGCAGCCCGCCGTCCAGTCCCGCAGTCGATGCAGTGCTCCCATCGACCCCATGCCGTTGGGTAAACCGTGAATCATGATGTCGCCGCCAGCTGAGCGCTTTCGCTGGGCGGCAAAGGCGACGTCTTGGGGACCGGGATAGGAGATGTGCAAGGCGCGGTGGTACGAACTGTTCCGCTTGCGGAAATCAATGACGTAGCGGCCTTCGGGCGTTTTGTTGTCGCCCTTGAACTGCTTGGCTCCCACCGGCTGGCGGCCCAGCGCGATTTCATAACTCTTGATTGGGCGGTCGTTACGAAACAGTGTCAGTCGGCGGGCGTTTTTCTCCACCAGTACCCGGTCGGCAATGTTGTTTGAAAGGCGTGGTGGAGGTTGAGGCGATAGCATCGCGTGTTTTTCCACCGATACGCTCTGTTCGGGGACCTGTTCGGAGCTCGGGGTCGGCGTCGAGGGTTGTGCAACCGGCGGGGTCGTTTTTTGGTCCGTCGGGGCTCGGTCGACCGATGGACCAGGCGGTGGCGGGCGCAAGAAGCGGTAAACCACGATGGCGCCGTTGATCGTGGCGAGAACCAGCGTGATGGATAACAGAATCCGTAATTTCATGGTGGAAGCCCTCAAGCTGGACAAGGGCGGATTGGATGCCCGATGGCGTGAACCCTAGGGTAACCAGTCAGCCCGGCTACGGGCAACGAGGATTTGAAATACGATTTATATCATCTTCATCAAGGGCGGCAAGCCCTTGATGATTTCCGATTGCAATGGTCTGAGATTAGCTACACTTGGGAACCTGATCAGGGACGTGGCAATCTCCGGCGGCGAACACATAACAATGGCGGCGCGATGAAAGGCTTAAAACGGTCTTCAGTGGGTGAAGTGTATCTGGTGGGTGC
This sequence comes from Candidatus Competibacteraceae bacterium, assembly GCA_020445045.1. Lineage (GTDB taxonomy): Bacteria > Pseudomonadota > Gammaproteobacteria > Competibacterales > Competibacteraceae > Competibacter. The sequence goes on from JAGRHI010000091.1 coordinate 9,077, forward strand.
CGGCCCCGGCGATCCCGAGCTGTTGACGCTCAAGGCACTGCGCTTGATGAGGCAAGCCGATGTCGCGGTATATGACCGATTGGTCGCTCCAGCCGTCCTGGATCTACTGGAGCCGCGTGTCGAGCGGATTTTCGTCGGCAAGGAGCCGAACCATCACACGCTGCCACAGGATAATATCAATCGCTTATTGGTGGATCTGGCTTTGCAGGGCCAGCGAGTGCTGCGGCTGAAAGGGGGAGACCCATTCATCTTCGGGCGCGGTGGCGAAGAGATTCAGACCCTGATGGCATCCGGTGTCCCGTTTCAGGTGGTGCCGGGCGTGACCGCCGCCGCCGGTTGCGCCGCCTACGCCGGCATTCCGCTGACCCATCGCGATTATGCCCAGGCATGCGTGTTCGTGACTGGCCATCTCAAGGATGGCACGCTGGATTTGAACTGGCCGGTGCTGGCGCAGCCGCGACAGACGGTGGTGTTCTACATGGGCCTCAAAAGCATTGCTCACATCTGTGTCCAGTTACGCGAGCACGGCATGCCCGACGACATGCCGGCGGCGCTGGTGGAGCAAGGCACCACGTCGGAACAGCGGGTCTTTTGCGCCACTCTGGCTACTTTACCCACCGTCATCCAGCAGGCCGGCATTCGCTCGCCGGCGCTGTTGATCGTCGGCGAGGTCGTGAAACTGCATGCTCAATTGATGTGGTTTCGACCCACCCCGGCGTAACTTGTCCAACGCGACGACGGCACGACGCTGTTCGGTCAACGTCCTTTGAATACCCCTTTCGACGGCGGCGCGATGCCCACCGGAGTTGGATTGAAGGGGGGGTTGGGTTTGGCTACGGGTCGATGGGGACGAGGTGGCGGTTCGAGTGCTGGGGACGGACGGCAACCAGGCCAAGGTTGGCAGGGCCAGGGTCGAGGCGGTTTCGGCGGATACGGGGTGGGTGGATAGGGATAGACCGGATAATAGGGTGTTGGATACCCGATCAGAAAACCGGGATCGTCGTTTTTTTGTTCCCGCTGCTGTTGTTCCACTTGCTGGCTGAGCAAATCGTTTTTAAGTCGCTGATTTTCCAGTTGCAGGTTGAGAAGTCTTTGTTCTTGCCGCGCTTTTTCCGCAGCTTCGCGTTCACTGGCCATTTGTTGGGATAGGGCATTGATACGTGCGATTTCGGAGTCGCCATCGGTGGTGCTGGTCGGTGTGGCCGACGGCGTAATGTCGAGGGTCCGCACCTGTTCGGTATTCTCCGGCTTTCGCTCGCCATAGTGGACCCGCCCGCTGGCGTCGGTCCATTTGTAAACCTGTTGCTGGGCAGACACGGTGGTGGGCAAGGCCAGCAAAATGACCGTACTCAACGAAAGGACCAGCGGTTGACGGTTCATAAGTCGGCTCTGATGAGGTTAAAGGCCAAGGATCAGATTCGACGGGGCTGATGGGGTGCTTGGAGCAGCGGGTCCGCCGCCCGTGGTCCGCATGGTGGGGGCGCGCGGGAATTGCTAGAATCGCCCCTCCCCATTCCGACCCAAGGAAGCGATTTTGGACATCCTGTTGATTCTCAAGGCCCTGATTCTGGGGCTGGTGGAGGCCGCTTCGGAATTCCTGCCGATTTCCAGCACTGGCCACCTCATTATTGTAGGGGATTTTCTGGACTTCACCGGACCGCAAGCCGAGACCTTCGAGATTTTCATCCAGCTTGGCGCGATCCTGGCAGTGGTGTGGATCTATCGGACTCGTCTGCTCGACGTCGCCACGCATCTGGATCGGGACCCCAGCGCACGGCGCTTGGTGCTGAATTTGATTGTCGCCTTTATCCCGGCGGCGGTTTTCGGCCTGCTACTCCATAAGGCCATTACTCATTACCTGTTCAACCCGGTCACCGTGGCGGCGGCCTTGGTGGTGGGAGGCATCGTCATTCTGCTGGTTGAGCGCTACGCCCGCGCGGACCGGATACAACGGATCGATCAGATGAGCGGGAAGGATGCGCTGCTGGTGGGAATCGCGCAATGTTTGGCGCTGTTTCCAGGTGTTTCCCGTTCCGGCGCGACCATCATGGGCGGAATGATGGGCGGGTTGTCGCGCTTCGCGGCCACCGAGTTTTCCTTTTTCCTGGCGATTCCGACCATGTTCGCCGCGACGTTTTACAGCTTGTACAAGGAGTGGGGCCATCTGACGATGGCGGATGTGCCGATGTTCGCGGTCGGATTCGTGGCGGCGTTTCTGGGGGGATTGGCGGTGGTGCGCTTTCTGCTGGCCTATGTGGGCCGGCACAGCTTTGTCCCTTTCGCCTGGTACCGGATTGTGTTCGGCGGTTTGCTGCTGGTGTATTTCCATTACCATCCCTGGGTCGGTGGCGGCAGGTGAGCAAGTCGAAACTGGACGCGGGCTTGAGTGGTGTTCCCAACGTGGATAGGTTGGCCAACAACCAATTGAATAGACATTATCAGAAACAATCATGAAAATTTTATCAATTTTAGATCAACTCATTGATCATAAATGAATTTTCATATGATCATGCTTATTTATTAGGATTATTTTTTTAGTTTCCGATAATGTCTAATATAAATCAGTTAGTGAACTCTATTGATAATTCTTGGGAGCAAGTCTTATGATTTCCATGCCTGGCTGGTTTGGCTGGCTTTGCGTACTTTTTCTATCGGGCATGTTGGTATCCTTGCATTCTTGGGATCGCGTTGCATTTTATATAAAACTGGATCGCACTTTATTTCCATGGCTCGGTGCCTTTATTCAGGGGTCGATCGGGCTATGGTTGGCGATTTGGATCAGCCGCTCCCAGCGTAGAACAGGACTGGTAATCGGCATGGCGGCATTGCTGATAGTGACAGTGCTATTCAGCCTGGTTTTTCCATCTCTCAATCGCGGAGAAATTATTTCTGGCGGGAGCGACCGGGATGAGGCGCTCAATGTCGCTACGCAAGCCCTGCTTGACCGGCAATATCCTTATACCGCTACCGGTGCTGTTCCGGCGAGTAATAGTTCGGTGGGGCCTGGCGGAAATCCTATTAGCCCATTGCCGGGGGAATTAATACTGGCCGCACCCTTTGTCGCCTTGACGGGAGAAGGAGCTTGGCAAAATCCATTCTGGCTCGGCGTGTTCTGGATAACTCTAGCTTGGTGTCTTGGTGCCAAGACAGCATTTCAACCAGCTCCAGCCAGTGGGGTTTTGCTACTCTTGCTGTCTTCCCCGACCATTACTGCTGGCGAAATTATCGCCGGCGGCGATTTGCTAACGATCAGTTTGATTTTACTCATTTCCTGCATTTGGATAAGACGTGCGGAACATCCGGTATCAAGAATGCTTGCCGGTATTTTATGCGGTCTTGCCATAGCCACTCGCCCCCATTTTTTTATCATATTACCGCTTCTATTTGCATCCATGCTGAATTCTGGGATTATCTCCGCGAGTCGTCGTACACTATGGGTGGTTATTGTCTCCAATGGGGAAGGGT
>JAGRHI010000092.1:0-9470 GCA_020445045.1 Candidatus Competibacteraceae bacterium
GCGGCCGGTGACCGCCTTGATCACCTCCGGTCCGGTGATGAACATGTAGGCGTTCTGCTTGGTCATGATGATGAAATCCATCAGCGCCGGCGAATACGACGCGCCGCCGGCGCAGGGACCGGCGATGATGGCGATCTGTGGCACGACACCGGATAGCAGTACGTTGTTGTAGAACACCTCGCCGTAACCGGACAGCGCGTCCACCGCTTCCTGGATGCGGGCGCCGGCGGAATCCTTGAAGGCGACCACGGGAGCGCCAATTTTCAGGGCCAGTTGCATGGATTGCACGATCTTCTTGGCGTGCATCTTTCCCAGAGTGCCGCCCATCACCGTGAAATCCTGGCTGAACGCCGCGACCGGTCGGCCATCCACGAACCCGGTACCGACGATCACCCCATCGGAAGGGAGTTCTTTGTCAGCCAGGCCAAAGTGCTTGGCGGCGTGCTTGGCATGGGTGGCGATTTCCTGGAAAGTGTCCGGCTGGAACAGGGCCAGCAACCGCTCACGGGCGCCCAGCAGTCCCTTGGCGTGCCGTTCCTGGAGTTTGTTCTCGCCACCGCCCGCTAGGACCTTGGCGCGGCGTTCCCGCAAAATATCGAGTTGTTTCTCGGAAAGCATGATCCTCACCTCACTTGGTGTTCGAGTTGGTCGGCAAACGGACAAGCAACAAACTTTTCCCCGCTGGCCCGCATACGGGGAAGCGGGCTGGCTTATGGATTTATAGGTGCGGGGGAAACAATGATTCCAGCGGAACGGTAAACGATGGGCGGAACGGGTAACGTCCATCTATATCAGATCACCATTCCCAACTTCTGCCTAAGGGTAGCCGAAATCCGAATAAACGCGATAGCCGTCCATGGGCTTTTGCGAAAGGTCATGGACATCGGCGCGATCCCTTTTCTCGGAAAAGGCGGGTGGGGCGCGCTGGGGCGCGGTCAGATCAGGGGTTTGGTGATCTTGCGGTCGTCGGTCGGCTGTTCGAAGTCGGGCGCTGGTTGGGCGGAGGCCGCGGCGTCCTCCGCAGTGTATCGAGTCAGTTCGCTGCGGCGGTGGGCGCGTTTCATCGCTTCCTGACCGAGCAGGCGCCGGGCGCGTTGGGCGTGGGCGGCGGCGCGGTGCATCATGATTGCAGGGCCGTCGCGGTTTCCCGTAGGGTCCGGTTGTTGATGGCCGCATGGTAGTGGGCGCTGAAGTCGGAGCCGCGCAATGCTTTCTTGATCATGCTTTCCAGGTTGGGGCGCTTGTCCTCCGGCGTGGCGCCGGTGCCCAGGCCGCCGCCGAATTCGACGATCGTGGTGATGCCGTCGTGGAAGGCGGTTTCCAGATTGTCGATCCAGTGGACCGGATGGAATAGTTGGAAGAACAGCCGGGTCTTGATGGCGGCGGGGTCGGGATCGTGAAAGGTGCCGGTATAGTTGGATAACACGCGAACGGTGGGCGCGCTCATTTCGGCGGCGTCCAGGATCGGGCGGAAGTGCAGGGCGGCGGTGATCATATGGAAGGTGTGGAAGGCGCCCTCGGTCTTCAGCCGGGTCGGCCGCTTGCGCGGAAATTGGACGTGGGCCTCGGTGGTCAGTCGATCCAGGTCGTCGGCGAGACCGCCGACCACGGTCTGGTCGAGCAGGTTGCGGGCGGAGATGACGCAGTAATGCTTTTCCGCCATCGGATGGATAGTGTCGAGGTGCAACGGGAAGGCCAGCATTTCCCCGGCACCGTAAGTGCCCATGAATTCGCCTCGCTTCCGCACCAACCCCAGGGCGGTTTCGAAGCTCAGGGTGCCGGCGGCGACCAGGGCGCAATATTCGCCGAGGCTATGGCCGGCGGTCAGGACCGGTTGTACTTGGTTGTCGGTCAGTTCGCGGAAGATTTCCAGGCAAGCCAGCGAGTGGACCAGCAGGGCGGGCTGGGTATGGCGGGTCAGCCGCAGATCGTCCTCCGGCCCCTCCAGGCAGAGTTTGAGGAGGTCGTAACCGAGGATATCGTTGGCCTGCTGGTAAAGCCGCCGGGCCACCGGAAAGTCACGGATCAGGTCGCTGCCCATCCCGACATACTGGGAGCCTTGTCCCGGAAACACGAACATGATTTGCTGGTCCTGACTCGACACGACTGCTGCGCTCCTGTGGGGAGGTGTTGAAACAAGCGGGCAAAGATACGGTGAAGCGCCGGACAAGGCAAGGTGTTTTCAACCAGGATGGATACATGAAAAGTGCGATATTACCCGTTCGAACCGCATTGCCGAGGGCGGCGTGGGTTCAGCCTCGACGCGCCTTCCGCGCCATGCCGGAGTCGGTCGCGTTTGTAGTAACATGGCAAAAAATTCAAATGATCGCGAGGAACTCATGGCCAAGGCCACTATCATCGACGGCAAGCATTTCGCCGCCCGTTTGCGCGTCAGCATCGCCGTCCAGGTCGCCCGACTCAAGGCGGATCACGACCTGACTCCGGGCTTGGCGGTGGTGCTGGTGGGCGAGGACCCCGCCAGCCAGATTTATGTCCGTAACAAGGGCTTGCAGGCACGAGAAGCGGGCATGAATTCCTTTGAGCACCGTTTGCCAGCCGACACGAGTCAGACCGAGCTGCTGGCGCGCATCGTCGAATTGAACCGGGACTCAGCGGTCAATGGCATTCTGGTGCAACTGCCGCTGCCGAAGCGAATCGACCCGGAAGCGGTGATCGAGGCGATCGCCGTGGAAAAGGATGTGGACGGATTTCATCCATTCAATGCGGGGCTATTGGCGGTTGGGGGAGCCGGAATGGTGCCGTGCACGCCGCTGGGGTGTTTGATGATGCTCAAGCATTATGCCGGCAAGTTAGTTGGTCAGCGGGCACTGGTGTTGGGGCGTTCCAACATCGTCGGCAAGCCCATGGCGGCGCTGCTGCTGCGGGAACATTGCACGGTGACCATCGCTCATTCCCGCACCCGCGATCTGGCCGATGAGTGTCGGCGAGCCGATATTCTGGTCGCGGCGACCGGCCGAGCGCACATGGTCAAGGGCGATTGGATCAAGCCGGGCGCGACCGTGATCGATGTCGGTATCAATCGCATCCCCACGCCGGATGGCAAGGGGCGGTTGGTGGGCGATGTGGACTTCGACTCGGCGGTTGCGGTGGCCGGCGCCATCACGCCGGTGCCGGGTGGGGTCGGCCCAATGACCATCGCTTGCCTGCTGCTGAATACCTTGAACGCCACTTGCCGGCAGCATGGCCTGCCAGTGCCCGAAGTCGGCCCAGCGGCGGAGTAGGCGCTGCTTGTCCCTCGGCTCCGGCGTCCTCGCGCTTCCCATCGTTCTCTTTTTCAAACCTTCGCGGAGTACGCATCCCCACCAGCGGTTCATCCTTCAGTTCATCCTTACGCTTGCTGCGGGTCTGTTCGGTGGTGTCTTCTTCAATCGATCCTATTACGATGTTGTCGATCGAGTTGCACTTACTGCTGCTGATTTTGGTTGCGAACGGCGCGCCGATCATCGCTACCGCCGTGTGCGGCGCTTGGGGTGCGCGGCCGTTGGATGGCGGCCGAGTGCTGGCGGATGGCCATCGTCTGTTGGGTGACGCGAAGACCTGGCGGGGTGTGCTGCTGGCCCCGCTGGCCACTGGCTTGGCGGCGGTGTTGTTAGGGTTGCCAGCGAGAGTCGGCGCGGTCATCGGTCTGGCCGCGATGCTGGGCGATCTGGTGTCGAGTTTCGTCAAGCGACGCTTGGGCATGGCCTCCAGCAGCATGGCTTTCGGGCTGGATCAGATCCCGGAGGCACTGTTGCCGTTACTGATACTGGCGGTGTCAGATCAGCTTGACCTGACTGGGTCGGCAATGGCTTGGATTGTGGCCGGTTTCATCCTGTTGGAACTGGTGCTGTCGCGGTTGTTGTACTGGCTCGGCATCCGTAAGCGGCCCTACTGAGCCGGGTGTGCCCGCAGGTGATGCAGGGTGATTTCCGGCGGACAGTTGAAGCGCACGCCAACCACCGAGGACCCCGATCCCACTGAGGTATAGCCTTGCATGTGGTGGTAGCGCCAGGCGCCGCGACAGAACCGGCGCGGGCAGTCGACGTTGGTCATCAGCGCGACGCCGCCCGGCAGGCAGATCTGACCGCCGTGAGTGTGTCCGCTCAGCATCAGATCGAAACCGGTGTGAGCGGCCAGCCGGTAGGGTTCCGGCGAATGCGACAACAGAATGGCGATGGCCTCCGGGGGGATGTTTTGAGCGGCCTTGTCGAAGTTGTCCACCTGAAAGAAGTGTGGATCGTCGATGCCGGCCAGGTGGATGAAGGCGCCACCACGCTCCAGAATCGCCGATTCGTTGAGCAGCACGCCGATGCCTAGCGCCTCGATGCCGGGTACCATGCGGATGGAATCGTGGTTGCCCAGAATGGCATAGATCGGGCCACGCAGATGCGGCCGCACCTGCGCCAGCGCCTCGATGGCGGCCTCATGGGGACCATGGGTTTTGGCTCGAAAATCGCCGGTCATGACGCAGACATCGTAGTGCACTTGCCGCAAGCGTTCGATCAGCGCGGTGGGGTAGCCGCTGTCCATGTCCAGGTGCAGGTCACTGAGATGAAGCAGGGTGAAATCGTGCAGGGCGTCCGGTAGGTTGGGAACGACGACTTCGTTGTGGCGGATCTGGATGGCGGTGGCGTTGCGAACTCCTCGACGGTACAGCCCCAGGCAACGCAGGCCGAGACGGATGAAGCTGTGGATCGAGTACCAATTCTCGATGTGGAAGAAGGTCCGGCCGCGCCCGAAAACTTGGGTGGCATGGTCGGCCTCGATGCCGAGGCGTTGCCGCAGATGCACCCGTCCGATCCTTTTCTCCAGCCGCTTCAGTTCGACCGTTTCCCGGTCGACGATCACCCGGCTTGCGGGACGCGCGCCGGGCGATTTGGATAAAAGGGAGTCGTCGTGGGCGGAAGGTTTTTTCATGGTAGGCCCTCTGTGGGCGGTCGTGTTCCAAACCCTATGCATACCGCTGAGCAGCAACCATGCGAAGGTCGATCCAACGCCAAGGAGTCGGCGGGCGGGAAACCGGCGATTCCGACGCTGGATCACAGCCTTCGCGCGAGTATTTCGGTAATTTCGGCGTCGCTCAGCACCAGCGGATTGGTCTTCATGCTGCCGCCGCGCGAGTGGGCGACGACATGCGCGAAATCGCTTTCCTGAATCCCATAAGCATTTAACCGGGAGAGCGCCAATCGTTCGGTCCATTCATCCAGCAACGCCAGCAGCGCGGCATGTCCTTCTTCGGGACTGGGAAAATGCCGTCCGTGCAGAAGATCGCCGGCACGGGCGTACTTACGCCAAGCCGGGTTGCCGGGATCGCGTTCCCGCAGCGCGGCCAGATTGACGCGGGTGGCGGCGCCGACCAGGGTGCCGCAAACCACGCCGTGCGGAATCGGGAAGAACGCACCCAGCGGCGAGGCCAGTCCGTGGACCGAGCCCAGACCGGTCTGCGCCAGGCAGATGCCCGACAGCAGGGCGGCATAAGCCATGCGGGCGCGGCCAGTAGCGGCATGTTCTCCAGCCTCGTACCAAGCGAACAAGCCGTCGCGCACCGCTTTCAAGCCACTTTCCGCCAGTGTGTCGGTGAAGGGATTGGCCTTGATCGAGACATAGGATTCCAACAGTTGCGTCAGGGCGTCCATGGCATTGGCGGCAATCCGTGGCGGTGGGCAGGTGGCCAGCAAGTTTGGATCGAGCAGGGCGTATTCCGGCACCAGCAACTCGTGGCGGAAGGATTTCTTGAAACCGTTCGGGCCGCGCGCGCTCAGCACAGCGTTCTTGGTGGCTTCGCTGCCGGTGCCGGCGGTGGTGGGCACGGCGATGAAGGGTAGGGTCGGACCCTGATACGGTTTCTCCGGCCCGATCCCTTCCAGATAATCCATGACGGAATCACCGCCCGGCAGCAGACCGGCGATCGCCTTGGCGGCGTCCAGCACGCTGCCGCCGCCGATGCCGACAACCGCCGCGATGCTCGTGCCGTGAAATTGCCGAACCGCTTCGTCCACGAGTTGCGGGGAGGGTTCGTCATCGACCCGCGCCTGTTCCCAGCCGATGCCGGCTTTGTCCAGCGCCGCCCGCAACGCCGGCCAATGTGATGAATCCAGGAACGAACGCTGGCCGGTCACCAGCAACACCCGGTTGCCATATTGGGCGATCAGGTCGGGGAGTTTTTTCATGCCGCCAGCGCCGAATTCGATGCGGGGCAGACGGGCGATGGAGAACGGCTGGATCATGAGCGGTTGCTCCAGTAGGCGGCGCGGTGGGAAGCGCTGCGGCGAGCAGGTGGATTGTCCCGCTCCGTGGCGGAGCGAGACGGTTGGCAAGAACTAGAACCCGTACAGTGTCTTGTACTCGGCGTCGCGGCTGGCGATTAGTTGGGCGAGGTTAAGGACGACCTTGCACTGTTTCCAGGTGGCATCGTCCTGCATCTTGCCGTCGATCATCACCGCGCCGCTGCCGTCGGGCATGGCTTCGACCACGCGCTTCGCCCAGGCCACTTCATCCGCCTTCGGACTGAACACCCGCTTGGCGATGGCGATCTGGTTGGGATGCAGGCTCCAGGCACCGACGCAGCCCATCAGATAGGCGTTGCGGAACTGGTCTTCACAGGCGGTCAGGTCGGCGATGTCGCCGAACGGCCCGTAGAACGGCAACGCACCGACGCTGGCGCAAGCGTCCACCATCTTGGCCATGGTGTAATGCCACAAATCCTGCTGTGCGGTGGGGCGCGGGGCTTCAGGGTTGGCGGGATCGGGATCGGTGCGCACCACATAGTCGGGATGGCCACCGCCGACTCGGGTGGTCTTCATCCGCCGCGACGCCGCCAAGTCGGCGGGTCCGAGGCTCATGCCCTGCATGCGCGGGCTAGCGTTGGCGATTTCATCCACATTCGCCACGCCCAGCGCGGTTTCCAGGATGGCGTGAATCATCAGCGGCTTCTTGACGCCGTACTTGGCTTCCAGTTGCGCCAGCAGTTGATCGGCGAAATGAATGTCCCACGCGCCCTGAATCTTGGGCAGCATGATCACATCCAGTTTGTCGCCGATCTCGCCGACCAGCCGGATCAGATCGTCGAGGAACCACGGGCTGTCCAGGCTGTTGACGCGGGTCCAGAACTGGGTATTGCCGAAATCCACGTTCTTGCCGATCTGCACCAGCCCTTCACGGGCGGCTTCCTTGCGGTCGATCGGCACGGCGTCTTCCAGATTACCGAGCATGATGTCCACGGTCTTGGCGATGTCCGGCACCTTGACCGCCATTTTGGGATTGCTGGGATCGAAGAAGTGGATCATCCGCGAAGGTAATACCGGAATCTCGCGGAGTGGTTCGGGGGCACCGACGACTTTGGGTTTAAAGAAATCGCGGGGACTGCGTAGCATGATTATCTCTCCCAGGTTTAACGACCTTCATATTTATGAATCAGTTGTTGGGCGGCCACGGTCGGCGGTATATGTCCGTTGATCACGGCCTCCTCGATCTCCTTGCGAATGCTGCCCACGCCAGCGTGATTGAAAAAGCTGGCGCGTAAATGCTCCTCGACCATCGAGTACACCCAGTCCAGGGTTTGTCGTTGCCGGCGTTTCTCGAACGCGCCGTTCTTGGCGACATGTTGGCGGAAATCGCCGATTACCTTCCAGATGGTATCGATCCCTTCGCCGTTGAGGGCAGAACAGGTGTAGGCTTTGGTATACCAGCCCTCGGTGGCCGGGGCGAGGTAGTGCAACGCCCGGTTGTAGTCGGCGCGGGCGGCGTTGGCGCGGATTTTGTTGTCGCCGTCGGCTTTGTTGACCAGTAGGGCGTCGGCCAACTCCATGATGCCTTTTTTGATGCCCTGCAACTCGTCGCCGGCTCCGGCGATCATCAATAGCAGGAAGAAATCGACCATCGAGCGCACCGTGGTTTCGCTCTGGCCGACGCCGACGGTCTCCACCAGGATCACGTCGAAGCCGGCGGCTTCGCAGACCAGGATGGTTTCGCGGCTCTTGCGGGTCACGCCGCCCAGGGTGCCGCTGGATGGGGAGGGGCGGATGAAAGCGCGCAGGTCGCGCGAGAGCAATTCCATGCGAGTTTTATCGCCGAGGATGCTGCCGCGCGTCACCGTACTGCTGGGGTCCACCGCCAGCACCGCGACTTTGTGACCCTGTTCGCACAGGTGCAGGCCGAGCGCTTCGATGAATGTGCTCTTGCCGGCGCCAGGGACGCCGGTAATGCCGATCCGAATCGAGTTACCGGTGTGGGGAATGAGTTGCCGCAGTACTTCTTGCCCCATGTCGAAGTGCGCTTGGGAATTGCTTTCCACCAGGGTGATGGCTTGTCCCAGCACATTGCGGTTGCCGGCCAGTACGCCAGCCACGTATTCATCCACCGTTAACCGGCGGCGGCGTGGGGTGTGCGAGCGCGGCATCGCCACGCTGGCTTGGCCCGGAATGCCGTCGTGGCCGCCATCGACCCCGGACATCACCGAAGTGGTGAACTCCGCACCGGCATTTTCGGGAACCCAGTCGGGTTTTTGATGTTTTTTGGTCATGGTCTCTGAGTTTCGTGCTGAGGATAGGGCGAGAGGTTCAAGCCTGAAATAAATTTGTAGTCTCTTTGGTTTTTTGAGATGAAGGATGAATTTAAAGTGAGCGCTGTTGCCGCAATCAAGCTATCGGCAATCAGCAAACCGTGACTTAAACGGTAGAGACGGAGTAACTCAACGGCTTTTTCTGAGATAGTCTCATTCAATTTGATGGCTTGGAATAGCTTAAGAAACTTGTCTAATTTACGAAGTTCAGATTTATTGCGACAGCCAACCATTAATTCCAGGTGAGTCACAACGCTGATGGCAAGTATATTAATATTACTTGATTGGGTCTGTTTTAGAAAATCGACAGCTTCTTGAACGCCACGACCAGCGTCAATTAGAATGTCCGTATCAACGATTATTAAATCGCTCACATGCTTTTGCCCCACTCGGATTTTCTGACTTTCCGAGTCCAACTTGAACTGTCAGATAGATCCTGCCGGTTGCTCCACATGCCGATGAAGGGTTCGCTTTCCAGATTCGCTTGAGTGGGCTTCTGAGTAGCACGATCAATTTTATAGCGCTGCCGCAGGAAAGCAATGAAATCGGCTACTTGTTGTTGAGCCTCGATGGGTAAGGAAAAATATTCATCAAATAATTTCTGATGAGCCATTTTGAACTCTGATTCAAAGTCATGTGGCCATGTAATTACGCATTGCGTACCGTTATTAAATTGCGTCAGAAACCGTGGTCTTGGTCAGTGTTCACACCCAAGAATAAGGCGCGCAGTGTGTGCCTTACGCGGCTGTTTCCAAAAATGGCCAGTAAAACTCTCACTATCAATGATTTGAATTTCTTGATCTTCATGATATCGTTTTCCAAACCAGCTTTCGTATGTTATAGCTATTTTTATTTTTGATTTATTTCCATATGCAAGGTTAAAATCACCAGCTTTAGCTGGTCAGCTTTC
>JAGRHI010000092.1:9578-11393 GCA_020445045.1 Candidatus Competibacteraceae bacterium
GTAATGGGTGGACTTTCAGTCCTCTACGCCCGGCGCAGAACCCACCAGCTTTAGCTGGTGGTCGTTCAGATGGCCTTAATTATTAACTTTAGGCCCTCCTCCCACGCGGAGAGAGAGGGCCATTCCTCACACTATCATCACGCCGCCAGACGTTCGTTCAATTCCACCAGCACCTTCTGCGCGGCGACCGGTACCACCGTGCCGGGGCCGAAGATGGCGGCGGCGCNNTGGCCTTGAGGTACTCGTAGTCCTGAGCGGGAATGACGCCGCCGGCGACCACCATGATGTCCTCGCGGCCCAGCTTCTTCAGCTCCGCGATCAACTGCGGCAGCAAGGTCTTATGACCGGCGGCCAGCGAACTCATGCCAACCACATGCACGTCGTTTTCCACCGCCTGCCGGGCGACTTCCTCCGGGGTCTGGAACAGTGCGCCGATATCCACGTCGAAACCGAGATCGGCGAATGCCGTGGCGATGACCTTGGCCCCCCGGTCGTGGCCGTCCTGACCGAGCTTGGCGACCAGGATACGCGGCCGGCGGCCTTCGCGCTGCTCGAACTCGTCAGCCATCTTGCGCACCGTGGCGATTTCCTCGGCATCGCCGAACTCGCTGCTGTACACGCCGGAAATGGCGCGGATGACCGCTTTGTGCCGGCCAAACACTTTCTCCATCGCATCGGAGATTTCGCCCAGACTGGCGCGAGCGCGGGCGGCTTCCACCGCTTTTTCCAGCAGGTTGCCGGAACCGGCGCTGGCGGCCTCGGTAATCGCGTTCAGGCAGGCTTTCACCTTGGCCTCGTCACGGTTGGCGCGCAGTTTTTGCAGACGTTGCACCTGCGATTCGCGCACCGCCGTATTGTCGATGCTGAGGATTTCCAGTGGGTCTTCCTTGGACAAGCGGTACTTGTTGACGCCGACGATGGTTTCCTTGCCGGAGTCGATATGCGCCTGTTTCCGCGCCGCTGCTTCCTCGATACGCATCTTGGGCAGCCCGGTCTCGATGGCCTTGGTCATGCCGCCCAGGCTCTCGACTTCCTGGATGTGACCCCAGGCTCGCTTGATCAATTCGTTGGTCAGCGCCTCGACATAGTAGGAACCGCCCCACGGGTCCAGCACCTTGCAGATCGCCGTTTCGTCCTGGAGGTAGAGCTGGGTGTTGCGGGCGATGCGCGCCGAGAAGTCGGTCGGTAGCGCAATCGCTTCGTCCAGGGCATTGGTGTGCAGGGATTGGGTGTGGCCCAGTGCCGCCGCTAGCGCCTCGACGCAGGTGCGGGCGACATTGTTGAACGGGTCTTGCTCGGTCAAGCTCCAGCCCGAGGTCTGGCTATGGGTCCGCAAGGCCATCGACTTAGCGTTCTTGGGATTGAACTGCTTGATGATCTTGGCCCATAGCAACCGCCCGGCCCGCATCTTGGCCACTTCCATGAAGTAGTTCATGCCGATGGCCCAGAAGAACGACAGCCGGGGCGCGAAGGTGTCGATGTCCATGCCGGCCTTGACACCGGTGCGCACATACTCCAAACCGTCCGCCAGGGTATAGCCCAGTTCCAGATCGGCGGTCGCGCCGGCTTCCTGCATGTGGTAGCCGGAAATCGAGATGCTATTGAACCTTGGCATCTCCTTGGAGGTGTAGGCGAAGATGTCGCCGATGATGCGAATCGACGGATCGGGCGGATAAATATAGGTATTCCGCACCATGTACTCTTTCAGAATGTCGTTCTGAATGGTGCCGGTGAGCTTGTCGTGCGGAACGCCCTGTTCCTCCGCCGCGACGATGTAGAACGCCATCACTGGCAGCACCGCGCCGTTCATGGTCA
>JAGRHI010000093.1 GCA_020445045.1 Candidatus Competibacteraceae bacterium
CCGTACATCGACGTGATGCTGGTGTTGCTGGTGATTTTCATGGTCACCGCGCCATTGCTCAATCAAGGAGTGGAAGTGGACTTGCCCAAGGCCCCGGCGGAATCGTTGAACGACCAGGATCAAGCGTCCGAAGTGGTGGTGCTATCGGTGCGGAAGGATGGTGCCTGCTATCTGGGGATTGGCGCGGAGAAGGCGCAAACGGTGGATTGCGACACCTTGGAGCCACGATTGCAAGGCGTTGCGGAGGTGATGGTGCACAAACCGCAACCGCCGGTCTTGGTGCGCGCCGACCGGGAAGTCAAATACGATCAGGTCATCAAGGGCATGACCGCGCTGCGCAACGCCGGCGCGGTCAAGGTCGGTTTGTCCACGGCGCCTCCGGATGGATCGGCGAGCCAGCGGTAACCGCGGTTGATGCAACTCGGGCGTGGGGAAAAGTACCAAGACCTCGTGGCGACGGCGGTCACTGTTGCCGTCCATGCTTTTGTCGGCTTATTTTTATTGTTGAATCTGAATATCACGGATGTGCCGCGTCCCGAGCAGGCTGAGATCGAAGCGATTCCGGCCGAGGTGGTGGACGAGGTCGCGATCCGTGAAGAATTGGAGCGCCTGGCGGAGGAAGAGCGTCGCCGGCAACGCGCGGAAGCCGAGCGCCAGGCCGAACTGGCGCGGGCGGCGCGGGCGGCGGAAGAACGGCGACAGGCGGAACTTCGTCGCCAGCGCGAAGAAGAGAGACGCGAGGCTGAGGAACGGCGTCGGCAAGAAGAAGCCAAACGCAAAACCGACGCGCAACGCGAAGCGGCGGCCGAGGCCAAACGCAAAGCGGTCGAGGCGGCTAAACGGCAAGCAGAGAAGCAACGTCAAGCAAATCGGGAAGCCAAGCGCCAAGCAGCCCGGGAAGCCAAGCGTCGAGCAGCCCTGGAAGCCAAACGCCAGGCGGCGGCCGAGGCCAAACGGGAAGCCAAGCGCCAAGCGGCTTTGGAAGCCAAACGGGAAGCCAAGCGCCAAGCGGCTCTGGAAGCCAAACAGGAAGCCAAGCGTCAAGCGGCGGCCGAAGCCAAGCGCCAAGCGGCTCTGGAAGCCAAACAGGAAGCCAAGCGTCAAGCGGCGGCCGAAGCCAAGCGCCAAGCGGCTCTGGAAGCCAAACAGGAAGCCAAGCGCCAAGCGGCTCTGGAAGCCAAGCGCCAAGCCGCCGCCGAGGAAACTCGACGCCGGGCCGCCGCCGAGGAAGCCAAGCGCCAGGCCGCCGCCGAGGAAACTCGACGCCGGGCCGCCGCCGAGGAAGCCAAGCGCCAGGCCGCCGCCGAGGAAGCTCGACGCAAAGCGGAAGAGGCCCGCAAACTAGCCTTGGAGTTGGCGGCCAAGGAAGCCGCTGGCAACTTCGCCAGATCGGTCATCCAACCCTATGTAAAACGGCGGTGGAACCCTCCGCCAAACACACCGAGAGGTGCGGTCTGTGTTGTGCGCGTATTTGTCAAAGCGTCTGGTCAAGTAACCAATGTCAGAATTTTGAAATCCAGTGGCAATGCGATAGTCGATAATTCGGTTAAGGCGGCCGCGTTTAGGGCTTCACCCTTACCCATGCCCAATGATTCCTATCAAGCAACCTACATTGCTAGCCAATCTCTGGATATAACGTTCCGGGCTTCGGATTCCGATTAGCACCAAGAGCTTAACCTTACTGGTCCACAGACTCTGAATTAGGAGGTCAGTCCTTGAAAGTCATTAAAAGAATAACCTGGTTGGCGGTCTTATTGGCCAGCGTGTTCAGTCTTGCCACCGCCTACGCCCAAATCAACCTGGACATCACCAAGGGAGTTGGAGGCAATGGCATTCCCATCGCCGTCATGCCCTTCGAAGGACGGGCGCCCGAGAATATTGCCAGCATTGTTGCCGCCGACTTGAAAGGAACCGGCAAGTTCGCGCCGCAACCCTCGACAAGTCGAGCCGATTACGCCGTCGTCGGACAGGCCGCGCCGGGTGGATCGCGGGGTTACATCGTGCGGTTTCAACTGACCGGCGCGCAGGGTGGTCAACTATTGAACCTGTCCTTCGATGTGCCGACGAATCAATTGCGGGCGGTGGCTCACCGCATCAGCGATCTCATTTACGAAAAACTCACCAACGAAAAGGGGCTGGCCGGGACTCGCATCGCCTATGTGGCTCTCGGGCGCGGTGCCTATTACTTGGTGGTCTCCGACGCCGACGGGCAGAACCCGCAAGTCATTCTGCGCTCCAGGCAGCCCATTATGTCGCCGGCTTGGTCGCCGGATGGTTCCAGGCTGGCTTATGTGTCGTTCGAGGGGCGACGGGCGCAAATTATCGTCCAGGATGTCTATACCGGAGCTCGCCGCTCGGTGTCCGCCGCTCCCGGCATCAATGGCGCGCCGTCCTGGTCGCCGGATGGCCGGCGGTTGGTATTCACGCTGTCTCAGGATGGTAACCCGGAAATCTATGCCCTCGATCTGGGCAGCCAGTACCCGGTTCGTCTCACCAGTAGCAGTTCCATCGATACCGAGGCGGTCTGGTTGCCCGACGGTAGTATCGTTTTTACCTCGGACCGGGGGGGGTCGCCACAGCTTTACCGGATCGGCCCCGGCGGTGGCTCGCCACAACGGCTAACCTTTCAGGGTAGTTACAACGCGCGCCCGACGGTTTCGCCCGATGGTCGCTATATTGCGATGGTGCACCAGCGCGGTGGTCGCTTTTACATTGCGGTACTGGATTTGAAGACGCGCCAGTTCCGAGTCCTGACCTCCGGCGGTTTGGACGAGTCGCCCAGCTTTGCGCCGGACGGCAAGACCATTATTTACTCCAACGGCCGTGGCGTGGCGACGGTTTCGGTGGATGGCGGCGCTTCGCGGGAGATCGCCTTGCGAGGCAACGCACGCGATGCCGCTTGGGCGCCTTATGGCCGATAATTTTGCTGTTTGTTGACCAAAGTTGAGGGAGGAATCCACGATGCAACATTTAGTTCGTATTTTGATTGCCGCCGCCGCGCTCGCGCTGTTGGCCAGTTGCGCCGCGACGGGTGAAAACACCGGTCAGGAGCAGACGGCGACCGGCGTCCCGGATGCGACCGCCCAACCGGGTGTGACGGGCCAATCGGAGCAGGAGGTTTACAGCTATCCTTATGGTCAGGCGCCCAGTCTCGATACCTATGACACTTTCGATACCAGTGGTGGCGGCGCCACCACCGCCTATGCCGGCGGGCAGCCCGATCAGGCGGTCGCCGGTACCAGCGGCGGCGTGGCCTCGGCCGACCGCATCGTCTATTTCAGCTACGACAGCACGAATATTGTCCCGGAAAGCCGGACGATCATCGAAAATAACGCGCGTTCCCTGACCAAGAATCCGCAAATCATCACTCAGTTGGAAGGGCATACCGACGAGCGTGGCAGTCGCGAATACAATATTGCCCTGGGCGAGCGCCGCGCCAATGCGGTGCGCCAGACCATGATCGCCATGGGGGTTTCGCCTCAGCAGATCCGGGTCGTCAGCTTTGGCGAGGAGCGGCCGGCCGCCGCCGGACATGACGAGCGCAGCTATGCATTGAACCGGCGTGTGGAAATCATCTACTGAAAGGCACACGTTCATGCCCAGACCCCGTTTCCCGTGGCCGGCGTTGTTGATGTTGGGTGGCTTGGCGCTGCCCGGTGCCGGCCACGCCCAGAGTACGCCGGATAGCGCGCTGACGTTGGAATTGCTGCAACGGATCGAGCAGTTGGAAGCAGAGGTGCGGCAAATCCGTGGGGAGTTGGAGATCTACCGTCATCGGTTCGATCAACTCCAGCAGGAAAACGCGCGAGCTTATGCCCCGCCCACCGCTCCGCCCGGGGCCGCCATCCCGCCGCGAGCGGAGCCATCGCTGGCCGGTCCGCCGCCCGCCGACACGACCGCGCCGCCGGTCGCTCGAACGATGCCTTCGGCGGAAACCGCGCAAGCCGATTTCGAGGCGGCGCTGGGGGAGTTGCGTGAGGGTCACCATGCGCGGGCCATCGCCGGATTGCGGCGCTTCCTAAACGCGTATCCGGACAGCGATCAGGCGGGTGAGGCGCAGTATTGGCTGGGTGAATCGTACTATCTCAGCCGGGATTACGCCGCGGCCAAGGAGGCGTTTATCAACCTGGGGGTGCGTTATCCGGAAAGCGCGCGGCTGCCGGATGCGCTGCTCAAGCTGGGCTACATCTACGGCGAGGCGGGCGAGACCGATCGAGCGCGGGAGGTGTTGCAAAAGCTGGCGCGGGCCTATCCCGATACCCAGGCGGCCGGTCTTGCCGAACGACGCCTGCAAGCCTTGCGCTAGCGCGCCGGGCTCGGACCCACACTGACTGGATACCGTGCCTGCATGGGCGTGCGGGCACGAGGCGTGGTTCTGGCGCGCATGGCCATTGCATTCATTTCGGCTCGGCTTGTCGAGCAATCGAGACTTGCGAATTCGGTGGAATCTTGTAACATTGTCAGCCCCTTTCAGGGCCGTTAGCTCAGTCGGTAGAGCAGCAGACTTTTAATCTGTTGGTCGTCCGTTCGAACCGGACACGGCCCACCAGTAAAATCAAAGCCTTGGCGCATCATCGGCCAAGGCTTTTTTCTTGTCTGCGTAATTCCTGCGTAATCGTTCTTCAAGCTGATCCATTGCCGCTGTAAACCGACACATGGTTTGATTTTCACCGCCATGCTGGATCGTCTAGGCAACCCAGCAGTCTATAATTGGTCACAAGAATTGAAGGGCAAAAAAATCCCCCTTTTGGAGGGGGACTTCGGAAGGCAGAATTCAGCCTCTAATTTTCGCCGATCTCAGCACGAAAAAAACTAGACATCGAACACGGCAAGGTTGCGGCGGCGATTGGGAACGAGAAGATTTTCACGCGCCAACCTTCGCTGAAAGGTCTTTAATGACGGAACCGTCCACCCCTCGCGCTGAGCACGATCAACACACATCCTGTGAGCAGCCAGACACGGCGCGCCTAGCCGATACTGATCGACGAAATATCCCCAGACTTCCGGGGCGATAGCCATCGGTTTTCGGCCGCCATTATGACGCCCTTGCAGGGCAGCCCTCCATTCGGAACGCGGCAGGTTCTTCACCTTGGCCATCCAGCGACTTAGAGTCGCTGTGCTGATTTCGTGCTTGATGCAGACTTTCGCCAAACAAAACGCCTCGCCCGTGCGCCCACGCTGGACCGCCTCTTCGATGATGGCGATTCGAAGCTCAACATCTTTCATGTCGCCCCCCCTTCCACACCGGCATAAACGGCATTTAAATCGTTCTGAAACAGCTCCAGTTCCGTGCCTGAGCGCCCGAGCCGATGGTCCAGCTCCCGCTGGAGGGTTTGGGTCAGCCAGTTCCGCTCGTGGTTGACGCGCTCGCGCAGGTAGTGGTCGATAGGGCGGCGCAGGCTGTTCAGAAAGTCGAGCACGTCCTCGAAACGCGCGGCGGGGATGTGATCCAGCCGGTTCACGCCCGCGTAGGCGCGGCAGTATTTGAGCAGCCACAGGCGGGTGCTGTTTTTCATGTGGAACGCCATGGCCATCAGATCGGCGGTATGGTCCAGGTGGGCGCGCTGGCTGGGGGTCAGCAGGGGGACCGTCGGGAGGGGCTGGGGCATTTCGTAACGCCCCGTCCGGCGCAGGGCGGGCAGGACTTCGGACGTGACCCACTTCTTGAATTTCTTGGCTTCCGGCTTGCGACTCTTAAGAATCGCTGCGTACAAGCCGGACTCATTGATGATGGTAGCTTCTTGATCGCCGCCAGGGGTACGCATAATGTGCGTACCCTTTTCGTCATCATCAAGAAAGCGAGTCATATCAGACGCCATCCGGTATTCAAGCACCGCGCACACGTCAGCCGCAACGAACCACGGCTCATCGCCGCGCATAACGATGCGAACGGACCTGGAAACGAAATCGAAGGATACGATAGAGAATTGAGCGGCCATGGGGCCTCCATAGGTTCCAGGATTCCCGCCAAAATGCGCTGGCGGGGTAGGCGCTCCTAACGACCTATGATCGTCCGGGTCCTTACGGATACCCGACGCCTCCCCATAGAGGGCAAAGCACAAAAAAACCGCGCTGACCGGGCGGGTGCGACATAGATGCTAGGAAATTCCAGCTTACGCCGGCCCGGTCGTGGCGTCAAACCCTAGTGCGCCCCTTACTTTTCAGTTGCATATTCTCTGAGCTTGCGGGATATTTTTGTTACACAACCGCCCAGGATGGACTGCCATGACCGTCAAGCCGCTGTTCCTGATCGCCGCCCTGCTGGCTGCACCCGCCATCGGGCAAACGATGTACAAGTGCCCCGACCCTGCCGGCGCCGTCAAATTTCAGCAAACCCCATGCCCTAACGGGCAGTCAGTCACGGTCAACACGGCGCCGACGGGGGCGGGCGGACTCAGGGACAGCGAACGCTCGTACCTCGAAGAACGCCAGAAACAGGCCAAGAAACCAACCGCGACAACCAGCGCCAGCGAGAAGCCGTCAGAATGCTTTTCGATGCGACGGCGAATCCTGGAAATGGAAAACCGTGAAAAGCGGGGGATACATACGTGGTCAAAAGGCGGTGAGGAAGAATCGGTCTATCGCAAGCGCGAGCACGAAACCCTCTGCGGCCCCTGGTAATCACACCTCAATCTCCGTTCCGCTCAGATTCGGCGCCGGCCCCTCGATAACCCCGCCGCGCACGCCACGGGCGGCGCATAACGCAAAAAATCAGCGCGAAATTCCGAAAAACGCCTAGAGGCATACCTACTACACCTCAATCTCCAAACTCACCAACCCCGGCGCCTCCCCGTCCAGCCGGCCATCCCGCACGTAGTAGCGCTGTCCCACCGTCCCGGCGCCCTGGACCCGCACGATGGACCCGCCGGGATACTGGATCGAGCACTCCCCGGCGTCGGCGCTGATGCACGTCCCCACCGTCCGCAGCGAGCGACCGGTCAGGTCGGAAAACCGCTTGAACAGGTTTTTCACGACTCCACCTCCCGCCGTTCCAATCCCACCGACTGCCGCACCTTCAGGGCGTCGCCGCTCCAGGCCGCGCTGACCTTCACGCTCCGGCTAACCCCCTTCATCCCGGCGATGGACACCACCAGACCGGGCCGCACCAGCCCGACCTCGGGCGTAAACAGCAGCTCGGCGTCCATCGTAAAGCCCGCGCCCGAGTCCGACAGCGCGTTCAGCCCGCGTTGCCGTGCTGAAACCCCCTCCGGGTCGCAGAGCAGCTCATCCACCAGTGGCGCGTCCGGTTGCAGTGCCCCATCGGTACCCGCGATCTTGACCAGGGCTAGCGCGCCGTGGGTGGTCCCCGAAACGTACACGCCATTCAGCGGCTGGCTGTAGACCGGGCTTTGCGTCAGGGAAATGACCGCATCCTCCGGCACCAGCAGGTCCGCTACCTCGCCATCCAGCAGCCAGCTCGCCGCCGGCCAGCGCGGCTGGGCAGTGATGATTTGCGCCGCTGGATCAGTGTACAGCCCGTCGTCGGTGGCGCTGATCAGGCGCAGCAGCGCGCCGATGGGGGTATCAGTCCGAGTCCACCGTCCGCCAGGGACCAGCCAATTCGCCGTTTGCCAATCCACCGTCCAGCCGGTGTTCTCCAGCGCCTGTTCGGCCAACTGCACCCGTTCGCGCGGGTTGGTTTCGCTCAGATTCCGGCTCGGGGTATAGGGCGAATGCAGCCAGGCGGACCGGGAGCGGCCCTTCAGGCTCACCCGGTTCGAGCCGAACGACCGGGCGTTCGAGGGCACGTCCAGCAGGAACTTCCACGAAAAACCGTTGATCGTGGCCAGTACCTCGCACGCCAGCGGGTTCGGCTGCACCAGCGGCCATGCGTCTGGGCCGGCCAGAGTGGCGCTCAGGCTCCAGCACCACGAATCGAAATCGGTTTCGATGGTGATCGAGGTGCAGGGCAGCGGGGTCAAATCCGGCCAGCGCACCAGGCTGGCGTTGTTGAGGCTCATGTAAGTTCTCCGTTTGACGACCTCGCGCTCCGCAACTAACACGCACGGCACGCGGCCGATGTTGAGGCGAGCGCCGGGCAACGGGCAGACGATATTCAGCCGTGTGCCCCAGGGGGTGGGTATTGGCTTGGGAATGGCCGGGCCGGGGTTGGCGGCGTTGGCGGGATAGCCGGCTTGCCGCCAGCGTTCGATTTCGACGGCGATCAACCGCGCGCCGTCGCCGTGGCGGTCGATCCAGCCGCGAGGGAGCAATGCGCCTTGTGACCACGGCTGTCGCCATTCTGGCGTCAGCCTCGGCAGGGTGCGAATCCACGGGGCCGTTTCGCCACGATTCAGCGCTACCCCAGCCCGCCAGGTCTCGCCCGTATCCCGCACAACCCGGTTGGATTGCCGCCAAGCATCGCCGCCGGCGTTGCGCTGAGCATCGGCCGCCCGCCACCGATCCGCGCCGACACCCGCTAGCGCCGCTGATTGTCGCCAGTGCTCGACCGGCCCCGCGCGCGAGGGGTCAGCCGCTCGCCAGCGATCCCGGCCGGACGCCGGCAGGGCGGTCGCGGCCCGCCACCGGCTGGCGGTTCCGGCCCTGGCGGGCGCCCCAGCCCGCCAGGTCTCGGACGTGACCGCGTGCACGGCGCTCAACAGGTTCGGGTCGTAGGCGATGCGAGCGACGGCGCGCACGCCGCCGGTGCGAGCGGAGACACTCACCCGAACCGGAATGCCAATCCGCACCGTGGCGCGCACGCCGCCGGTGCGGGCGGAGATAGTCAGCGAGCGATCATTGTCGCCACCGCCACCGATATTGAGTGCGGTATTGCCCGGCGTCCCGCTGATGTTGAGCGGCGCGCCGCCGACCGGCGGGGTGTAGGGCATTTAGCCCTCCGTGACAACAAACGATACGACCGTGGCGTAGGCGCCTTCGACCAGGCTGAGATTGTCCAGCTCGATCGCCGCGCCGGAGCCTACCCCGCCTACGTCGTAATCGCCGATGCCTCCGCCCCCACTGTCGTAAGCGCGGGCAAACGCGGCGGTCCCCGTGGCATCGATCAGCGCGGCGGCGAGGGTCTCGGCGGTGAACACCCCATTGCTCACGTCACCAGCCGGATCGGGAATGTCGAATGTCACCAGCGCGGTTTGATCGGTGATCGCGGTATCGGCGTCTTCAGGGACGCCAAAGCCCTCGTCGTAAATCACCAGTGCCCCACCCGCCAGCCAGCCGGCGTGCAGGTTGGCGCGGGCGGTGCGGCGGGCCGACGAGAACCGAATCAGATCGCTCACGGCATCGGCTCGGGAGTAATCAGATCGGCGATGGCGGCGTTGCGCCGGTCGCCCGAGGTGTGATCGTGCGCCACCACGTAATAGCCGTTGAGAATGTATTTAATGAATGGAAACTCGTGCAGCCCATCATCCTGACTAAATATTTCGCGGATCAAGACCCCATTCGTTCTTAAATGCAGCCGCACTCGATACTTTCCCACGACCCCCAGGCGCGATACATAATCACGAATCCTGTACCCACCACCGTACTCCATGTCACGCCGCAGTGTTTTATTCATGACCCGGCCCGTCATGCGCTATTCCCTCCACGGCCCGGTTAGATCGAATGCCGCTGCCGCTCCGCCGTTGTATATCTCTTGCAACATCAAGCGACGCCCAGGCAATTGCGGGATGTCGGTCACGATGAGTCCGTCCGAGGGTCCGCCGGTGCTCGGGCTGGCATGGATTGGATTCCAAATTCCGGCCAACAGCCCTCTCGCCAGTGTTGATCCCTCCCAGATTTCCATGGGCCAAGCGTGAAATCCGCTATCAGCGGGCGCTGGATAAGATTGAAAATTTGATCCGAGCGTACTGCTTCGGCTATGTGTGTAACACCGTGCGGACACCGGTCCGCCGGATTGCGAGTAGCTGCGCGAGATCAGACCCCACGAATTCAGGGTGTAGTATTGGAATTGATAAGTGGCAGATTCCACCGCATGCAGCACCGTTCCAAACCCGTCACCGTTTTTGTAGGATTCAGAATCGTTGAATTCGAGCGCGCTGTACCAGCCCGACCCATTGTTTTTGCAGAATAAATACAAACCCCGTCCGTCAGCGAATAGCCGCCACTGCCGCGCCGTGGTGTTGGCCGCGTTGCTCTTGCAGAAATAATACGAGCCGCTTGTTGGCGCGGGTCCGGTGCCGGTGTCCACGTCACTCATCGTCTCGTACATGATGATTGTCGAGTATTGCGGCGGCGTATCGTCAACCCGCAGCATCATGGCGTTGGCCGCCAGATCGGTGCGGGCGTAGCCCGCTTTGTTCGTGCCGGAATGGGGTTTATCCCATCCCACGGGTGCGACCTTGGCGGTAATTGTCCCCGTGGCGGTCTGATCGGTAATACCGGTCGCATCAAACGTGAAGGTGTTCGCGTCCACCCAGGCAATCCGTTTCTTGCCGTTCAGCTCCGATGGCGTCGATCCCTCGATTAGCACCACCACATAATCCAAGAATCCATGGCCGGCCTTGACTGCTGTCGCCACACCACCGGAAACTGTCAACGATGTCAGGGTGACGGACCCAAACCCATTGAGAAGACAGGCATCCAGCACGGCGATGAGCGTGCCGACCGTACCGGAAAGCGCGGGCGCTCCCGGCATATCGCTGGTAAACCATTGGGCATCGACTGGATTGCTCATTTTCAGGCGTCCACGTTCCCGATGAGAAGAAGTTCCACCGAATCCGGGTCTTGCCCAGTCGGCTCCGAAGGTTGCACCGCGCGAATCAGATCCACCGGATACGCCGCGCCGATCAGGTTGAAGCGCAAGCAGTTGCCCGTCGCCCAGCCCGCGCCCCAGCCCTGATAGGGGATGGTGAAGTACGGTTGCCCGGTCAGACTGTTGACCGGCGCGCAGTCGACGCTGGTGGTTCCGGTCCCGATCAGGCCCAGGTTCTCGCCGATGACGTTGAACGCGGTGGCGCTGGTGAACTGCACCAGGATGCGATCCGGGTACGCGCCGAGATTGCTCACGACGATGGGCCATTGCGCGTCGTTGTACTGCGCCAGCGGCTCCGACCCGATCAGCGCGTCCGACCAGACACTGGTCCAGGTGCTTTGCGCAAACAGCGTGGAGACCCGCGCCTGCAAGGTGCCGGCGAACAACACGCCCGACACTCGGCTATCGTCGGCCGGGTAATCGTGACTCAAAGGCTTGTTCAAGCTCAAGGTGCCGTTGATGTCCACCGCCGTCAGCCGCGCCAGGTCGGCGACAGTGTGTATGATGGCGTATGGCGATGTGTATCCAGTCAAGTCCAGCGCTGGGCTCATGGTGACCGTGCCCAGCTCACGATCCACCGTGAAAAAGCTGGCCGGTAGGCGCTGGCCGCCGGCATCCTCGATGGCCACTCGATAGAGCCGGACCCGGCCGCAGTCGATCACTTGAGTCGGGCTGAGGCTGCCCTGGGCGATGGCATCGCTGTGGTGGACCAGCACCAGGCGGCCGGCGTTGAAGATCAGCGCCTTGCCGTCCGGCGGCAGGCGGGCAGCGTTGAGGCCCAGCAGGGTGGAGTCTGGCGGAATGGTGGTCTGAGCGACGGCGTTATAGAGCATCGTGCCGTCCAACGCCGGCTTGGGGAACCAGATTTTCAGGGTTCCGCCGAAGTCCACCCGTGCATCCGCGTCATACCAGGGTTCGGCCTTCTGTTCCGGCGTCAAATCGGCGTCCACCTTCCACAGGCCGAAGCGCACCCGGACGATGCCCAGCGGGTAATCGACGCGGATCATGCAATCCGAGTCTTCCAGCAGGCCGGACCCGTCCACCACCTTGCTCTTGGCCACCCCGGTCAAGGTGGTGTAGCGGAACTGCAAAGTGCCGCTCTTGATTGGCGCCACCGGCGTTCTGAATACCACCTCCTCGACCGGGCGCACGTCCATGGAGGTCAGCAGCGAGGTCAAGCTCAGGGTGTTGGCGCCGGCGATCCAGCTCGACAGCCGCACCCGGCCCGATACCGGATCGATGGTGCCCGCCGTGGTGCCCGCGCCGGTGTCGGGTAGGGGATCGCGCACAATCAGACCGTTGGCTTCGACGAAGGCCGAACCGGACAGCGTGAAGCGCAGCGAACCGGGCACGCAGGTCTCGGCATAGCCCTTGGTGACGTCGAACTCAGCCTGGTTGAAAGCGACCACCTCGGAGGCGGAGGTATCGCCGCCCACGACCCGGTATCGGACTTTCACGTAGCCGCTGGTGTCGTCGGGATAGACCGCCCCGGCGTTTTTGTAGACGAACCCGACGAAGCTGTTGCGATAGACCGGCTTGGTGCCGCCGCTTTCGGCGCTGGTGCCGATTTGCACGACAGAGTAGTCGGCCTCGGGAATCGACACGGTCACGTCCGGCAGGAAATCCAGGGTGCCGGCGGTGTAGTTGATGGCGCCATCGGTTCCGCCCGAAATCGGTAGCGCCCCCGCGCCGTCGTCGCGGATGGTCTTGATCGGATCGATGGCCCGGAACAGTTGCAGCTCTGCCGGCTGCTCGCTGATCACGTCGTAATCGAGGATCAGCACGTTCCACTCGACTTCCACAGCTCCCGGCTTTAGGTTGGTGTTGGCGAGCGCGAGGGCCAGGTGGGCGTTTGGTTCCCGCAGCGGATGCGCGAAAGTTTCCTCAATAGGAGCGCCCCAATCATAGGTGATGGTGAATTCCAAGCCCTTGACCGGCAGATACGTGGGGCGTACCCACCAAGCGCCGGTGGCGTAGTTGACCGCCCCCACGCCGCCCGATCCGGTCAGATTTCCGACGCCATCGTCGGCCAGACTGCCCGGATTATCGCCATCCCATTCCAGCGTGACGCTGTTCGGCGCCAGGCCGCCGTGCTCGGTTTGACCGCGAATGACCGGGGCATCCACCGCCGCACCGCCGCGCGGGGTATAGAGCGCCGGCGTGGTCCAGGCGTAGATGATCTCCGAGTTCACGTCGGGGATACCGCCAGCGGTCCAGGTGACCGTGCCCGTGCTGAAATTGAGCTGGCCCGACCCGTAACTGGAATCCGCGCCCTTGATTTGTCCGCCGCCCTGATCGCTGATGACGTACCACTTGTTCGCGACCCGGTAGCTAACGCGCAAACTCCCCGGCGAGGGCACCGGACTGAGGGTAAACGCCCACACGAAGCCCTGATTTTCGGCCGTGACGATTTGCGCGGCGCTTTCCGAGACTTGCAAGGGGCGACTGGCGGGCGTGAAGGTCACGGTCTTGCTAGCCGTGCTGTAATCCGGGCAGGCGTCGTTCCAGGTCACGATGCCGTTGCCGTAATCCACATCGCCGATATGGGTGGTGGCGAGCATGGCCTTGCCGTTGTCGTCGGTGATCGTCGAACCGGAGACCGCGATGCTGAGCGTGCCCGGATAGATGCCGGTGCCGCAGTACAGCGCCACGCTGGGCTTGATGCTTTGCGTGGTGGTGCTGAAATTGATGGTGCTGGCGTTGCCGGCCACCAGGGTGGGCGAGTCGCCAGCGGGATTCACGTCAGGCAACGCGGTTTCAGTTAGGCTGGTGGGGATGATCGGCAGGTACAGATCGTCCACGCTCACGCTGAAATCGCCGGTTTCCGCCAGTGCGGTGGTGGGCATCACGCCGAACAGCGGCACCGCCTCGGCGTTGTAGCGGGTCTCGTACAGCAGCGCGGTCAGCGTGGAGACGGACGGATCGTTTTTCGACGGATCGGACCCCAGGTAATCCTCGGTCAACGGTTCGGCGATCTCGCAGGTGACCTCTCGGACTTGATAGGTCGTGCCGCCCTCGTAAATGTTGCGCAGCTCGTTCTGCACTCGGGTGATCCAGAGGAACTGCGTGTACTGCTCGACCGTGCCCGCCTTGGCGACCAGCTCCAGCCGGAAGCCGACGGCCGGCAACTCGGCTTCCACCCGCTGCCACAGGACCACGGCCCGCTGCCCCTCCAGGTGCTGCCCCCACAGCCAGCCATGCCAACGCGCGCCTCGGCTGATGGTCTGCTCCAGCCGCGCCCTGAGGTCGTCGCGTTCGTCGTAAAAATCGCCGGTCGAGAAGGCCGCGACCGAAACGGCGGGATCCGCCGGCCGCGAAAACACGCACACCCCGGCATCCAGGTACTTGTCGGTGTTGGCCGAAGTGACGGCGGCAAACACTTTACGGATGCTCACGTCGCCGGCCGCCCGGTCCACGTCGGTCACGTCGTCAAAAATTTGGTTCTCGGCGCCAGACACCACGGCGTTCGCGGTCATGCGCCCGCCACCGTCGGCGTTGTCGGCCATGCGTTCGGACTGGAAAATCTTCAGGTCGGCAACAGTGATAGTCATCAGCGCAGGCTCCGCGCTTGGGCGCGTTCGAGTTCGTCAAGGAAACTGGCGGGGTCGGTGTTCGTGGTGGCCGGCAAGGTGCGGCCGTTGACGCCCGTTAAATTGAGGGTGTAGGTGCGAGCGCTGGTGCCGGAAGCGCTGGGCAGGGCCGCCGCACCGGTGCCGCCGGGCAAGGCGGTGGCCGAGTTGTTGTTCGCGGCCTGCTGTCTGGCGGCGTCGGCATCGGCCTTGATGTTCTTTTCTTTCAACGCATTCAGCTCGGTCAGCTTGCGGATTTGCTCGTCGTAGAGCGCTACCAGTTGGCCATTACCTTCCAGCTCGGCCTGATTCCGTTTGGCTTCGATCTCGGCTAGGGCCTTTTGGTAATCGAGTTGCTGGCGTAGCAGCGCCGCTTTTTCAGTGTCCCCACGCTCGGCGGCGATTTCGGCGTTCAGCCGAGCGATTTCATCGCGAGCAACGCTGGCCTCGGCCTGCATTTCGCGCAACTTGTCGTTCGCGGCATCGATGGCGGATTGCAGGTTGGACAGGTCTTGTTGATCGAGCAATGTGAACCCGCCATTCACGCCCTGAATGGCTTGTTTCAGCACGCCCATCTGGATATTGCCGGACTCGGTCATTCGCTCGATGGATTGCCGGGCAATCTCTGCATCGCGCGCCTGCTCGTTCCATAGCTTTTTGGTTTGCAGCGCCGCCAACTCCATCGAGGACTCGAATTTCTCGAAGCCAGTGGTTGCAAATCCCAGCTTGTCTTTCCAGCGATCAATTCCTTCTTGCGCGAACGCGATTTCCTTGTTGTAGCCGGCCAAAGCCTTGCCGGCCGAGTCGCCCAGGTTTTGGAAAGCAGCTTCCGCATCACGCGCCGCCTTCGCCGACCCCTCGATGCCGACGCGGGCCAAGTTCCACTGGTTTTGAGCCTCGAAGTACAACCGCGCCGATTCGGACAATTTGTCCATCTCGCCGCGTAGTTCCTGCAACCGATTCGCCAAGCCAGCCGCCGCCACTGATCCGTCATTGGTGTGCTTGGTGTTGACTTGCTGCTCTTCGCTGTCTTTCTTGAGTGCGACAATATGGTGCTCGGTTTCTGCCGTGCTTTCTTTGGTCTGTTCCGTGTTTTGCTGGGTCTGTTGCGCGGCCAGCGCCTTGGTTTCAGCAGTGGCGCCCGCTTGTGCCGCTTCGGCTTGAAGCGCGCCAACCTTCAATTGCAGGATTTGCAATTCCTGCTGCTGCGCCGCCGTTCCGCCGCCCACGGCGGCCAAGTACGCCTGCTGCGCCACCACCACTTTTTGCAGTTCGGCGGCTTCGGTGGCCTTGGCATCGGCGATACGCCGCGCCCAATCCACCTCGGACTGAGCGAGCTGCACCGATTTCGCGGCGGCGGTCGCGACATCCCCTTTCGCCAGGGCTAGATCGAGTTCCGCGCGGATCGCCTCGGAATTGGCGTTGCTGGCCTGCTCCAGCGCGCCGGTATATTTGCCCTGCTGATCCGCCGCGTCCTGACTGGCCGTGGCCACGGCTTGCAGCTCGACGGCGGTGGCCTTGTGCTGGGCAGCGGCTTTTTGTCCGGCGGCGGCGGCGGCGGCCTGCTGTTCGGCATTGCGGCGGGTCGCTTCCACCAGAGCATCGGTTGTCGCGGCGGCGGCATCGGCGGCGGCGGCCAGTTGCTCCATGCTGATCTTGCCGGCGAAAAAGTCCTTTTGAGCTTGCTGCGCGGCAAGATTGGCGCGTTCGGCGATGGCCGCGTAATCGGCCAGCGATTTGTTGATGGTCTGGAGTTCGGCGGCCGGCAGGCTGTCCTTGAGGCGCTGATTGGCGGCGGCGGCGCCGTCGGTGCTAGTGGTGAGCCGGTCGTAGGCGGCTTGCAGCTCCCGCCCGTCCGTCGCCACCTGATCGATGAGTTCGGTCGCTTTGGCCTGCAAGCCGTTGGCGGTTTCGCGCAGTTCGTTGGCGCGCTGTTGCGTGCCCAGCCCGATCTTGCTGGCCACCTCTTCCATGTTGGCCAGCGTTTGCACCGCGCTGGCGGCGACCGCCAACAGCGCCGATCCGACAGTGCGGAATCCAGCGGTCACCGCGTTCCAGGCGATGGTCACGACATCGCCGGCCGCACGTCCGGCGCTCCCGATCTTGCCGAACGCGGCCTCGGCATCCTTCGCGAACTCGTCGACGGCTTGCTTGCTCGACGCGAAGTCAAAACTGCCGATAAAGTCACGAACCGCTTGGATCGTGTTGGTGGCAAACGCCTTGATTGCGCCCTGAACAGGCTTAAGCGCGCCTTCGTTCAGGCCAGCATTAAGCGAGGCCGCCGCTTCGTTGGCGGCTTCGGTCAACGGCTGAAGGACCGGCTCCAGCAACGCGGTCTTGATGTTATCCCAAGTGCTTTGCAGCGCGGTTAGCGCACCTTTCAGATTGCCACCGATGCCATCGGCGGCCTGTTGCGCCGCGCCGTCGGCGTTGTTGAGTTGCCCGGTCAGGTCAAGCAGGGATTGCTGACCCTGCCCGATCAATGCCCGCAGCCCCGGACCGGCGGTTTCCCCGAACGCCAAGATCGCGGCGTTGCTGGCGTCGCCCTTGGCCGCTAGTTGGCCGACGACCTCGCCCAAGTCGCGGGTCGTGATGCCCAGCGCGGACAGCTCTTTGCTCGCGGCACTGGCGGGGTTGGTGAGCTGGGTCAGGATGGCGGCCAGCGCGGTGCCGGCCCGCTCACCCTTGATGCCGGCGTTGGCGAGTGCCGACAGCGCGGCGACGGTCTGTTCCAGATTGAGTCCGGCGGTTTTGGCGATACCGCCGGCGGTGGATAGGGCTTGCGCCAAGGCGCTGGCACTGGTGGTGCTGACGTTCGCGCCCTTGGCCAGTACATCGGCCATTGTGCCGGCCTGTTCGAAGCCCAGCCCCATGATCGACAGCGAGTCGGAGAGTTTCTCCGCCGCCGCGTCCATGCTGATCCCTTCGGCCTTGGCCAGCGCCAGCACCGGCGGCAGGGCTTGCATGACTTGCGTGGCATTGAGCCCGGCGGCGGCCAGGGACTCCATGCCTTGCGCCGCTTCGGTGCCGGTCAGGCCGAGCTTGGCACCGACATCAACAGCGGCCTTTTTGAGCTGCTCCATGCTCTCGGCGGTGTAGCCGCCCTTGGCCTGGACCTTGTCAAGCTGGGCCTCGAACTCAATCGCGCCGTCCAGTCCGCCGCCGAACAGATTGGAAAAGGCGTCTCTGACTTTGCCGGCGGTGACCGAAATCTCGGAGTCCAAATAGCCGAAAAGCGCCTTGAACACGCCCGTGGCGCTGTCCTTGGCTTTGATGACGAACTGGAGCGCGAGATTACGGGGACTGGCCATGGCTATGCCACCGCCTTGGTCACGAACCGGATCGAATCAAGAAAATAGAGATGCGCCGCTCCGGGGTTGGGCGGCGGGAACGATTTGAAAACCGAGAGCGGGGTCACGATGAGCGGCCCTTCGCCGTCGTGCAGCGGCACGACGTTAAACGCGCGGCCATCGTGAAGAGTCAGGGTGAACTCGGCAGCCACAGCCCACAACGCAGCCCGCAGCGCCTCCACGCTCGACCAGCCTCGGTAGGTTTGATCGCGCGCGATGAGGGCGCTGTGGCTGTTGCCGTCCTTGACCCCGCGTAGCGTGATCGGCCGGCCGTCCTGTTTCTCGCCCAGATCGATGATTTGGGCGCCGGTGAGGCCGAATTCGATGCTTTGCGCAATCGGGCTCCACTGGTACTCGTCCGACCAATGGAGCCCGTCCGGCAGGATCAGCGAGCCGACCGTGATCGCCATTTGAACGCCCTTTAAATGGCGATGATCAGGAGGTACGAGCGACGAAACGATACGGCGAGTTATACCCGATTGGGGTCAGCAGCTTCCCGCCCAGCGTGCCGGACATCCATCCGCCCTTGACCCAATCCTGCGCCGCACTGTTCGAAACCGAGGCTTTATGCACCTGCAACTGACCCCATTTATCAGTGCGCTTCTCGTAAGCCGCCCCGCGCAGCATCAAATAGGCGCTCTTGGCCTTGCCGGCGTCATAAGTTTCTCCGGCAGCGGTTTCGGTCGTAAACGCCGGCTTCATGCCGGTACCCACGGCATCGGCATGCACGGCCATAATCAGACCGCTCACGTAATCGACCACGTATTTCGAGCTATCCACGGCAACATCGCCGCTGGTAGCCAGCGAGAAACCGGTCGAGCTGATGTACTCATACCCCAACGGCACCCAGATATTGAGCGCCGTATCAACC
The DNA here is from genome assembly GCA_020445045.1 of Candidatus Competibacteraceae bacterium. Classification (GTDB taxonomy): domain Bacteria; phylum Pseudomonadota; class Gammaproteobacteria; order Competibacterales; family Competibacteraceae; genus Competibacter. The sequence goes on from JAGRHI010000093.1 coordinate 18,502, forward strand.
GTGACATTGGTTATCGTTGCCCCGGTCTGCGCCAGGGCCGACTCGTCGGCGCCGATGACCAGGTTGAGCAAATCCGTGGGCATGGAGTTGAATTCCATGCTGAGCGTGCCCGCCTCGGTCGGCTTCGGCACGCTGTCCAGGACCTCGCCGACGCCGCCGGCGATGTTGGAGACGAGGTCGTCGTCTTCCTGCTTGATGGGGGTCGTTTCCAACTTGGTGATGTTGATCGGCCCCATAAATTGCGAGGGCGCAACATCACCGGCCCACAGGCCAAAATACATCTTGCATTGGATATAAAGCGGGCGATGGTCAAAAGCCATGGCGGGGTCTCCAGCGAGGGAAAGGGCGTCTCACGACGAGCCTGGAGCGGCGCCGGTTCCGGCGACCGTTCCATCAATCAATACAAGGTTTGAAAAGTTTGTTTCCAGCCCGTCCCCCACAGCGCCACGCGCAGCGCATTGACGTGGCCGGTGTAGAGGTTGTCGGCGTTGGCCATGGACTCCGGGTCGGGCAGCTCGGCTTCTTGCAGCCCCCAGCGCTGGCTGGGCACCCAGCGCAACAGGTCGAAAATCGTGTCCAGCGCCATGGCGGCGCGCGGGGTCGTCGCCGTGTCCGTGGCCAGCACGGCCAACGTCCACTGCAAGGTGCCTTTCCAGCCATCCGGCCCCAGCGTCTGGAAATCGAGCACTTTCGCGCAAGACACCAAGATGACGGGCGCCTTGCCGAGCAAAAACGGCAGTTCGCGTTCCGAGAAGTTGCCGCCATGCAGCTCGACCGCAAAGTCGGTATAGCGCTCGGTCAAACCGGCGACCACGGCGGCCTGCGCGGCGCTGAGGGTCAATGCGCTCATAGCGCCCCCCGCCCGAATACACGGGGTTTACTGGACGTGTAAACGGTCGTTACGGCCGCTTGATCGGCGGGGCGCGGCGGCAAGATATCGCCGCGCGCAATCGCTCTCAGGCGTTCCAGCGCGGCATCAAATCGTTTGCCTCGGTCGGCGAAATCGTCCTGACTGGCGAGCGCGGTGGGCGTGGCGGTATAGAGCGCCAGATCGACCGCGATCTCGACTACCCAGTCCGGGGCGGGATCGGCCAGCGGCACCGCCCAGCCGATTGTCCGCAGCGTCATATCCACCAGGCTGTCCGCGACGACCAGCGCCCGGCCGATGGCCACGGCATCGAGGTCGCCAGCGCCATCGCGCGGGCCGGCCTGAGCCAGCTCGCCCGGATAGCGCGCCTCGATGTCGGCTTGGGTGGCGTAGGTCATGACGGCTTAGGTCAGCCAGGGCGACACCAGCACGTCGGCGGTCCCCGCCCACTCGTTGGTTCCGCCGCCGCTGGCCAGGCTGTTCTTGACGACTTTGCGCGCCGCGCCTTCGTCGGCGGCGGAACACACCACCAAATCGGGCACCAGCCCCAGCTTGCGGCCGTGGTCGCCGTAAAAATTCATGATGGCGGCCCGAGCGGCGGCGTAGTTGGTGGCGTCCAGCGTGGCTTTCGAGGCGAAGATCAGTTGCCAGAACCCGTAGCCGACGCCGGCATCGACGTAGCAGCCGTAGTCCATCCGCTTTTCGCGATCGATCAGCTCCGGCGGCAGCAAGGGCTTGAAGCCTTCTTCCTTGCGGACCGACCAGATCAGCGGCTTGACGCCGCGATTGGAGACCATCAGGTACCAGGCGCTGCCCGATCCGGTTTGCAGATTGCTGACCGTTTTGTTCTTGCCGTCGGCGCCGATCACCGGGTGACTGGCGGAAAACAGCGGCACGCCGTCATGGCCATTAGTGTCGAAACCGGCCGCGAGCGCGCCCCAGATTTTCTCGTCCGGGAACGCGGCGTAGCCTTCGCCCATTAGCCGCATATAGGTGGCATAGACCCCATATTGGTCGGCCTCGATGTCGCGTAGCGGCACGCTGACGGAATCCTCGTACTCAACTTTCGGAAACTCGTAGCCGCCGGCGGCCAGCGAATGGAACTGGCGGTCGCCGATCCACCGGCGTAGGCCGGGGATGTTTTTGAGCCACGGCAATTTGGTGCTGGTGCCGCTGCTGGGCGCCGTCATGGCGATGCGCGGCCAGCTCGGCGCGACCGATCCAACGCCCTGCTGGAACATCAGGTCGTAGGCGACATTGATGTCGGCCAGATTCGTGGGGGTGACGATCATAAGTGCGCCTCCTTAAATAGTCAGGCCGGACGCGACCCACACGCCCAGGTCGTCCACGTCGATGATGGTGCCGGCCGGGGAACGGGTCGAGCCGCCGTCGGTCTTAGCGACGGTCTGGTCGTCCACCATGTAGCAGGTGTCGCCCACCTCGGCGGCGGTGATTTCGTCGGTGCTGGTGCTGTTCTCCCAGCGATAGATGCCCGGCCGGATGTCGGCGCGGATGTCGCCCGCCGCGCCGCTGCCGTTGTCGGCCAGGGCTTCCACCCGACCGATCCCTTTCAGGCCGGTGGCGGTGGCGCCGGGCGTGACATTGCCGCTGGCGTCCAGCGCGGCCAGCGCGCCGGGGTACAAGGTCTTGGCGGCGGCGACCGGCAGGCTGTAGCGGCTGCCCTCCCGGTAGGGGGTGTTGCGTCCGTCGGCGAGCGCGGTCATGCGGCGGCCTCCTTAATATTCTTGGCGTAGTCCGCCGGGTTGATGCCCATGCTCTGGCAGATGGCCTTTTGCGTGTCGGTCAATGCGCCCGACGGGCTGCCCGGCGGCTTGCCGCCCAAGCCGGATTCGCCGCCGATGATGGCCGGCGCCTTGGCGATGAATTTCTCGAACTCGGCGATACCCCCCTCGGTCTGGCACATGGCCTGGTAGTAGTCCTGGGTGGCGGGGGTGATTTGGCCGGCGTTCAGCGCCTTGGTGATCAGCGCGTCCACCTTCTCTTTCCGCTGATCGGTTTGCAGCGTCTGGAGCTGCTGTTCGGCGTTGGTGGCGCGGGCCAGGGCGGCGTCGTAGTCGCCGCGCGGGACGAATTTCTCCAGCGGCGGGGTGTCGGCGCGGTTCAATGCAGTGGCCAGTTCGGCGTTGACCGTGGTCAGGCGCTGCCGGATCGCGGTGACGGCGGCCACGGCATCGCTTTCAGATGCGGCCTCCGGCAAATCGAGCGCCCGACACAGGGCGGCGGGTAAGGGCATGGGCGATTCCTCGCGGTTGAGGGCTTTCAGGGGGAGATTCGGTTGATTGGTGAGGCCGGCGCTATTCAGCGCGCGGATGCGACCGCCGGTCTTTTCGTAGCTGAACACCGGGGAGAGATAGCGGTACTCGCGGTCGCGGATTTGCTGAGCCGCTCGGGGCGTCCATTCCACATGCCCCCAGATCGCGCCGTCCCGCACCTCCAGGCTATCGATCCATCCAGCCGCTGGGGCGTCCAATCCGCGCGGGGCGCGGTGCTCGCTGGCGTGTTCCCAGTCGATGACCAGCGACTTGCCGCGCTGCTGGATGGCGGTGACCAGGGCGGCCGGGTCGTCCAGTATCCAGGCGCGGCCGTCGGTGCCGACGATGTTCGGTCCGGCGGGCAGCAGTTGGACCCAGTCCGGCGGGGTGGCGTCCAGGGCAATGTTGAGGGCGCGAGCAAGGTTCATGGGCCGCATGGTGCCCATCGCGCGGGGGGAGGGATATTAAAGGGCTTTAAAAGCGCATTTGAGGGGGGGGTGGCGCCGTTGCGGCGCTCGGGGGGATTATGCGGGCTTCGATGCCCGCCCGCAATCGCTCAGACCGCGTTTAAAAACGCCGTGGCGCGTTTAAAGATTTTTTGGAGTGGTAAGGTAGCGGCGGCATTGGTTGCGCGCCTGAAAATGGCCTTTCGCGCGGCCGGCTGGTCAAAAAACCGCTGATTTCGGCGTGGAAACGTCCCCGTTGATGGGATGAATACCGAAAAACTTCAGTGTTAAACCGGGGTTAGGCTTCACGCACCCGCATTTTTTGCGCCGACTTACTCACAAAACAATTGACATAGGAACTCAGCTCCTATACTCTACGCACATGCCAGCCGACGCGGCGGGGCGAAAATCCAGCGGGAGCGAGAGAGATGAACGAATTCGAATACGAAAGAGAGTTGGTCGAACGCATCGAGAACGACTCTTTCCAGAAAGGCAATCCGATCATCATTCTGATGGCGGTCGCCGAAGACAAGGGGATTCTGGACCTGGTTGCAAAAGTGGGCGATGACAAGCATCGCTCCATCGCCGCCACGATTGGCGACATCAAGAAGAGCGGCAACCGCTATCGCAAGGTCACGATCAATCAGAAACGGGCCATTGCCAAGTTCCTAGTCGTTGACATCCTCCCCGCCCTGAAG
>JAGRHI010000427.1 GCA_020445045.1 Candidatus Competibacteraceae bacterium
ACCGCATCCTGATGGACGACGACGATCCACGCATCCCCCAGTACGGTCAGCGACAAGATGATAATAAATCATTGAATGATAGAGAGAATTGATTTAATATTTCAATAGAAACCGCAAGGAGAACAACGATGTTTACCTTTCAGAACTTCCCGCTCGTCATCATCATTGCGCTGCTGATTGCCGCTTGGCTGAGCTTTCTGTCGGTCGTGCCCTGGAGCACCTTGTTCTAAGCCTTCCACGATTTTTCCCTGGACGGCGCGCCGCGCGAGCCGTTCGGATAAGCCGCGAAACCGCCGCCTTTCTCCTCGCCGGGCAAGGCGGTTTTTCGTTGCGGCATTGAGGGTGGTGACGAGGCGACAGGCGACCAACCATGACGGATACGGCACTCGAACAGGCGTTGCTGGCGGTTCTGGCGGATGGCGCGGCGCACACCGAACGGGAACTTGTCGAGCGTTTGTCGATGGATCCGGCGGCGCTGGCGCAAGCGGTGCGGGCCTTGCGGGATCTGGGGTTGGAGCCACGCGGCTTGCCGAGCGACGGCTATCGCTTGGCGGAACCGCTGGAACTGCTCGACCGCCAGCGAATCGCTGCCGGCTTGAGCGATGAGACTCGGACCCGATTGAGTCGGCTGGAAGTGTATCCGCTGCTGGATTCCACCAATACCTATTTACTGGCCAGGGCCGGGGAGGAATGGCCCGGCGGCGCGGTTTGCCTGGCCGAGCGGCAACACGCGGGGCGGGGCCGCCTGAGGCGCTCCTGGGTGTCGCCGTTCGGCGCCGGGTTGTTCGGTTCGCTGCTGTGGCGGTTCGACGGACAGCCGGCGGCGCTGAGCGGATTGAGTCTGGCGACCGGCATCGCCGTGGCCCGGAGTCTGCGGGCGTTGGGCGTGACGGAGGTCGGGCTGAAGTGGCCGAACGATGTGCTGTGGCGGGAACGCAAGCTGGGTGGAATCTTGTTGGAATCCGGCGCCAGCGCGGGCACCCTGCATGTCGTGGCCGGCATCGGCCTGAACGTGTCGCTACCGCGCCAGGCGGCGCTGGCCATCGATCAACCCTGGGTCGATTTGCGGGAAATTCTGGGCGTTGCAGGGATGTCCCGCAATCGCTTGGCCGCGCTGTTGATCAATGAGTTGGTGGAGATATTTGGCCGGTTCGAGCAAGGTGGTTTCGCCGACCTGGCCCAGGAATGGGCCGGTTTCGACCTGATGGCCGGTCGCCGGGTGCGACTGCGCCTGCCGAACGCCGCCGTGACTGGCATCGTCCGTGGCGTGGATGCCAGCGGCGCGCTGTTGTTGGAAAGCGCGGACGGTCGAGTGAACACCTATCTGGGTGGAGAGATCGGTTTGAGGCTTGAACCGTGATTCTGCTGGCGGATGTCGGCAACAGCCGGGTCAAGTGGGCCACCTGCGAAGGGGGCGAGTTCCCGAGGCGCGGTCAGGCCAGCCGCGGCGAAGAGACCTGGACCGGGCTCGCGGCCCGATTATGGGCGGATGTGCCACAACCGGCACGGGTGGTGATCGTCAGCGTGGCCGGACCCGAGGCCCGCGCCGGTTTGGCGGAATGGATCACTCGACGCTGGGGGATTGAGACGGAGTTCGTGGTCTCGACGGCGGCGGCTTGCGGCATTCGCAATTCCTACGCCGAGCCGGAACGGATGGGCGCGGATCGCTGGGTGGCGATGATCGCCGCGCGGGCGCTGACCGATCGGATTTGCTACGTGGTGGATTGCGGCACGGCGGTCACCATCGATGCCCTGGCGGCGGATGGCCGGCATCTGGGCGGGGTGATCATTCCGGGGATGCGCCTGATGCGCGAGGCGTTGTATCGGGAAACCCGGCAGATTCCCCCGGAGGCGGGAGAGGCGCGGTTGTTCGGCCAGAGTACCC
>JAGRHI010000428.1 GCA_020445045.1 Candidatus Competibacteraceae bacterium
TGCACCGTCGGCGGTCCGTATCGTTCCAGGTTGGCGAGACTGGCTGGCCGGAAAACACCGCCGGTGTAGATACCGAGCGCATCGTGGTACTCGCCGGCGGCGGCCATCGCGGTGGCCAGCCAACCCGGTTGCGAGCCGGCGCCGACCACCACCGCCCCCGCGCCGTCGGCGAACAGGGTCACGGTCTTCTTGTCGCCCCAGTCCAGAAACCGGCTCATGCCATACGCCCCGATCACCAGCACGAAGCGCTCGTCGGGCTCGGTGGCCAGCGTCTTCGCCGCGATGTCCAGGGCGATGACCCAACCGGCGCAGGCGCTGTTCACGTCGAATACCCCGGCGCGGCGCGCCCCCAGCTTGGCTTGCACCACCGCCGCCGTGGCCGGGCTGAGATAATCCGGGGTGTCGGTGGCGATGATGATCCGGTCGAACTGTTCCGCCGGTTGTGGCTGGATATCGAGGGTCCACGGCTTTGGGCGTGAAACTCACACCACTACATCTTGTGGCCTGCACGGGAGATCTCATTGAACCAAAATCGTTCAGGGCGAACTCGCCGAATCTAGTTTTCAGCGATGCAAGCCCCTCAACGGTTCGACAGACGCCTAGATCCACACCATACCCAGCGCGGTGGCCGCAAGCAGGAGCCCCATGACGATGTTGAACCGGCGTAACCGCGAACCTTGCCGCAGCCAGCGCTGCAACGCCGCGCCGAGGATCGCCCAACAGGCAATGCACGGACCGCCGATCAGCATGAAACATAACGCCACCGCCAGGGTTGCCGTCGTTTGGTCGCCAGACGTGGCCGGCGGCAAACCGGGCAAAAAGGTCGAGGCGGCGGTCATCGCCATCATCCACGCCTTGGGATTGGCGAACTGAAACAGGATGGCCTCGGTCATGGTCAGCGGCCGGCGGATCACTCGCGAGTCCAACCGGGCATCGGGCGCGCACAGCTTCCACGCCAGCCACAGCAGATAGCCCAATCCCAGCGCGCGCAGCGCCGGTTCCAGTCCCGGCGCCGTCAGTAGCAGCGTCGCCACCCCGGCGCCAGCCAGCCCGATCAACAAGCTCATGCCCGCCAGAATACCGGCCATTGCCGGCACCGTGGCGCGCAGACCAAACTGAGCGCCAGTGACGGTCAACATCAGATTGTTGGGTCCGGGAGTGATCGACGTGGCGAAGATAAACAGCGCCAACGCGATCCAGGGCGCTAGCGAAAGGGATTCCGGCGACATGATGGCAACTCCTCAACGGGGATCTTGGGAGCTACACTAACCCGGAAAACCAGTACAGTGCAGATACAATTTTAAAGACAATCAACTCTTCTGTACTGGGTAGTTATCCCCCACTGGCCTGGAGTCGCCGCCATGACACTTGATGAAACTCCCTCCACACCGGCGGTATCCACCGATCCAGAGCCGTTGATTTCCCGGACGCTGCTGAGCGGTGAAGCGGGGACGACCCTGGTCGAGCGCTTGGTCAGCGGGCTGCGCCACCGTATCGATCAACGCCTGTTGCGTCCCGGTAGTCGCCTGCCTTCGATCC
>JAGRHI010000094.1 GCA_020445045.1 Candidatus Competibacteraceae bacterium
AACGGGCGGGCGCGCACCCGGATATTCTCAACGTTGTTCCCCCTTCCGCCCCCGGCTGGGGAAATTCCCGTCAAAGCGAGGAAAACATCATGCTGATTGTCCATGTCTTCGTCCACGTCAAACCGGATTGCGTCGAGGTCTTCAAGGAAGCTTCGCTGGACAACGCCCGCCACAGCATCCAGGAAGCGGGGATCGCCCGTTTCGATGTGATTCAGCAGGCCGACGATCCGACCCGCTTCGTGCTGGTCGAGGTCTACCGCACGGTCGAGGCCACGGCCCAACACAAGGAAACCGCCCACTACGCGCGCTGGCGCGACACCGTGGCCGAGATGATGGCGGAACCACGCGGCAGCGTGAAATACGCCAACCTGTTCCCGGCCGATCCGGGTTGGGATTACCCACCCGGCGTTTGAGAGCCATCCGCCGATGTCGGAAGAACTGGAACTGCAAACCCCCCATCTACGGCTGGCGGCGCGGGTCTGGGGTCCGCCGGATGGCGTTCCGGTACTGGCGCTGCACGGTTGGCTCGACAACGCCGCTAGCTTCGACGCCTTGGCGCCGCTGCTGCCCGATGTACGACTGGTGGCGTTGGACCTGACCGGACACGGCCGCTCCGACCATCGACCGGCGGGCGTTCATTATCATTTCGTGGATTTCATTCCCGATGTGGTCGCCGCCGCCGACGCGCTAGGCTGGGACCGCTTCGCCCTGCTCGGCCACTCCCTGGGCGGCGGTATCGCCAGTTTCGTCGCGGCCACCCTGCCGGAACGGATCGGCCGGGTGGCGATGGTCGAGGGCCTGGGGCCGCCGACCAGCGACCCCGCCGACGGTCCGGCCAACCTGCGCAAGACCATTCAGCAGATGGACGCCCTGCCACGCAAGCGCCCGCCGGTTTATGCGAATCTGGAAGCCGCGATTCAGGCGCGTTGCGAGGCCAGTGGCCTGTCGTGGGCGGCGGCGGCGATTCTGGTCGAGCGCGGCGTGCGGCCGATCGACGGCGGTTTCGGTTGGCGCACCGATCCCCGGCTGCGCTTCGTCTCGCCGCTGTATCTGAGCGAACCGCAAATCCTGGCCTACATGGAGCGTATCGTGGCGCCGGCGCTACTGATCTGTGGCGCGGATGGCTATCTGGTCAAACGGGCGTACATGCAAGAACGCTATGCCCGCATCGCCGATCTGACGGTAAAAATTCTGCCCGGTGGACACCATCCTCACTTGGAGGATCCCGAACCCTGTGCCCATCTGCTCGCGCCGTTTCTCACGGCGATTTGAGCGATTTCCCCGTCACGCCCGCTCACGACGACCCATACCGTGCCTTGTCCGGAAAGATCCAACGTACCCCACCGCGTGGGTCGGGCCGGTCGCCCCGGTAGCGCGGAATCAGATGCACATGCAGGTGCGGCACCGTCTGGCCGGCGGCGTCGCCCTCGTTGACCCCGACATTGAAACCGTCCGGCCGAAATTCAGCCTGCAATGCCGTGCGGACCCGCGCCAGCAACTGACCCAGTTCCACCCACTCCACCACGGTCAGATCGAACAGCGATCCCACATGCCGGCGCGGCAGCAGCAGCGTATGTCCCGGCGACACCGGAAAGGCATCGCGGATTGCGCGCATGTGCTCGGAAGCAACGACAATGCGTTCTTGCGGCAGGTTGCAGAACGGACAACAGGCGGCCATGGGTAAACCCGATCGGAGTGAACGGCAATGTCGAACAAGTTCTTGCCTTCAAAATATAGCCGATGATCCCTCATCGCTCGCCAGCGATTCACAGCCCACTCCGCAAGACCCGGTTCATCCAAACCCGCCTACTCCCACCAGAACCAGACAGTGTAGTGCTCTGATCAAGCGTTGAACGGGGATTGACAGCACGATGGAGGATCAATATGATTCTTCTCCTTTCAATTCCCCAGTAGCTCAGTCGGTAGAGCAGGTGACTGTTAATCACCGGGTCCGTGGTTCGAGTCCGCGCTGGGGAGCCAGATCAAGCAACGCCCCGCCATCTCGTGGGGCGTTTTCGTTTTTGGACTCATTCGTTGCCCTTCGCGCTTTCTCGACGTTACCCTATGCATATGCGCGAGCGGCAAGGCGCGTGACCTCTCTACCCATGCGCGCCTTCCGTATCGCGGCGACAGTCCTTGCAATTCCACCCGTAAGAGTCGAAACATGGCAAAACCGATCCCTCTCGACGAGCGCATCATCTTCGCGCTGGACGTGGATTCGAAAGATGAAGCCGAACGCTGGCTGGATCGTCTGGACGATCGGGTCCGGTTCTACAAGGTCGGGCTGCAACTGTTCCTGGCGGGGGGCTTCCCCACGATCGACATGATCTTGCGGCGTGGCCACAAGGTGATGGTCGATCTGAAGTTCTTCGACATCCCCGAGACCGTGACCCTGGCGGTTCGGGAACTGAAGAACAAGGGCGCGACCTTCATCACCGTGCATGGCAACGACCCGATTCTGCGCGCGGCCGTGCAGGAACGAGGCAGCGCCCAAATCCTGGCCGTGACCGTGCTCACCAGCTTCGACGAATCCGACATGCGGGAGATGGGCATGACCGGCAGCATCGAGGATCTGGTTTACCATCGAGCCCGGAAAGCGCTCGCCCTGGGCTGCGATGGCGTGGTGTCCTCCGGCCTGGAAGTCCCCCGCCTGCGGGACGGGCTGGGCGACAAGTTTCTGATCGTGACGCCCGGCATCCGCCCAGGAACCAACGACGCGATTCAGGACGACGATCAGAAACGCGTCGCGTCCGCTCATGCCGCCATCAGGAATGGGGCCGATTATGTGGTGGTGGGGCGTCCCATCCGCAATGCCAAGGACCCGATCAGCGTCGTCAAGGCTCTGCAAGACGAAATCGCCGCCGCGCTGTAGGCACCGCTCATGTTTCGCTTTCCCCCACGTCGTCTCGGCGCGCTTTTTTACGGCGATCGCCCGCCGTCACCAGCACCTCAAAACCGGCGACCACATCCAGCAGTTCACCGGTAATCGCCTCCTGACGCTGCTGGCGATAGGCAGTGTTCAATTCCGCCAAACGGTCCGTGATGTTGCGCTCGGCGGCCTGCATCGCCAAGAGACGGCTGGCATGTTCGCTGGCCAACGACTCGGCGCAGGCGCGGAACAGTTCCACGAACAGCCATTCTTGCAGCAGAGCGGCCAACAGATCGGCGCGACCGACCGCGTAACCGGGCAGGGAACGCGACGGCGCGGACGGCTGGCGGCGCAGGGCATCCGGGTCGAGCGGCAACAGCCGCGTGCTGGTGGGTTCATGACTTTCGCTGCCCCGATGGCGGTTGTGGAATAGCAATACCTGGGTCACACCCTCCGTGCGCCATTGCTCCAGTAGCGGCAGTATCCGCCGCACGGTCTGGTGAATGGCGCTGGCGGCGGCCGGCGTGTAGAACCGCTGCTCGGGACTCAGTCCCTGCTCTTCCAGCGCCGCCGCCTGACGCACCCCGACCGCCATCACCCGACAGGCCGCCGACGATTCGCGCCGCATTGCTCCCACATGCGCCGCCAGCGCCTCGTTGAACCGACCGCATAACCCATGATCGGAGCCGAACACGATGGCGCCAGTGACCGGCTTGCCACCGAGCGGCAAGTCGTCCAGCGGGTCCACCAGCCCGACGCCGCGCGCTCCGGCCTCCGCCGCCAGTTCCCCCAGCACCACCGCCAGCCCGCGCCGCACCGCGCGATCGTAGTCGGTCAACGCCGCGACCGCTCGCTCGTACTGATGGATACTCACCGCCGCCAGCGCCTTCATGGTCCGCACGATGGATCGCAACTCTCCAACCGTGGCGAGAGTGTGGCGCAGCGCTTCCAGGGCTGGCATGTGGTCACTCGGGCCGAGCAGCGGCGAGATCGGCGACCGCCAGCCGTGCCGCCGTCAGCAGCGCCTCCCGGTCGGCGTCGCTCAGCGACCCTCCAGCGACGATCCGCTGGCCGATGTCGGAACAGCGGGCGGCGACCTGCTCCCGCACCGCCTGTTCCGCCGCCGCCACTTGTTCCAGCGGCACCCGGTCGAACACACCCTCGGTCACCGCCAGCAGCGCCGCGATCTGGGCGGCGGCCGGCAACGGTTGGTATTGCGGCTGTTTCAGCACTTCTCGTACCCGATGGCCGCGCTCGATGGTTCGGCGAGTGCCTGCATCCAAGCGGGTACCGAAGCGGGCGAAGCTTTCCAACTCCTCGAACTGGGAATAGGCCAACCGCAGTTCGGCGGCAATGGCGCGATAGGCTGGCAATTGGGTTTTGCCGCCCACTCGTGATACCGACTGACCGACATCGACCGCCGGCAGAATGCCCTTTCGGGCCAAGTCCGGGGACAGGACGATCTGGCCGTCGGTGATCGAAATCAGGTTGGTGGGAATGTAGGCGGCGACGTTTTGCGCCTCGGTCTCGACGATCGGCAGCGCCGACAGCGAACCGCCGCCATGCTCCGGGCGCAGCCGGGTGGCTCGTTCCAACAGCCGGGAATGTAGATAGAACACGTCGCCGGGATAGGCTTCCCGCCCCGGCGGACGGCGCAGCAGCAACGACAGCTCCCGGTAGGCTTGGGCGTGCCGGGTCAGATCGTCGTAGACGATCAGCACGTCGTGACCCTGAGCCATGAACCATTCGGCCATGCTGGTGGCGGCGTAGGGCGTGAGCACTTGCAGGCCGGGCGGGTCCTCGCCGGCGGCCACCACCAGGAAAGTGTGGTGCAAGGCATCGCGCCGCCGCAGATCGTCGAGCACCCGCGCCACCGCCGTGCCGCGCTGACCGATGCCGCAGTAGACGCAGATCACGTTCTGATCGGCTTGATTGAGGATGGCATCCACGGCGAGCGCGGTCTTGCCAGTTTGCCGGTCCCCCAGGATCAATTCCCGCTGGCCCCGGCCGACCGGGATGGCGGCATCGATCACCTTGATACCGGTGGCCAGCGGCACGCTGACCGGCGCCCGATGCATGATCGCCGGCGCCGGCCGTTCCAGCGGCCAACGTTCGGCCGCCATCAGCGGACCGGCTTCGTCCAATGGTTCGCCCAAGGCATTGACCACCCGCCCCAGCAAGGCGGAACCGACCGGCGTATCCACCACCCGTCCGGTGCGCTCGACCGGATCGCCGGCCTTGAGGCCGCTGCTGTCGTTGAGCAACACCACGCCGACCTCATCGGGGTCCAGATTGAAGGCGATGCCGAGAATGCCGTTGGGAAAACGCACCAGTTCCATGGCCTCGACGCCCGGCAAGCCGTTGACCTGGGCAATGCCCTGACCGAGCCGCTCCACCACCCCGGTTTCCACCACCTTGACTGCGGGCCGATAGGCGGCCAGCACCGTATCGAAGGGCGTGAACAGTTCAGGATCGGGCATGATCGTCGGCCACGATGGCTACTTGGGCATTCAATACCTGGGCGAGCGCTTCGCCGAAACCGTCGAGATAGCTATCCAGGGTCCAAGCCAGACGGTGACCGGGCATCTCCAGCGTGATGCCGCAAGCGGCCTTCGGATCGTGACGGAAGCCGAGCGGTGTTTCGGTGCCCAGCAGTGCATGCAGCACCGTCCGCCAGTATTGTTGCAGCGCCGTGTCCAGAGGAAAGGCGGTGGTGACGGTGCAGCCGCCCAATGCGGCCTGGGCCAGCGCCGCGCGTTTGCCCGCATCCAGGGCGCGCAGCCGTGTCAGCAACGGTTCGAGCATCCGCCGCTCCAGATCGGCGTCCGCCAGTTCGCGCAAGGCATGGCGGAGGGCTTCGGTCAAGCGGTGGACGGCTTCCCGTTGCAGCGCGCGCTGGTCTTCCGCCTGCTCCCGCCGCCAGGCCGCCAGCCAGTCGGCGCGCTGGACCTCCACCTCGCGCCGGGCCGCCGACAGCCACGCCTCACGCCGCGCCGCGACATCCTGGCGAGCCTCGGCCAGCCACGCCTCGCGTTGGGCTTCCAGCGCGGCCTGCCGCTCCCGACAGGCTTGCGCCGCGACTTCGGCTTGCTGGGTCTTGGCCTGAGCCTCTTCCAGCGCCGCCGCGATGTTCCGTTGGCGGGCGGCCATGGCATCGAGCACTGGACGATACAGAAACCGCTTCAGCAGCCACACCAGCAGCAGAAAATTGACGATCTGGGCGGCGACGGTGAACCAGTCGATCTGCATGGCTACTGGCCAGCGGCGGCGATGAAGTGGTTCCAGAACGGGTTGGCGAAAATCAGGATCATCGACACCACGAAGCAATAGATGGCGGTGGATTCGATCATCGCCAGACCGACGAACAGGCTGCGGCTCAAGGTCGCCGCTTCGTCCGGTTGCTGGGCAATGGCAGCCAGGGATTGAGCCACCGCCCGGCCTTACGCCAGGGCTGGACCGATGGTGCCGATAGCGATGGTGAGACCGGCGGTGACGATCGAGACAAGGC